>JASMLW010000479.1 GCA_030748485.1 Pirellulaceae bacterium
CCTTGGAAGGCCATCGTACAGCCTGTACTAGCGGGTACAGCAGGCCTTCACGACGCTGGCTCAGGCGGCTTTGGCGGCGGGTGAGCTGAGGAACCAGGCGATCGTCTTGGCGATCCCCTCGCGCAACGAGTGTTCGGCTTGCCAACCGAGCTGTTCGCGGGCCTTGGACGTGTCCGAGTAGTTACGGAGCACATCGCCTGTCCGCGTCGCCGTGTGCAGGACGCGCCCCGCGGGCGCGCCCATTTCTCCCAGCACTTGTTGCATGACAGCGATCAACTGATTGACGGTCGTTTCGGCGTTCGTCGCGATCTGAAACACTTCGCCGCCGACGCCGGGCGTCGTCCCCGCGCGCTGAATGGCGTCGACGAGATCGGCGACGTACACAAAGTCGCGAGTTTGGTTGCCGTCGCCGTAGACTTCCCACTCCTCGCCGCTCAACGACTGGCGAATGAACTTTGCGACGACACTTCCCTTGTGCATGGAACCGGGTCCGTACACGTTTCCGAACCGCAAAGCGACCGTCTCGACTCCAAACGAGTGGAAGTAGGCGGAGCAATAACCTTCGCCAGCCAACTTGCTGGCTCCGTAGGGAGACGCCGGACGAGGCGCGAGGCGCTCGTGCAGAGGCGGCTCGCACTCGCCGAGCGGCGCGCCGCTGGATGCGAAGACAACGCGTTTGACGCCGCGGTGGCGCGCCGACTCAAGGATGGCCAGTGTTCCCAAAACATTCGTGCGGCAATCGGAGCCCGGGTTTTCAACCGACGGTCCGACTCCCGTGTTGGCGGCCAAGTGCACGATCACATCGGCTCCACGAACGGAGCTCCGCACAGAGGGTTCGTCCAAGATGTCGCCAACGACAAGCTCAAGCCCAGTCGAGTCTTCCATGGACTGAGGCGATTCGACTTCGACGAACGGAGCCACGCCCGCCAGTTCGCCGCGCGTCCCGACGCTGAGGTTGTCGTAGACGCGAACCGTCTCCCCACGCTCGACGAGCGATTGAATCAGCGCTCGCCCAATGAACCCGCAACCGCCGGTGACGAACCATCGCATCGTCTAATCCTCGCCTGAAGAGCCGCTGCTACGCGGCGATTTTGATTTGTTGAGCCGGTTTGCCGGTCGCGAACTCCGACTCGTCGAGTTCCAAAATGCGGTGCTGCTCAAGGTAGTCGCGAATCTCATCCCGGCTCATCGCCGGATGTCGCGAGCTGACGTACGGCTCGTCGACGGTCGCCCTCAACACGCCCTCGTAGCCGTAGTCGATATCGCTGTAAACGCTGCGGAAGGCGGGCAGTACGGCGAACATCTCCGGCAGTTCGCACGTCCGTCCAGTCTCCTCGTCCGACATCAACTCCTCGTACAGTTTCTCGCCGGCCTTGGCGCCAATCTCATCGACGACGATCTCTTGTGGATTGTGGCCGAACTTTTCGGCGAGCATCGAGATCATGACGTGAGCCAGATCCTCGATGCGCATGATGGGCATCTTGGTGACGAAAACTTCGCCGCCTCGCGCCAGTTCCGCGGCGGCCAACACCAAGCGGCAGCTGTCGGCCAACGTCATCACAAAACGCGTCATCTCGCGATTCGTCAGCGTGACCGGTCCACCGCCGCGAATCTGTCGGTAGAAGATCGGCACGACCGATCCTCGCGAACCGAGAACGTTGCCGAAGCGAGTCGATGTGAAGATGGTTCGCCGATTGATCTTCAAGCTGTTGGCCGCGGTGATCAACCGCTCGCCCATCAGCTTCGATGTCCCCATCACGTTGGTTGGGTTCACGGCCTTGTCGGAGCTGGTGAAGATCACCCGCTCGACGTTGTTGGCGAGCGCCGAATTGATGACATTCTTGACGCCGATCACATTGGTCTGCACGGCGTCGAATGGCGATCGTTCGCACAGAATGACGTGCTTCAGACCGGCGACGTGAAACAGCACGTCGACGCCTTCACAGAGCATGTTCATCTTGTCCGGATCGCGGATGTCGCCGACGTAGCAGTTGCCTTGCGTGTGCTTGAGCCGCAGTTGGCCGATCGTCTCAGTGATCCGCTGTTCGAGAAAGAACACTTCGGACTCGTTGCAATCGACGACGCGGACCTCCTTCGGTTGTTGGAGGAGAATCTGGTCGACCAGCTCCAGCCCGACAGTGCCGCAGCCGCCGGTGATCAGCACGGTTTTGTTTGTTAGAAATGCCAACGTCTCGCCCTCCATGGCGATAGTGTGTGACTCGACCGCCGCGGCGATCGATGGTAGTCGTTGTCAGGCGACTCGCTGCCGGTACAGCTTCGGGTCGACCACTCCCCGCATCGCGGAGGCGTCCAACTGGCCGCCGAGGAAATCGTTGAGTCGATCGATTGCATCGGCGTCTCCGCGAACGACATCGCCGTAGTGGATTTCGATTGACCGCATGTTCTTCCGCATCTCCAACCAACTGGCGAACTTGGCGATTTCCGCGGCGAACAGCGCGGCCATTTTCTCGTCGGAGACGGGTGACGAATGCCCCTTCCTGTCGAGCATCTTTCTCTGCGACGCCAGAATCTCGGGCAACTCGCGGCGCATGAACACAACATCGTAGTCGCGGTCACTCGGCAGATCGTAGAGCAGGCTGTAGACCATCTTGACGGCTCGGCCCTCCGCCTCGGACAGCCACGACGGATCTTCCTTCGTCCGCTTCACCGGCTCGAATTCGTAGTAGCCGTTGGGATTGTCGAGATCGGCGGCTCGTCGATGATCGGCCAGAGGCGGCACGCCACCCGCCTCGAGCATCTTCATCATCATCGATGTACCCGACCGCGGCAGTCCGGTGACGATTGTGATTTGCGAGTGGTCCATGTCGACTTGTCTTTCGCGAGCAATTCGTTTCGTGGGGCTATGCGGCGTCCCGCGCGGTTTCCGCTTGTACGATCAGCTTTCGCAACTGCCCTTCGGTCTGCGCGCCGCTGGCGGCGGCGATCCGTCGACCACCGCAAAAGGCGACGAACGTCGGCACATTGGATATCTGATGATCGGCCGCTGCGCGAGGGTTGCGATCGATGTTCAAACTGACGATGCGAGTCGAACCGTTGTATTCGCGCGACAGCTTCTCAACCATCGGCTGCATCATTTTGCACGGCGGGCACCAGGACGCCCAAAAGTCAACCAGCACAACGCCCTGGTGTTGCATTACTTCCGCTGCAAACGTCTCGTCCGTGACTTCCATCGTTTCCGTTTCGCTCAATCCGTTCGTGAACTCTTCAGTTCGTGAACTCTATGGTTAGGCCGCGGGCCGAATCGTCTCCAGCACGGCCATCTCTTTCTGCTCGCCGGACCACCGCGTGCGGGGCGTGAGCACATCTCGCTGCGCTTCGATGCGGGACTTCGCCTCCGGCTCGAGCGCGGACTTGAAGATGTGGCGAATCTCCTCCTCCAGCGACGATTCACTTTGGAAGCCGAACTGCTCCTGCAACTTCTCGTGGATCACCTCGTAGGGATGTTCTTCCGCCTCGACGCGTGGATTCTCGAGCCGCTGAATGAGCGGGTCGAGTCCGAATTCCCGCTGGCCGATCTTGGCGACCGTCTCGGCGATGTGCCGCACGGTGAAGACGTCCGTCACCTGGTTGACGACATCGTATTGACCGGGTTCGGGCGGCTTGGCGATCAGCCGAACGATGCACTGCATGGCGTCCTTGAGTGTGATGTAGCCGCGCATCTGATTGCCGGATCCGTAGATCGTCATCGGTTCGCCAACAGCCGTCTGAGCGACGAAACGGTTGACGACCGTCCCCCACCATTCGTCGATATCGAAGCGGGTGTTGAGCGCCGGATCGGCCGCCAACTCGTCGGTGTGGCTGCCGTAGATGACCCCTTGCATGACATCGTAACTGCGCAGCCACCAATACTTGCACGCTTCGTAAACGCTAAACGTGCCTTGGACCTTGCTGACATGGTAGAAGCTGACCGGGTCGCGCGGAGTGAGCTCGCCGCCCAAGCTCCACTCTTCGCCTTGGTACTGCAACGTGGCTTCGCCGGGGAACAGCCCTTCGAACAACGGACGCCCCGTGAGCGGACTGCCGTACTCGCCCATCGTGCCGAGTTTGATGAGCGATGCTTCGGCGGCGTGGTCTCGCATGCCGAACAGCAGGCCGAGCGTACCGACTACATTGTTCTCGATCGTGTGCACGGCCTTGTCGACACTCGCCATGCTGTACGGCGCGCTGGGGATCTCGGCGAATTGCACAATCGCTTCGGGTTTGACTTCCTGCAGGTAAGGAAATAGAGACTCGCGGTCGAGCAGGTCCATCTCGCGAAAGTGGATGTCGACATCGAGCTGCCGCTTGGCGGCGGCCACTCGATTCGACATCGATTCGATCGGCAAGACCGACTGCCCGCCCTTCTCGTCGACCAGCTTGCGACGCACCATGTTGTCGATGCCGTGCACTTCGCAGCCCAATTTGGCGAGCTTCAGTGCGAGGGGCCAGCCGAGGTATCCGTCCATGCCGAGGATCAAGACACGCATGCCCTTCAGCAGCCGACCGTACTCCGACTCCCGCCACTCGGTGCACGAGTCGTACGTGATCGACATCGGATCGAAGTAGCCGATTTCGGGGCGGCGTTTGCACTCGACAACCAGCTGTCCCGAGGCGGCCTTGCGAAACGCTGCTTGGCCACAAGCGCGAAAATCGACGTGGCCTTTGAACTCAACCGCCGGGCAACTCCAGCAGGTCGACTTGTCGTTCGGGCAATCGTGTTGAGACATCGGTGGGATCCTTCCCGAATTCGTTCTACGCCTACGCGGCGGCCTTCGCCGACTCTGCTTGAGAGATAACGCCGAGCACGTGCTCGACCTTCATTGGACTGGGAATCGTCACGCCCGCCCGCCCGCGATAGAAGAACGTTGAGTTCTCGAACGTGTGCTTGCCGTTGATCGGCGTCGTCTCGATCAACTCCGTTAGATTCATCCGCCCCGAGAAGGCGACATTTTCGGCGGGCAGCAGCACCAAGTCGGGAGCGCGGTGGGCGAACGAACCGGAATAGACGTCGCGGCCGCGGAGGACGCGATCGACCAGCGGCACGCCGTCGATCTCGAGCGACTCGAACGTCGCGGTCAGTTCGGCGGCCGTCGCTTCGGCTTGTTCATCATTCAATGGACCGTTCGGGTAGCGGCTCGACCGGTGTAGGTAGATGCGACCGGGGTCCATCGCGAAAGCCCGCGTCTGGGGCGTCATGTCGACGTAGGACGGCCTATCGGACTTGGAGACCGAGAGGTAACCGTGGTCGTGCAGAATCTTGTTGACGTTGACGCTCATCCGTTGCCGGCCAAAGCCGTGGTCGGACACGGCGATCAGGTTCGTGTCGTCGCCAAGCTGCGAAACAACGTGTTCGATCACTCGATCGACTTCGCGGTAGAAATCGAGAAAACGCTGATGGTGCGGCGAATTGTCGTCCTCGAAATCCTCCCAGAGGTAATGGTTCAATCGATCGGTGCCGGTGATCACAAACATGCCGGTGTCCCAACCGGAACTCCACAGGCGGTCAAACGCCTCGACCCGCGCCGCCAGAACGGCCCGCAAGTCGTCGACGAATCGCTCCTTGGAGATTTCGATGGCCGTCATGTCCGCGTCGACGCGATAGCCGACACTCTCGAGCAACGACAGCTGCTCCGCCGGATAGACGGCTCGGTCCAGATCGAGTGCGACGAACCCGGAGACGAGCGTACCGTTGAGCGGTTGAGCGGGATACGACTGCGGCACGTTCATCACAAAGTGACGACGCCCATCGGCGCGCTGCCAATAAGGCGGTGTTTTGAAAGTCCGCGACGAGGTGAAACCGAGCGCGTAACCGCCGTCGATCAAGTCGGTAAAGCCAAAGACATTGTGCCCGCCCGGATTCTCGCCCGTCACGATGGAAGCCCACGCGGCCGACGACACTTCGGGAGTCGCCGACTGCATCGGAACTAGCTCGCCCGAGTTCAGCAACTCCGCGCTATAGGGCATGACGCCCTCGTCGGCGAATCGCCGCCACATCCAGTCGGGCAAACCATCGATTCCCAAGATAAACGTCTGCGTCACCTGCTCGTCCCGTCGCTTTCCACATTACCGGTTGGTGAGAACATCAGCTCGACTCTTTGTGAGCGCGCCGGCCACGTCGATTAGATGTAGCCAAGTTGGCGGAGACGTTCGGCGACCGCCTCCGAATCCTCTTCCGACATAAAGTCGGCGGCGGTGGCGGCGGCCTGAACGGTGACGCCGATCACTTCACGCCCAAAGCCGGCGAAGTACGCGATGTCGGACGCGTCGGCGCCAACCAGCACCAGCCTGATGACTTCGGTCGGCGGGGTTGTGAGTTCGGCGGGCCACTTGCGTCGAGTGTCGCCCAGCGCGACGATTCCATCGCCGGCCGCAGCGACTTGCCACTGGCCCTCGACTGTCTGCAAGACGCGCGTCTCGGCTGGAACATTCATCGCCAGCCAAGGTGCTTCGGTCAGTGGAACAACCACATCGCCGGGTCGCAAATGTTTGACAAACGCCGCCGGTTCGACGACGACACATTCCGGGTTCATCGACGCGCCTCCTTACGTGTGGATGAGAATGGCCGGACGAAGATAGCAGCACGGCCGAATTCGGCCAAGGCGGAAATGACCGCCGCGGCTGCTAGCAGTGCCGCTTTGTGTGTGGCACTGCCACGTTAGGCGGCTCGTCGCACCGAGTCGGCGTCCGTTTCAGCGTACGGATCGTATTGAGGGACGGCTTGGCGGAGCTTGCCTAACAACAGATCGCGCGGGCTCTCGGTCAACTTGGCGAGCTGATCGATGTGAATGCGGATGTCGCCCAAACTGTTCGCCACACATTCGGCGACGAGGATCTTGGGATGGGCCGTGTTGATTCGCGTCTCGCCGTGCGCTTGAAGCTCTTCGTAGAGTTTTTCGCCCGGTCGCTTCCCCGTGAATTCGATTTCGATGTCACTGCCGACCTCAAGTCCCGACAGGCGGATCAGATCGGTCGCCAGATCGACGATTTTCACAGGCGTGCCCATGTCCAAGACGAAGATTTCGCCGCCATTTCCCATGGCCCCGGCTTGGACAACTAGTTGAGACGCTTCGGGGATGGTCATGAAGTACCGCACCATGTCAGGGTGCGTCACGGTGACGGGTCCGCCCTTGGCGATCTGCTCGCGGAAGACGGGGATAACACTGCCGGCGGAGTCGAGGACGTTGCCGAATCGAACGGTCACGAAGCGGCAATCGGACTGGCGGGCGAGCGATTGCACGAACAACTCGGCGACTCGCTTGCAAGCGCCCATGACGTTGGTCGGATTGACGGCCTTGTCCGTGGAGACCATGACGAACGATCCGACTCCCGATTCGTGCGCCAGTTCGGCGACGAGCCGTGTCGCCAGGACGATGTTCTTTATCGCCTCGCCCGGATTCGCCTCCATGAGCGGCACGTGCTTGTAGGCGGCCGCGTGAAAGACGACGTGGGGCTGATACTGGTCGAAGATACTGCGCATCCGCGGCTCGTCGCACACGTCCGCCACGCAGACTTCAATCTCGCTCTCACCGATCAAACCGCGAAGCTCGCGCTCGAGAAAGAACTGTCCCGTCTCCGACTGGTCGACGACAACCAGCTTGCCGATCGGGAATTGACAGAGTTGGCGACAGATCTCTGATCCGATGCTGCCGGCGCTGCCGGTGACCAGGATAGTGCGACCGTCCAACCACGAATGAAGTTGTCCAGTATTCAATTCCACCGGAACGCGGCCCAACAGGTCTTCGATCGAGACGGTGCGCGGTCGCAAGTCGACGCGGCCGTCGAGCAGTTGTTCGTAGCTGGGCAGGACGCGGACGGTAACGCCCTCGCGGCTGCCTCCTTCAACCAACTGCCGAACCTGCTGGCCGGGCAACTCGCCGGCCGTTATGAAAACGTCGCGGACGTGGTGTGCGCGAGCGAGTTGGCGAGTCTCTTCGAGCGCCCCGAGGACGGGGATGCCGCTGATTTCGCTTTGTGGCGCGTTGTCTTCGGCGATGAATCCGACAACCCGATAGGGAAGTCGCGAATCGCGCCGGAGGGCTCGCAGCAGCGCCTCGCCCGTGTCGTTGGCTCCGACGATGAATACCGGCGCCTTACCGTTCAGATGGTGAGCGGCCTGCTCTTCGATCAGTCTCACGATCGACCGCAACGCGCCCACTCCGACAAGAGTGATGACCCAGTCGAGCAGGAAGACGCTGCGGGGAATGTTGATGCTGGGAAAGACCAGGTAGTCCATTACGGCTACCAAGACCGAACTGACGGTTGTCGCCTCGGCCAATTTGACGAGGTCGTGAAACGAGACGTATCGATTCCAACTCTGATAGATTCGGAACCATGAAAAAACGCCCGTCTTGATGAGTAGCACAAAGGGGACGGCGGCGAGCGAAACAGCTTGGCTCATGTTGCCGTCGAATCGCAGCCAGTACGCGATGTACAAGAATGCGGCGAAGACCGGCAATAACGCGACACCTAACAACAAGTGTCGAGTCCGACCCTGCGGCATGGGAGGTAGAGTTAGTCGAGCCATAAGAGTTTCGCCAACTGGTCGCAACTCGCCATTCGTCCGGCACGCCATCGTACGCGTCGTCGCTGTGTTCTTGTCGCGGTAGCGTTGGACGAGTTGGACGAGGAATTGGACGAGGAATTGGACGAGGAAAAAGGCGGGCGGATGTTAGCGAAATCGCAACCGGCGACAAAGGCCATTCTGCTTGTCACATGCGACGTGACGCACCGTGGCTTCTCCCATTCGATTCCTGCGAGCGACGGGAGGCGGATGAACGACGAGGGAGCTGCGCTCACTTCGTCCCATTTTGCCCAAGGCGCCCCAGCGCAGTTGGGAGTTTGCCTAGCGGAGCGGAGTCGCTGGAGGGCGGCCGCCCAGGTGTGTCGGCGGTTGGGCTGGCGGCTGGGTTGCCAGCCGTTTCAATTCCGCTAGTTTTCTGCTCACCTCAGTCGAGTCGCGGTCGCGCAGCGAGCACCATTCGAGTTGTTCGACCGCTTCTTGATAGAGGCCGTTCAACTCCAACAACTTCGCCAGCGATCGGCGCTTGTTGTAGTTGGTCGAATCCAGTTTCACCGCTCGACGCGAAACGGAGAGCGCCGCCTGGTGCTCACCGAGAAACTCGTAGACGACTCGCGCCACATCCCATGTATGCGACGCCCGACTGGGATCCTCGGCTGTTTGAGCCTCTTCGACCAAGCACCGCACATAGGGCCAAGCCGCGTCGATCGCGTCCTCTTTGCGATCCATCGAACGGTAGACGTCGTAGATCAGCCGCATGCCCTGCTTGTCGGGTTCGAACTGCGTGAGGAAGAATTTGGCGGGCACTTGGGGAGCAAAGGCGTGGACGATTTGACCGCGGATCTGCGGGTCGTGGTGAAAGGCTCGCTTCCAATGCTCGATCGCCTTTTCGACGTCGAGGGCCAGGAGAGCTTCTCGCCCCAATGAGAATTGCACGAACGCGTCGAACGGTCGAACTCGCTGAGCCTGGTCGATGTACTCATCCTTCGCCGCCGGCGCCGACGTCTCCAGAAACGACAGCTCGGCTAGAAACACGTACGCCTCGCCGATCAACGGGCATTCGTGAACGGCTCGTTGACTGTGGACGAGACCCTGGTCGAGGAATGCTCGATTCTCGCCGATCGCTCGCGAGAGCCACTCGTTCTGGCTCTCTTGAGAGGGGAATTCCGAGGCTTGCGCCGCGTCGCGAATCAGCGCCAAGCTCATCGCATTGTCGGCTGACTTCTGCAGTTCCTCAAACCTCTGTAGGCAGATGAGGCCCATGCGGGCGTTAAGTCGCGGACTCTGCGGATGGTGGGCGAGAGCCTGAGAAAGCGAGCGGTGCATCTCCGCAAGCCGCTCGGCCTGACTGTCGGACGCACTGACGTTGTCGTCCAAGGCCAGCCGCAAGTAGTCGTTCCAATGGGGAGCGGCCAGCGCGGGGCCGACGCCGACTTTCACCATCGCCCCGCCGACGAAGCAGGAGCCGACGAACAGCGCGACGGCCGTCTGCCGGGAGAACTCGCTCGACCGGATCATGAACAAACCCCGCCAGGCTCCGACCACCCCGCCGTCCCGCAACGAGAGCGCCGTCAAGCGACACGCCGCGGCGACCAACATCACGGTCACAGACATGCAGGCGGAAAGGTACCAGACAAAATCGACGGCCGAGTGAACCGCGCTGACACAGATCCCCGCCAGCAACGCTCCGGCGACGGCGACGCGGCGATCGCGCGTCTCCGACTGCTCATCGCGAAACAACAGGGGGCGGATGCACCACCAGAGCGCGAACACGATGCCGATCAGCATCAGCGCCAAGCCGGGAGCCCCCGCCTCCAGTAGCAACGGCAGGTATCCGCTTTCGCCGTGAGTGAATTCGACCGCGTAGTACTCTTGCATGTACGACGGGTAGATCTCGCGGTGACTGCCGATCCCCGAGCCAGCCATCTGGAAATCGGGAATCGCCTCCACCAAGGCGGTCCATAGCGCCTGACGTCCCGCGGAAAGTTCGCTCAGCGAGTTGGCGTCCTTGATCGTGCCCAACTTGTAAAGCAAATGTTCACTACCGTGGATCGACAACGCGCCGATCACAGCAGCCGCCGTCAAAGCGATGGGGATCAGCGACTTGCGAGTCAACAACTTCCGCCAGAAGTAGACTCCCAGGCAAGTGGCCGCTGCGATTGCGACGGCGATCACACCGCCGCGCGAGAAGCTCAACAACACGGCCACGCCGACGACACCGGCGGCGACGATCAGTCCCTGCCGCACCAATGGGTTCACTCGTCTCCCGCCGCTCCAGCCGGACCGCGAACTGCGATCGGAGCCGGGAGCCGCCGCCCGCACGATCCACCAAATCAGCGGTCCGACGCCCAGCGCCAGGAAGTGGGCGAAGTGGTTTTGATTGTGGAACGTCCCCTTAACTCGAAACTCAGTCGTTCGCGATGGGTGCTCGTAGAACCACAGGAACTTGCCGTTGTTGACCAGATACTGCGCCAACCCGAGAGCGGCCATCGCGACGGCGGCGACGGCGATCAGCTTCAACAGTCGCTCGACATCGTCCAACGTCTGTAGCCGCTGCAGCAGCAAGACAAACAACAACGCGTAGGCGAGGTAGACGACCAGCGCTCCACGAGTCGAGTCGGGCGCCAGCGAGATCGTGCTCCAATTGCCCAAGGCGACCGCGCTGTTGGCGTCGTTTGACCACAGCGGCAGCCGCTCAGCTAACGAGGGCGAGACTTGGGCGATGACCGTCTCCGGCAACGGCGTCAACTGAACGACCACCAGCACCAATCCGGCGGCGAGCAACGGTTCAGCTCCCGACCAGTGCCAGCGCGACTTGGCGAGCAGGCATTGGCGGCCGAGCCAAGCGGCGCACGCAGCGACGACAAGCGCCGCGAATACGAATTTCCCCATCGGTCCGCGGCCGCCCATAAACAGCGGAGCGATGACTGCAATGCTGGCAATCAGCAGATCGACGACGTTCAGCAGATGGTCGGACCAGGGCGAGGCGCCAGATGACGAGAAGCCGCGTCGGCTGCGGCCAAGGCTTTTTGGCATGGATCATTCGCGCCGGCTGCGCGCTCCTCGGGCAGGCGCTAACGTCATCGCGCCCGGAACGGATCGACAATCCGCGACAAACTGGGTCACGCGAGAATTGTCGAACGGCGCGGATCGTAGCCAATACGGCGGAGCAACGACAGAGCAATGCCGGCTCGCGGGCGCTGAATCAGGGGCGCTGAATCAGGGGCGCTGAATCATCAGGCCGCCCGACGACGGATCGCGCCGGCGCGTCGGGGCGTGGGAGCGAGTAGATCGTCCGCCCGTTCTACATCGTCGACGCGCCCATCCGCAAACTCGTCGTCGCTGAGGTCGTCATCGTCTTCACCGTATCCATATCCGTAACCGTAGCCGTATCCGTAGCCGTAGCCGTAGCCGCCATCCATTTCGCCGACTCGGTTCGCGACAACACCGATCAAGTTGACGTTGAGAGTGGCGAGGTGTTCGGCCGCGCGGAGCACGATTCGACGGTGGTTTTTCTCGGGCTGGACGACGAGCATCATGCCGTCGACCAGTCGGCCAACGATGGCCGCGTCGCTGGCCGCCATGACGGGCGGGCAGTCGACAAAGACTTGATCGTAGTTCAACTCGGCCCAGGCGATGAGATCCTGGAACCGCTGGCCGCCGAGCAACTCGCCCGGATCGCTCGGCTTGGGGCCACACGGCAGCACATCGAGCCCCTCGATCGATGTCGATTGCACGGCGGCGGCGCACTCGGCGGGCAAGTCTTGATCTGATCGCAGCACATCGGTGAGGCCGTGGTCGTGACGCACCTTGAACAGCTTGGAGAGTCCGGGTCGGCGGAGGTCGGCGTCGATCAGCAATGTTCGTTTGCCGGCCTGTGCGTAAGCGACGCCCAGGTTCGCCAACACGGTCGTCTTGCCGTCGCTCGGCTCGGAACTCGTCACCGCCAGGCGCTGCATCTCCTCGCCCGACAGAGCGAGAACGGTTCGCAAAGTGCGGAACGCCTCACTTTCCACCGAATTGGGCGAGACGCTGACGTGCAAGGACTCGGCTCCCCCGTCGCTGATCGCGGACAGCTTGCGGACCATCGCCAGCAGCGGAACACCCAATTGTTCGCGAAGTTCTTCGGGCGAACGGAAGCGATCGTCGAGCAGGTCGAGGACGTAGACGACTCCCGTCCCGACGCTGAGCCCGGCGACGAGACAAATGAGTCCCACGAGCGTCAATCGCGGCGCGACGAAGTCTTTGAGCGCCTTCGGATCGCTGACGATGGAGACGCGCACGTCCGTGCGGTCGCGTTTCAGATCGATGTTGGCGATGCGATCGAGCAGATTGTCGTGGAGCTTGCTCAACCGTTGGACTTCGTTCTCGGCCATCTGCAGCGCGGCCATGCGATCGTTCAGTTGCACGGCTTCGGTCTTCACCGCCTCGTACTCGCGGCGCAGGTTGTCTTCATGCGATTGGGTTCTCGTCAAATCCTCTTGCAACATCGACACGAGCGTATTTCCCAGCCGGCCGTTCCGCATTCCGTCGAGTTTGCGATTGATGTTGGCCTGGTAATCGGCCAGGTAGCGTCGCCCGTTCTCGATGTTGCGAGTCAATTGCACGACGCGGGGGTGAGCCGGCCCCAGGCGGACTTGAATCGTGTCCAGTTCGGAGCGGTCCGCCAGCATCTCGCGCTCGATATCGTTGACGGCCTCGAGGAACTTCGGATTCAGCCCCAGCGTGCTGATCAGAAACTCGCGTCCGATGCTGGCGTCGAGCATGAACAGGTGCTGACGAAGGTCGCCCCCGCGGCGGATGGCGAATAACGACGCCTCGAGCTCCATGCGCCGCTTTTGGACGGTCAAATACGTATCGTTGAGTTCCACGACGCGCTGCACGAGTGGGTGCGTTACGTTCGAGCCGTCGCGCATCGCCAGGTCGCCCGTTCGGCGGCGGAGTTGTAGCAACTCGGCTTGTTTCTGGCGGAGCTCTTTTTCTTTCTGATGTCTTTCGCGGTCGAGAATCCCGACGATTTCAACAGAGACGTCCTTGTGATTTTTGTCCATGAAATCCATGTAGGACTTCACGATTGCCGCCACAACTGCTTGCGCGGCGGCGGGCGACTTCGACTGGTAGGTCAACTCGATGATGTTGGTTCGCTTGATGGCGCGCGCCGAGAGGTTGCCCCGCAGCACGTCGGTCCACTTCTCTCGCGGAGCCTCGGCGAGATCGATGCGAGCGCCCTGAGGCATCTTCTTCAATCGCTCCAAGGCGCCGTTGAGGACGACGGCGCTGGTGAACAGCCGCTCGTAAGTCGGGATCTGCGTGTCTCGCGAACCGGTCGGGTTCATCGATGTGTTCCAGACGTCCGGTCCGGATTGCGTGACGAGCAGCTGGGCGGAGGCTTGAAAGATGCGAGTCGCCGTGAAGTAGTAGAGCGCTCCGAGCAAGCCTGCGACAAGCACCGCGGTGATGACGTGCGATTTGCGGTAGCGGAGGACGCGCAGAAACCTCAACGTGGCCTGCGCCGCGTCGGCGGGCGACTGCTCGACATCCGCTGGCATTCTCGACGTGTCTGTCATTGCGGGTCTTTGTTTGCTCGGAAGCCGATCAACTTCGGAGCCGTTTGACTCAAAATCCTGGGATGGCGCTGCTGAATCCAAATCGAATGAAGCTGCGGAGCGTTTCGATTGTGAACGTGGTTGGCGTCTCCTCCACACTGACCACATCACCAGCCGCTAAGCGCATGTTGGCCGCCGGGTCGCTCTTGGCCGATCGCACCGACGCGTTGATCGTCACCGGTGCTCGGTTGCCGGGCAGCGTGCGAATCACTTTGACTTTGTCAGCTAACTGCAGTCGCCGCCCGCCGGCCAAAGCGATCGCGCCGAGCAATCGCAATTCCTGATTCTCCGGCATTTCGAACTGATCGGGCCGATGCACCAGTCCGATCACGTGGATGGCCTGCAACGGTTTCTCGATGACGGTCACCGATGCCCCGTCGAGCAGTCGGAAGTCGCCGCCCTGTCGAGTGGCGACGGCGAGATCGATTCGCTGCGACCGCGGAGGCGCCATGACGCGACCATCAAAGTAGGTGGGGTGCCGAATGTCCACGATCGTGCCCGCCTCTTTCGACAGGCCGCCGGCGGCTGACAGCGCAGACAGCAAGTTGCTGTTGGCGGCGGGTAGATAGGTGTCGCCGGGCTGCTTGACCGCTCCCATCACCGTGACGTGATTGGTCTTTCGCTGCTTGAGACCGACGGCCACCGACGGCGTCCGATAGATGCCTCGAGTCACGCTCTCTCGACCGATCGCCTCTTCCGCTTGAGTCAGTTGCAAACCGGCCAATTGGATTTGACCAACCAGAGGTACTTCCGCACTGCCGTAGTCGTTCACGCGAACCGGCTTGCCAACGCCGTCGTCGTCAGCCAGCCCTGTTGAAATCGTGACCTCGACAAGATCGCCCGGCTGAATCACATCACTGCGAAAGTTGGCGCTCGACAGGTGAGACAGATTGAGCTGACGAGAGCTTTGGACCGGCGGCGCGGCCAGTGCGGCCGGCAGACTCGCTGCGTTGTACGACCCGGACGCCTGGCAACCACACGACAGCGCCGCCAACGAAATTGCAGTCAGCAGCCCCGCCAGTTGTAGCTTGTCGCGCCGGATTCCCGTCCTGGGTTGTTTCATTGTCATCCTAGAGCGCCGCCCAACCTCCGAGGCGTGCGACGAATGGTTCAACACTAGCTGGCCGGCGCGTTGTTGGAGTTGTTCACCACGATCGGGATGGCGATCGCGGCTGCTATCACCAAACCAATCACAAGTGGATTGGCAACCAACGCGCTAATCGGCTGTTGCCCACGCTCGACGTCGCCGGCCACCAACAGGGCGTGCTGCTTGGCGGATGGCGGTGCCGTGCGAGCGGCCCAACAGCGATAGACGCCAACTTGCCCGCCGGCGGTCAGCTCGTAGACGCCGCCGCGGACGCCGCGCAGTTCAAAGCGACCCTGCGCGTCCGTGGTGACCTGAGCGACAGGCCGTCTTTGCTGAGACAACGTCACAGCCGTTTGCGGCACGGCAACGCCAGTAGGGGCCACGACTTGCCCACGCAAGACGCCCCCTTCTCCAAGCGCCAGATCGCGGACGCCAACCCGCTCCGCGGCGACGAGGTGTGCGGGAACAACGAAGTTCACGCAGGCAATCGCGACCAACAGCCACTGAGTTTTGCGAGACATAACTAAAATCCCTCCACAGCGAACGAGATCGGAATGACCTCTGCGCAGTTCAGAACGAATTGGATGTGAGCCACCGGCTGGCCGCGGAGGACCTCGAAAACGGTCCTCGCGCACTCGCCTGACGCGGAAGCGGCGGGATAGTAGCGGAATCAAAAGAGGGGGGAAATACCAAAACGGACGCCGCGAGGAGGGAAGGAGGAAATGACTAAGGTCTAGTGACTAATGACTAAGGAATGACGAAGGACTAATGACTAAGGAGGCAGGACGTCGGCGAGTCAAAGAGTCAGAGGGGCGTTCCCCTGGCCGAAGAGCTGACAGCGCGAAATCTCAGTTTTCGTGAAAGATCAGCATGCCCCACCCGTACCTCTCGCGAGACCACTCGAAACGGTCTCACACACATCTCCCCTTCACTTCTAGGAACCTGAGGCATGCACAATCACTCGACCCGAACCGAACGGAAGAAACGCAAGAAGAGACGCCTGCGGACGCCTCGCGCCAAGCTGCAGCGAGCGTTGCATTTAGAGTCGCTGGAGTCGCGGCAGTTGCTGGCCGCCGCCATCGATCACGCGCCCGTCACGCTGCTGGACGTGGGGGAGGCCGCGGTCCCCTATCTGGCCAACTCCCAGCCATCCCCCCGCATCGTCAACGGCGAGCAATCCGACTACCCGGCCGTCGGCATTGTCAACGACGGCTGCACGGGCACCTTGATCAGCCCGACCCACGTCCTGACAGCCGCCCACTGCGTCGAGTCGTTCGACGGTTTCATCGGCGATACGGAAGGCACTTTCGAAGTCGGTGGTCAGGTGATTTCGACGGTCAAGATCACCGTGCACCCCAATTACCGCTCCGATTCGTTCGACGCCGGCAACGACATGGCGATCATGGAGCTGAGTCGACCGGTGGTTGGCGTCGAACCGATGCAGATCTTTCGCGGCACGCCCAAAGTTGGGCAGATGCTGACGCTCGTTGGATTCGGCCAGGGCGGCACTTCCCAGGGTGGAGCCAGTTTTGACTTCGGCACGCAGCGCGTCGGTCAAACGCCCATCGACCGAGTCACGCCGACCCATATCGAGTGGACGTTCGACAGCCACTCCGAAAGCAACACCGCGCCCGGCGACTCGGGCGGCCCCGCGTTTCTCACGATCGACGGACAACCATTCATCGCCGGCATCACCTCCGGCGGCGATGGCGATCCACATCAACTGGGGGACAACTCATTCGACACGCGCGTCGATACGTTGGCGGCTTGGATTGACGGCGTAGTCGATGACGCTCCGACACCAACTCCGACACCAACTCCGACGCCAACTCCGACGCCAACGCCGACACCAACGCCGACACCTGAGCCCGATCCGGACCCTGCGGGCGATGATCACGTCGACCAGATCGGCGCGGACGCCACGGTGGTCGAACTGGCCGAGGGGTTTGGATTCGCCGACGGCAGCTTGGAGCAATCGGGCGACTTGGACGTCTTTCAATTCGAGGTCAACTCAGCACAGTTGGCCGAAGTGGTCGTGTTCGGTTGGGACAACGATGTCGATTTGGCCTTTGATTTGATTGACGCCGATGGCAACGTCGTGGCGTCGGCCGACGACCCCCAACAGATGGAGGCGTTCCTCAATGTGGAGCTGGACGCCGGTCTCTACTACGTCTCGGTGTCGTCCGCCGATCAGGGAACGGGTGACTATGGACTGGACATCTATCTCGACGCCGATCAACCCGTCGGAGAACCGGGTACTGAAGTTCCTGGCGACGACCACGTCAACCAGCCCGGCGACGACGCCACGTTGATCTGGACGGAATTCGGCGGAGTCGGATTTGAGATCGGTTCGCTCGAAGAGTCGGGCGACATCGATGTCTTCCAAGTCCATGTCGGGGAACCGGGCATCGCCACGTTCACCGCTCAGGCGTTTGAAGATTCGCTCGACCTCCGTCTCACACTCGTCGACGCGACCGGTCAAGTCGTGGCGGAGAACGATGACTTCGGCGGATTGACCGACGCGCTCGTCTCGGCGGTCGTCTCCAGCGGCGCGTACTTCGTGCTCGTCGACTCGGCCAACGGAGACGTCGGGGAATACGTGGTCCAGACAACTCTGCCCGACGTCGACCAAGCGAACGAATGGCTCGATGACGAGCTGGAGGGTGACGTCCCTGGTGAAGAACTGCCCGGGGAAGAACTGCCTGGGGAGGAGCTGCCCGGAGAGAACCTCCCTGAGGACGAGTGCCCAGACGGCGGCTGGGACGACATGGGTGAATTCGATGAAGAGGGATCCCACGAGCCCATCGGTGAAATCGACGATGAGTTCGACGGTCAGATGGACGACGAATTCGGCGATGAAGAGACGGGCGGCGGAGCCGACCAAGAGTGGGGCGAAGATTTCGGCGAGGGTTGGGACGAGACGCCGGGTGGCGGCGAGGAATGGACGGAGGACCAGGATGGCGAGTGGAGCGACAGCCAACCCGAGGACGCGGAAGTTAGCGACGACGCCGATGTCGGCCAGGCGGAGACCGACGCCGAGGCGGACTGGGGCGACTTCGTCGCGCAGGACGTCAACCGCGACGGCTGGGTCCGATTCAACGACTTGCTGATGCTGGTGGACCACCTGTCGCAGGACGTCACCGGCTACGCGGCGGCCAACTCGTACGACATCAACCGCGACGGCCGCGTCAGTGTCAGCGATCTGCTGTCCATGGTGGACTACCTCAAAGCAGACCAAGTGGCGGCCGTCTCGAGCGGAGGTGAAGGCGAGTCGAGCGGGTTGACCGAATCGGTCCCGCCGGCGCGGAATCGAGCGGCCCGCCCGCTGGTCGCCGACGAGGCGATCGGCGTGACGCGGTCCACCGGTTCCTCGTGGAGCGACTCGATCGACGAAGCGATGAGCGCCGACGCCGATTGGTGGAATGAAGTGCTAGGCGAGGAGGACGATCTGCTCACCTAGAACTCAATCTCCTTTCCGCGGTGCGCTCGGTCCGGGGCGTTGCTCGCGTTGACGGTGGCGATCCGCCTGCTGCCTCAACGCGGCGACGCCCTATTTTTTGCTCCGTCCTGGCGCCGCGGTCGTTCGCAGCGCGTCCGATTGTGACGATCGCAGCAAGTCTGCTGCCGGGCGTCGGATTCCTGCGGCGTTCAGCGCCTGTGCGCTGCGCGCGTGCTAGACTTTCGCATGTCGTTCTTGGATGGGGGCGGCCGGACCAGTCGGGGCACAGCTGGAACGAGAAAGCGAACAACGAGTGAGCACCACGAAGAGCATTCTGTTGGTCGACGCCGACACCGACGTCCTCGATTCACTTCAGGCCAACTGCCAGTCGATTGGCCTGACGACTCATGTCGCCTCAGATGCCGTTACCGCGATTACGCTGTTTGAGAAGCACGACCCGAATCTGATCTGCGTCGACTCACGAGTTTCGGCCGAGAACGGTTTGGGACTCTCCGAAATGATCTTGCAGAGCCCCGACGACGTGCAATGCCCCGTCATCGTCCTCTCGGATTCCTCCGCTCCAGTCCGCACCGAAACAGAGCTCTGCGTCTACCGAGTGCAGAGGCGTCCGCACCTGTGGCGGTATCTGCAGCCGGTCATCTTCGAGCTGGTGGACATCGTCGATCCTCGGACAGACGAATTGAGCACTTCGTCGCTCGACGCCAACGCGATCGACAACGACTGAACTAGCTGAACTGGTGCTGAAGTGGCAGTGCCACACACAATGCGAGCTGCCGCTCGGCAGTGTTCGTCCGCTCCCGTTGGTCGCTGGAATCCAACCAGGGAATTCCCGCATACTCAACGCCACAACTGGCTGGCTTGTCTGTGTCGATCTGCGACTGATTCTTGTCACGCACCGCGCGCTGGCGGCTTGCCGTCCTAAACAGGGCCCGACGTGAACGATTAGCCTATTAAGTCGGAAAACCAGCGAGTATAACGGCACGTATTGCGTCACTGTGATGTTGCGGTTCGCTTGGTGTTGATGGTAAGTGAGTTGGGGTGCTCGTCTGCGATCTCTCCACAACGTGGGTGCGCCGACGGACCGCACATAGGCAATGGCGCTGTCTATTTCGACGGTGTGGCGGTTCAAGTGAACGGTTCAGATGCAATCTGATTGGTCGATTCCGGGCTACGAAGTTGTGAAGCCGCTTGGCGATGGCGGAATGGGCCACGTCGTACTCGCGCGCCAGACTTCTTTGGATCGAGACGTCGCGGTCAAAATTCTCGACAAGATCGATTGCGCGGACAGCGTGGCTCGCTTTCAGCGGGAGGCGAAGTTGTTGGCGCACGCTGGCTGTCACAACGTCGTACAGGTCATCGACTGCGGCGTTTGCGACGAACGGCCTTACTTGGTGATGGAGTACGTTGACGGCGGCACGCTCCGCAATCAGCTCAGCCCTGGCCAGCCGCTACCTCCCGCGCGCGTGGCGGCGATGGTTGACGATATTGCCGCGGCGCTGGCCGGTCTTCACGAGCGACAGATATTGCATCGCGATCTGAAACCGGAGAACGTGCTGATTGGCAGCGACGGCGAGATCAAGGTCAGCGACTTCGGTTTGGCCGTCAACCTCGACGATGTCGGCCGGCTCACGTCATCTGAGGACTTCGTGGGAACAGTCGACTATGTCTCGCCCGAACAACGGTATCGTCTACACATCGACGAGAGGTCGGATCAATACTCGTTGGCGGTCATCGCGTACGAAATGCTGACGGGCCAAAAGCCGTTCGGTCAATTCGAACAGCCGACAGCGATCGTCCCTTCCTTGCCGCCGAGTGTGGATGAAGTACTGCAACGCGGATTGCAGCGCGACCCCGACGACCGCTACTCGACGGTCGCCGACTTCAACCGAGCATTTCAACTTAGCCTGAATACGGACGCGGCGTCGACCGGCCGCAGTTCGGTGAAATACCGCCTGGCGGTCGCCGTCGCCTGCCTGTCGATCGCCGCACTCGCAATCAGCATGCTGCGGCCGGATCCGTCGCGGGCTACGAATCAAGCGAACGAAGCGACTTCTTTTTTCGTGGACCCCCTCGCGCACGGACAACTGGATCAGATCGGAGCCCTGTCCTTTCGTGTGGTGGGGAGCGAAGTGCAAGTGCTGGTCGTTCGCAATCGCCGCGACACCCATTGGACCGTTCCGAAGGCCAACTATTCTTCGGACATGTCGATCAGCGCGACTGCGCTGGGCGAGGCGTTTGAGGAATCGGGCGTGAATGGCGTCGCCCGCGGCAAGCCCCTCGGCACGTACTCCTACTTCCGCAACCAACGGGACCGCGCCGTGCTGCTGATTCCTGTAGAAGTGACAGACGAGTTGAACGAGTGGCCGGAGAGTTTTCGCCGACGGCGGTGGTGTTCGACAGTAGACGCCGTCGAGTTGATTGCCTGCGACAGCCTGCGCGACCTGGTCGCCGAATTCCCCAAATTCCACCGCGATGTGATCGCCGCTCGCCCCCGTACACAATCGAAAATTCGCTGAATTCGCCATGTCACCTGCCCATCTTGGTGGATTGCCTGACCTCGACTACGTCGAGTTCGCCCGCTGCTTGTTCGAAGAGTCGAACGACGCGTTCATCATCGTGGATCCGGACTTCGAGACGGTCCTTGATGTCAACGCCACGACCTTGCGACTGACCCAGCGACGCAAACAAGAATTGGCGCCGTCTTCGATCGCCGACTTGCTGTCGTCCGACGAGCAAGACGGCTTGGCGAAGGTCGTCGCCGCGTTTCAAAAGACGGGGCTGTTTCACTCGCGCGAGGGTTTCAGCTTGGCCACGCGAGAGGACGGACCGCTGCAGGTCAACATCAGCGTCAGCCGCATCCATACTTCGCAACGAGTTCTCGGTTTGATCGTCGCCCGCGACATCACTGCGAGAAAGCGGGCCGAGGAAGCGAATCTGCGACTCCAGGATGAACTCGCCCACATCGCGCGGCTGGCCGCGATCGGCGAGACAGTGGCGGAGATCTCGCACGAAATCAACCAGCCCTTGTCGGCGGTCGCCAACTACGCGGCCGCGTCGCGCGAGAAACTGAACGGCGACGACCCGCTCGCTGAACTCGACTCCGTGCGCAAATGGGTGGACCACATCAGCAGCGCCGCGATACTCGCCGGCAGTCTCTGCCATCGCCTCTCGTCCTTCGTGAAGAAGACCGACGGCCAACTGGAAGCGCACGATATCAAGGACATCGTGACGGAGATTATCGATATCGCCCGCTGGGACGCCAAACGGGCAAAGGCCAAATTGAGTTTTGAAGCGGACGCCGCCGAGATGCGAGCGCTGGTCAACCGAGTCGAGATTCAGCAAGTCGTTTTGAATCTGATCAAGAACGCCTGCGAATCGCTCGCGGCAACCGATCAAACAGACAAAGTGGTCAAGATTCGCGCAACCGTTCAGAACGACTGCGTGACCGTCGCCGTGGAGGACAGCGGACCCGGATTCGGCGAAGCGGATGTGGAACGCCTGTTCACTCCGTTCGTCACAACCAAACAGAGCGGGCTCGGTATGGGACTGGCCATCTGCCGCAGCATCATCAAGAAGCACGGCGGTTCAATCGACGCCGCCAACAGATCCCCCACCGGAGCTCGACTCCAATTCACGCTGCCGCGCGCTGCGACGGCTTGATCCGCATCACGACCCATCGCGAATGAGAAAACGGGTGGGTCCTCGCTAGGATTCTTCGCCCAAATCAATCTTGCACACTGGCAGTTGCGAACTGAAGTTCTCGATTCCCTCGCGGGTGACGTTCGTTCCCTGAACGTTCAGGTAGGTGAGATTCTTCAAACCGTGGAGACTCTTGAGGCCTTCGTCGGAGATCTTCGTTTGCCGGACCGAAAGACGCTCGAGCCCGACAAGATTCGCCAAGTGCCGGAGACCATTGTTCGTAATCAGATCGTTCTGGCCCACCGCGACGTCCCTCAACCGAGTGGCCTCGCCGAGCAAGGCGAGCCCGTGGTCGCTAATGTTCGTTCGCTCCAGTTGCAACATCACGATGTTGGGGCAGTCAACCAGCACGGGGACCTGGTCGTCGTCGACCGCCGTTCCGTAAAACGACACGCTAGTCAATTGAGTCATCTGACGAAGACGATCCATATGCGCGGCGTCCCATGGATCGGCGTTGCGAATCCCGACACCTGTCAGCACGGCGGCGTCGGACAACTTGTCAACCTGCTCCGCAGTGGTGACATGGACCAGTCGCCCGCCGGAGGTGAAAGTCACCCAGCATCGCCTGGAGAGTCCCAACACCCAGTGGGCCAATTCCCGATCGCTCAGTTGCGCGGCGGCCCCGCTCGAACCAGTGCTTTCAGCGGCTGGGCCCGTGTCCGCTGGATCGTCGCCCCAGTTGGCGACAACGAAAGCCACCGCGCACCCAGCCAAAACCATGGCCGCCGCGGCGACCGCGATGATCGATCGCGACCGCGGCTTGTCCTTCGCGGGCGCGGTCGGCGCGTCTTCACCAGACGCCGGTAGATTGAGCTCGGTGGCCGCCTTGAGATTGCGGTGCGTGTCGCTCTGGTTCTCGTCGCAGTAGCGGTCGAGATCGTCGATCAGCTGTCCCACATCTTGATAACGGTCAGCCGGAGACTTCTTCACCATCTTGGCGTAGATCGACTCAACCGCTTCTGGGACGTCGCCGCGCGAGTCGCACAGAGTGGGGGGCCGCTCGTTGGCTAAAGCCATGAGTGAATTGACAACCGATTCAGATTCAAATAGCGGGCGTCCTGTGAGTAGGAAATGAAATACGCCGCCAAGAGAATAGATGTCGCTCCGCTCGTCGGCCGCCTGAGTGTCTCGAGCCTGCTCGGGAGACATGTACGCGACGGTTCCCATCACCTGACCGTGTTGAGTCAGCCCCTGGTCGACCGTCGGTTCGATCTCCCCTTTGGCTCCTCGATTCATTTCGAGTCGGGCGAGTCCCAGGTCGAGCAGTTTGACGGATCCCCGCGCGTCGATCAGCAGATTGGCCGGTTTGATGTCGCGGTGGCAGACGCCGTTCTCATGAGCGCACTGCAGACCGGCCGCGGCTTGCCGTAACACGTCCATCGCATCGTCGATGCTCAACGGTCCCGATTCGCGGACCGTTTCCTCCAGGTTGCGGCCGTCGACGTACTCCATCACCAAGAACTGTTGACCGTCGCCCAGGAAGGCGTTGTAGGCGGTGACGATGTTGGGATGCTGCAAGCGGGCGGCCGCTCGCACCTCGCGCTCAAAACGCTTCGCCACCTTCGGGTCAGTGTTGCTCGAGTTGAGGACTTTGATGGCGACCAGCCGATCCATCGCGCAGTGCCGCGCCAGAAACACACGGCCCATGCCGCCCTGCCCGATCTCATCGACCAAGACGTGTTCGCCAAGGACCAGAGCGTCTGAATGACCGGCGAGAACTTGTCGAGCCTGAAAGGGTGTCAGCTTCTTGCGTCGAATCAGGATGTCGGCAAGTTCTTCGGCCGTTTCGGGTGTTGACTCCGACTGGCTGCGGACATCAAAGATGTCAACGTCCGAAACGATCTTGCTAGTCGTCAGACTTTGTTCGAATGACTCGAGATCAACAACGATTGGCCTGCCCTCCCAAGTGTTGGCCAACACTTAGAGGGTCGGTGCGATGACGTCTCGCGGCAGAAATGTTGGTTTGCCTGACCCTCTATGGGGAGAGTACTTTTAACAACTCCCAACTGTTTCTCCAAACCGTTTTTGATCCTCACGAGCGCCCCGATTCGGATTTGTCAAAATCGGCCAGCACATTCGGCGCCGCTTACTTTTTTACCCCCACAACCAGGGGACCGCGTCTCCCGAAGGTGGTGGCCCACACACACAGCGAGTTGCCGTTCGGTCGAATGGCACAGGTGACAAGATGTTGGCTGTGCGACGTGGGCGGCGACTGTGCGCGCGGCGAACTGGAGTAACCAACCGCGCACGACTCTCGCCGGCCGGCGGATTCGTTTCAACTTGCCGGCGACGACAAGTCGCGGCTGAACCCAGGCGCGATCACGATCCGCTCCGGAGTCGGGCCGGCGTAGACCCAAATCATCTCCATCTCGTCCGCGGAGTCGTTGATGAAGTAGTGAACGCGTCCGCGAGGCACCATGGCCGTCGCGCAGTCTCCAAGCAACGCTTGCCTGCCTTCGACCAGACAATTCGCACTGCCGCGGACAATGCAAATCGACTCGTCAAAGTCGTGCACGTGATTCGGCAACCGACCGCCCGTTTCAAAACGTGCGAACCCACCGCTCATCTCAATGCCCGCAACCAGCGAAGCGTTGAAGTAGTCGATGTACTCAACCCCGGAGCCCACGCCGCGTTGACGTTCGGCCAGCGAAAACCGCGTCACGCGCTCACCGCCCGCCGCCGCGCCACTCGAATCCGGAGGCATCTCCGCGCGGTCAAATGCGCGGGAGACCGACTCTCGCTCCGGAACGCTCATCGCCAGCGCGACGTGCAGCCGAACGGGGCTACTGGGATCGGGGTTATGTGTCTGGTGGGGAAGCCAGCGGGGAATCGTGATGTTGTCCAGCGGACCCAAGCGATACGTTCGTCCCGCGACGGAAACCTCCGCTTGGCCGTCGAGCACCGTGACCGACTCGCCACAGGGATGTGTGTGGTAGTTGAGCCGCGACTCGGGCTGCATCGTCACAATGGCGGTCGTCAGTCCGCGCGCCGTGTTGAAGCCGCCGACTAACGCCTCCATCACAACACCGGGCTCCAACTCGACGCTTTCGCCGTCGCCGAGGCGCGTAATAATCTCGTCGCGATCGGGTGTCATGTGCTCGGGCGGCCGAGCGAGCGGCAGTCGGACGTCGCGGCCATCCGCCGGATCAAGGCTTGGCGCCGGCATGCGGTCGCGGTCGACAGCTTGCAGGGCCTGATGAATGGAACGCAACAGCAGGCCGTTGTCGGCTCCGACACCGAGCATTCGGAACCCCTGTTCACGTCGCTCGACGAGATTGCCGATGCTGGTCGTGACAAGCCCACAATGCTTGCCCGCTTCACAAATCGAATCTTTCAATTCCAAGATCTGCTCAGCGACGCCCGGTCCTTCCCATTGGCCGCGGTAGCCGGCGGTCGACGAAAAATCGGCCGGGCCGAAGAAAAACACGTCCGCACCGTCAACGCTGCACATCGCCGGGATGTTGGGAATCGCAGCAACGCTTTCGATGAGCGGCACGACCAGCACATGTTCGTTCGCCACGGATGTATGTTCGGCCAGGCACTGGCCCCAGGCGGTCGCTCGTTCGCCGCCGATTCCGCGACGGCCCTCGGTCGGATAGCGGCAGTCGCGAATGGCCTCCTCCAGTTCCCCGGCCGTCTCGACCCACGGAATCACGACGCCGTCGGCTCCGATGTCCAGCGCGCGCTTCGTGAGTGATGTACTTCGTTCGGCCAACCGGACCAGCACGACCGTGTCGCTGCGCAAACCGGCGCGGATGTGTTCGTTGATCTCCTTCCAATCGAGGTGTCCGTGTTCGGCGTCGACCACGATCCAATCGATTCCTAAAGCGACCGCCATCTCCGTGATGCTCGCCGACTCCAACGTCACCCACAGCCCGTATAGCGGCTCGTTGTCGGCCAGCTTGGCTCGAAACCGTTTCAGTGCTTTGGTCTTCATGGATGGGAGAGTCCTCGCAGTTTCTACTTTGTCAGGCTGCGCGATTGACTTTGCTGAGCTTCCCGTCTTCGCGACATCGGCGTTCCATTACTGGTCACGCTACGAAACACAATCGCTCCGCACAACACTGGCTCGACGCGCAATCTTCGCCAGCTCAGTCCATTTGCGGTCGGATTCGAGATGCCGGCGGCACTTTATGGGTATGATAGTGAAACGCATCGCGCCGCCGTCTTCGTTAACTCGCCCTATGCCTTTTTTGTGGACGGCGTTTCTCGCCAAACCGAGCCGGTGAAACCGATGAAGCGCCCTCAATTTCAACTCCGTGAATTGCTGTTCATCATGGTCATCGCCGCCCTTTCCGTGGGCTGGTGGGTCGACCGGCGTCGCCAACAGTTCGTAATCGACGACCTGCAAGCTGACATCCGCGAATTCAAGAGACTCGGGTATCTAGAACCTGATGGAGACGGAGAGGGCGACATCGAGGAGTTTCACGAAATGGTCGACAGTTTGTAAACGGGCGACGGTGGATGGGAAGAGACAGACTGAGGAGGTTGCGGGGACAACCTCTTCATCACGGACACCGTCTTCATCTCCGCAGTTCTCAGAGGAGCACCGACCTTGGCCGTCGTAGATTCGATCTGGTGTGGCGCGAAAGCAATGCTGGATACAATCAAACTCTCAACAACTTTGAAAGCGCGCGTCGACCTCCGCCCGGCGATATGACAACGCTCTAAACACGGAAAGACTCGATGAAAACAAAACGGACAATCCGCCTCGCGGCGATCGGCTTGCTAATGGCGACGTTTTGCACGCCGCGCGTCCAAGCCGCTGATCCTCGGACCTTCGAGTTGGGGACGCCGTTTGCTGAGGGAGCGGTCCTGCAAAGGCAAATGCCCGTACCCATCTGGGGCTGGAGCAAACCCGGCGCGACGGTCACCGTTCGGTTTGCCGGGCAGACGAAGACCGCCGCGGCCAGCGACAACGGCAAATGGATGGTGACTCTCGATCCCTTGGAGGAGTCGGGGGAAGAACGCGAGTTGAAAGTCGCCACCGGCGGCCAATCGATCACAGTCGGCGGCGTGCTGGTCGGCGAGGTCTGGTTTTCGTCGGGTCAGTCGAACATGGACTGGGTGGCGGGCAAGTCCATGTGCCGCGAGCTGGCGAACTCGTTCGCGCGTTCGAAAGAGGAGATTCCGATTCGCGAATTCAACGTTGACATCGGGTCGTCTCTTCATCCACAAGTTCGCACGACGTCGGCGGACGGCTGGAAACGGCCGAAACAAGCCGGCTCGTTTTCCGCCTTGTCCCTCGCTTTTGCCTGGGAGCTTCACGAGCAGCTCGACGTGCCGATCGGCATTGTCCGCAGCACGCACGGCGCGACTCCGATAGAAACGTGGACGGCTTACGAAGGGTTTGCAGATCATCCCAAGTTGCAGGAGATCGCGCTGCGAGTTCGCCAGAGCAACCCGGCGACCGGTGATGCAGAGGACGCGTTCGCTGCGTACTTCAACGATCTCAAGACGTGGCAACGGGAAAGTGAAGAACTCATCAATCGCGGCGGAACGGCTTTGCCGCGTCCGCAGTTGCCGGGGATCGCCGACGACTGGAAAGGCGCGACGCGGATGTACAACCGCAAGATCGCCCCGCTGATTCCTTACGCGATTCGAGGTGCGATCTGGTGTCAGGGCGAAAGCAATTCGAACGACGGCAAGATCTACGCCGCGAAGATGGAAGCTCTGATCAACGGCTGGCGGAAGAACTGGGGCCGGCCCGACCTGCCGTTCTATTTCACCCAGTTGCAGTGCTACGGCGAGCCGGATCCGAACAACGTTGGCTTCGCCGACCTGCGGGAGGCTCAGACACTCTTCTTTCTGAATGCGCAGCGCGTGGGCATGGTTGCTCAACACGACCTGAATCCCGCGCGGCCGACCGGCATTCATCCTTACAACAAACTTGATCCCGGCAAGCGTCTGGCGCGGTGGGCGCTCGTGAACGAGTACGGCCGCGACATCGCCTACGTCGGGCCGATCTACAAGTCGCACACGATTGAGGGCGACACGGTTCGCATTCAGTTTAGACAGCGCGGCCCAGGCGGCGGCCTGATGGTGGGCGGTAAGGGACTCGAAGCCAACGCCAAACAGAACCCTGACGCCTTCGTCGAGCCCGCTAGAGAAACGCCGGGCGAACGGCTCAAGCACTTTCGTCTAGCCGGAAAAGACAAAGTCTGGCGCGACGCCGAAGCCGTGATTGAAGGCGATGAAGTCGTCGTCCGCTCCCAGGCCGTGCCGCAACCGGTCGGCGTTCAGTATGCGTACAACAACAGTCCGATCGGCGCGAACCTTTACAACCGCGCCGGTTTGCCGGCTCTTCCGTTCGCGTACTTCGACGGCCGGCGGATGTTCAACGAGGACGACCCGCAAATCGTCGCCGCCGCCAAAGCGGAAGCGGAACGGAAGTACGGCAAGAAAACCTACCTGCTGCCCGCGACGCTGTTCCGCGACCGGTGTGTCTTGCAGCGGGATCTGCCCGTACCCGTGTGGGGACATGGAGTGCCCGATAGCGAGATCACGGTTTCTTTCCGCGGTCAGACGAAGAAGACGACCGTCGATCAATTCGAGCGCTGGCGAGTTACGCTCGATCCGATGCGCTCTTCTTCCCAAGCTTTGGACTTGGTGATTCGCAGCAGCGTTGATGAGGAACGCACGATTCGCGATGTGCTTGTCGGCGATGTGTGGGTCATCACCGGCTCGCGCCAGTTAGACGGCCAGTTGATTCGCCCGTCGAAAGACAAGCCGGTTGAATTGCGGCCGCTGCCGTTGGTTCGCGAGTTTCGCATCAAGACGAAGGCTCGCCGGTTTCGCACGCCCCGCAAACTGCGAATGGAGATTGGCGGCGGCAGGTACTTGGCTTCGTGGCAGCCAGCTGACTTCGATGACGTTGGCGACCCGCCTTCGGTGGTTGCGTATCACTTCGCGTCGCAGGTCCGGCAACCGGGCGTGCCCGTCGGCATCGTCACGCTCGGCGCCGAGAACTCACCGATTACATGGGTCTCGCACAAGGCCCTGCAGACGGCCGCCGGTTTTGAAAAAGAGCGAGACGATCTGAATCTCGCCTACCCGAACACGGATGTCTGTAAACGGGCCGTCGCCGATTACATCGAGACGGTGAATCGGTACAACGGGAAGCTGGTGTCGCTGTTGAATGCGGGACAAGACATTCCGCCGGATCTGGCCGACGCCGCTCCGGCCTTTCCCGAGCCGTACTACAACCAATGGGTCAGCCGCACCGAAACTCCCACGCACACGTACAACTTCTGCATCAGCCCGCTGACGCCGTTCGCCGTGCGCGGCGTAACGTGGATTCCGGGAAAGGACAACATCAGCGACGACGTTTCCAAGTATGCGCCGGCGCTGGAAGTTTATGCGGCCAACCTCGCTGCGACGTTTGGGCAGAAACACGTTCCGTTCCTGTACGCGCAGCCGGCCGGTTCGCTTGTCGATGGAATCACCACACCGAAAATCGGCAACGCGGCAAGCGTCGATTTCGACCAATGGCCGAAGAGCCTGGAAGCCCTCGCCGCGCGTCTTGGTGAGCTGGCCGCGAAACGGAATAAATGAACTTCGTGGTCGCCCAACTCGCCGGATTTCTAGCAACTCAGACTTAGGAACGCTCGCCCGTATTCTCGACGCGTTCGCTTTGATGAAACAAACCATGAGAATGAAACACGTACTCGCAATCGTCATCTGCCTCGCCTGCGGGCAAGGCGCCGCTAACGCGCAATCGTTCTACAAGAATTCGCGCCCCCTCTTCTCCACGCGTCCCAGCGAAACGAAGTCGCTAACCAACATCAAGCGCTTCGGCTCCGTCGGCATGGGCATCGACCTGATTCAGCCGGCATTCACAATGCGGATCAGTCACATCGAGGAAGGCTCGCCCGCCGCTGCGACGGGGAAGCTGAAAGCGGGACAGATCATCGAATCGATCAACGGCCGGCAACTCGCCGACATCGACCCGCGAATGCAGCTCGGTCAAATCCTGGCTGCGGCCGAGTCGACCGACGGTCTGCTCCAATTCGCCATCAAGGATCAAGCCGAGGACGTAATCGTCAACGTTCCTGTCCTCGGCGCTTACAGCGACACGTGGCCGCTCGACTGCCCCAAGTCGGACAAGATTGTTCGTGACTTCGCCGACTACCTGGCCAAGCCGGAATCCAACAAGGGTTTCGGCGGGATCGGCATGCTGTTCCTGCTCTCCACGGGCGAGGACGAGGATCTGGACACCGTGCGCACCTGGGCGCGAAGCGCCGCCAACCGCCCGCACACGTACGCTTGGTATCTCGGTTACGGCGGCATCCCGCTCTGTGAGTACTACCTGCGGACCGGCGACAAACAAGTGTTGCCGGGAATCCAGAAGTGGGTCGACAACGCGGTCAAGGCGCAGTACCTCGACGGCTGGGCCGGTCGCGGCGGAGTGCCGAGCGTCACCTACGGCATGGGACACCTCAACGCGGGCGGCACGGCCGTGGTCACGTTTCTGATGCTCGCGAAGGAGTGCGGCGTGGACGTGCCCGATCACGCGCTGCTCGGCGCGCTAGTCCACTTCTATCGCTACTCGGGACGAGGACACAATCCCTACGGCGACGGCCGGCCCGAGGTCGGCTTTGTCGACAACGGCAAGAATGGCAACCTGGCTTTCGCGATGGCGGCCGCCGCCGCGCTCACGCCCGACGGCGAAGAATCGGTCTACGCGAAAGCGCGCGACGTTTGTGCGATGACCAGCTTCTATACGACCAGCTTCATGCTGCACGGCCACACGGGCGGCGGCATTGGCGAGTCCTGGCGGAGCCCGGCGATGGGCTTGCTGTACGAGAAGCGGCCGAAGCAATACCGCCAGTTTATGGACAATCGCCGTTGGCACTACGATTTGTCGCGTCGCTGGAATGGCTCGTTCGGCATCCTCGGCGGGGCCGGGTACGACACGGAGAAATGGAATGGCGCGTGGGGAGCCGCCTACGCGCTGACCTATACCATTCCTCGCAAGACGCTGCGAATCACGGGCGCGCCGCCGACGGAATTCTCCCGACAATACCAACTCCCCAAACAACCCTGGGGAACCGCGGCCGACAACTCCTTCCTCTCGCTGGAGGCCGTGCCCGATGCGACCGGCAAGCAGCAGAACGTCTCGAGTGAAACTCTGGCCGAGGACGCCAGCATGCCCGTGTTGATTCGCCTTCACGACTCGGGCGAAGTGAGCGACAACCTGCTCCGCCGGTACATCCACCACCAGGATCACAACATCCGCTTCGTCGCCGCCAACAAAGTGCTGGGTGTCAACAGCGGTTACATCGGCTGGCGAAAGCCCGGCGGCGAAGTGCGGACGGAGCTGGTGATGGAGTTCCTTCGCTCCCACGACTCGCGCGTGCGCCGCGCAATGTTCGCAGCGATTTACGAAACCCTGCGACGTGAACAACCCGCTCGAGTGCTCACCCGAGAGATCTTTGAACTTGCCGTGCGGGCGGCGAACGACGCGAACGAATCGTGGTGGGTCAAGGACGCCGCGCTGAGCGTCATCGGTCATGCGCCGGCGGATTGGGTCGAGCCGCACGCCGATCTCCTGCTCTCCTACCTCGACCACGAGGACTGGTGGTTGCAGAACGCGACGCTGATCGCTCTGACGCCGATCGTGGCGGATGAACGGTGCTACCGAAAAGTGCTGCCGCCGATCGGTGAACTGGTCAGGAAGAATCAACGTTCGGCTCTAACGCTGGGCTTGATGGGCGGCATCCGAGCCGAGATTAAGGCGGGCGGTCCCGCCGTGCATCGGCTGGCCGCGGAGACCCTGCAGGAGACCTACACAGGATACGCCGGCGTGAGAACGGCTCTCGGCGGCCAGGACATTTCCAGCACCTACGACTCGCACTTGGAGTTCATCGCCTCGTCCCTGGCCGATGTGCCGGGAGGTCTGGACATACTCTACGACGTGGCTCGCCGCCGCTATCCGCAAGAGATCCTGCCGTACAAGGAGTTCTTCCTGAACGCGGAT
>JASMLW010000480.1 GCA_030748485.1 Pirellulaceae bacterium
CGTGAGAGTGGAACGCGGTGGCGCGGGGCGACGCGAGGGTGGAACGCGGTGGCGCGGGGTAACGCGAGAATGGAGCGTTGGTTGCAGCTGGAACGCCTGGTTCACCCGTGCTCAAGCACGGGCCTATGCCGCCTGCGGCGGTTTGGGGCGTAAACGCCCCTCTGACTCTTGACTCGCCGGCGTCCTGCCTCCTTAGTCATTAGTCCTTCGTCATTCCTTAGTCATTAGTCATTAGTCATTAGTCATTCCAAACTCGGATGCCGCCTGCGGCGGATGGGGGCGTAAACGCCCCTGCTCGCGCCAGCCAATCACGATCCGTAACAGACCCAGCAGTCGACAGCGACGCCGATCAAGAAGTGTTGCCCGATGGCCGTGGCCACGGATTGACTGCGATTGACCATCCTGCCCCAAATGAGCCCGGCGAAAATGGCTCCGATCATCTCCCCGGGCGGTCGATCGACGTGAGCCAGCGTGGTGGCCAAAGTTTGTACGACGATGGCGCTCGCCAAATTGGAACCGGCGGCGAACCCGTGTTGCAGCAGACCGCGAAACAGGCACTCCCAGGCGACGTAGAACGTGAACAGGGCGAACAGATGAAAGGCAAACAGCGTCGCCGTCGCGTCGACCTCTTTGTTCATCGGGTAGGCGACTTTGAAGGCGTCGCTCTGGGCGCTCATCCAGGCCAGGAACAGAAGCACCGGAGCGGCCATCGCCAAACGCGACATTCCGAACAACACGCGCCCGGTCCCCATGCCGAATTCGCTGAACTGAGCTCGGAACCCGAACTTCACAACCACGGCGATGGCGGCCAGCAACAAGAAGTTGGCGAAGCACCAGTACAAGCCGGCGTCCCAAGCGACATCGCCCGTAAATGAAACCTCACCGGACAGCCGCGCGCGAAAGAAATCGGGAGATCCGTAGCACTTCCACACGACGAACATGACCGTCACGATGATGCCGGTCAGGGCGGGCCGATGCCGGGTCTCGCGGAGCCATTCAAAACGGTTCGCGGGATCGGCGCTGGCCGCATCAGGCGCGTTGTCAGTTGCGTCAGTTTCAGTGCGAACGTTCGTCATTGCGTGGCTGGGAGCCGAACGGTTGCGAAATGAGGGCCTTGCCGAGAACAGGCTGTCGTCGAGTGGCCGGAGCGGTGCGAGCGGAACGTTCGCGCAACCATTCGTACGTCATCCGCACTGCCTCTTTGACGGGCGTCGGTCGATAGCCCAGTTCATCTTCAGCCTTTTTCGATGAGTAGGCCCAGTCGAGCATGAACGTACGGACCCAGTTAGGGGAAATAGTCGGGTGCCGCCCGAACAGTTTTGCGCACCCAACCTGCAGGTACGCAAACCCTAACGCACCTGGCCAGCGGACAGTGAGTTGCCAGTGGGACTGGCCGCTCACCTCATCGATCAGTTGATGAAACTGCTTGAGCGACAGATTCTCGCCACCCAGGATATAGCGCTCGCCGCTCCTCCCCCGATCCATCGCCAGCAGATGTCCCTGCACGACGTCATCGACGAGCACGTAGTTGCCGACGTTTCGCCCGGCGTTGAGCAGCGCGCGAGAACGACCGCGGCTGTAGTCGTCAATGATTTTTGAGAGCGCGTTTCCTTCGCTCAAACGGCCGGGCCCGAAAACTCGCGTCGGATTCACGGTCACTACAGGCAAGCCTTCCCGCGCGTACCGGGCGGCGATTCTCTCGCCGGCAATCTTGCTCTTCTCGTACTCGGTGTGGCAGGGCGTGTCGCTGCGGTCGTAGGTCTCGTCACAAACCACTCCGGGCGGAGTCGGACCGAACGTCATGACGGTGGACGTCCAGACAACGCGCTCGACATCCGCGGCTCGGGCGGCGTCGAGCACGTTTTGCAATCCGCCGACGTTGTGCCGGCGGAACGTGCCGGCGTCGCGGGCCCAGTTCTTCGCGTAGCCCGCGAGGTGAAAGACCTGGTCGCAGCCGGTGACGGCGCGATGCAGTGAATCGATGTCGGTGACATCGCCCGCCAGATACTCAACTGCGGGCCCGGCGGCCGCGTTTTCGGCGTGCGGTCCTCCTGTCCGCGATAGAGCCCGCACGCGGTCTCCACGCGCGGTGAGTTCTTGGACCAAGTGCGCTCCGATGAATCCCGTCGCGCCGGTGACCAATATCGTTTTTGGTGGTGTCTTCAGCATGTCAGAATTCCGTCACATCGTTGTTGCCAAAAATGCGAAGTCCGTTGACCGGTCGCTCTGAAGCGACTCCGAGCCTCCAAGATGCTCTTCGGGTTTTCTCTCGTTTTCCTAAACGGCGCTCGCCGCCGCGACGCCTGGTCCGTCCACTGGTCGTTCGAGCACGTCGGCCGACAGTCCAGCGGGGAGCGAATCGATTTTGTTGAGGCCGTCAAAGGCGGCGACTTTGTAGCATTCCGCCATCGTCGGATAGTTGAAAACCGTGTCGCGAAAGTAGTCGATCGTGCCGCCCAGCGCCATGACCGCCTGGCCAATGTGAACGATCTCCGTAGCGGTTTCGCCGATGCAGTGCACACCCAATAATCGTCGCGTTTCGCGGTGAAAGATCAGTTTAAGTAGCCCCGTTTCATCGCCCACGATTTGGCCGCGGGCGATTTCGCGGAACCGCGCCACGCCCACTTCGTACGGCGCTCGCTGAGCCGTCAGTTCCTGTTCGTTGGCGCCGACCATGGAGATTTCGGGGATCGTGAACAGGCCGTACGGCATCAGCTGGCACGGTTCGAATGGATGGTCAAAGGCGTGGCTGGCCGCGCACCGCCCCTGCTCCATCGATACGCTCGCCAACGCCGGGAACCCGACCACATCGCCGACGGCGTAGATGTAGGGAACGTCGGTGCGGAAGTTCTCATCGGTCTGAAATCGCCCGCGACAATCCGCTTGCAAGCCGACCGTCGCCGGCCGCAGACGCTCGGAGTCGCCCTCGCGCCCGACACTGAACAACACGGCTTCCGCCGTTAACCGCTTGCCGCTCTCCAACTCGACGAGCGCCTGCCGGTCGCCGACCGACGCCACTCGAACGACCTCTTCGCCCAAACGGAACACCGTTCCCAAGGAACGGGCGTGGTAGGTCAACGCGTCGACGACTTCGCTGTCGCAAAACTCGAGCAGTCGATCGCGGCCGTCAATTACCGAGATGTCGACGCCGAGGGCTGCGAACATCAACGCGTACTCAATCCCAATCACTCCGCCGCCGACGACAATCATCGAGCGAGGAATGCGATCGATCGCGAGGATCTCGTCCGAGTCGAAGATCGTTCGCCCATCGAAGGGGATGTGGTTCGGGCGCGCGGGACGCGTTCCGCACCCGACCAGGAAGAAATCTGATTCGTAGACGCGGTCACCGACCTCGACCCGATGCGGTTCCACAAACCGCGCCTCGCCCGACAGCACGGTGATACCGTTGCGTTCCAGTTGATCGTGGACAACGTCCAACTCGCGCGCAGTAACGTCCTCAATCTTCCGCCGCAAGTCGTCCATCGTGATCGATCGCTTGCGTCGGTAGCGTTCGCCGTACACTCCGCGATGACGGAATCCGGTCAGGTGGAGAATCGCCTCGCGCATCGTTTTTGAGGGAATCGTGCCGGTATGCAGACAGACTCCTCCAAGGGAATCGAGACGGCGTTCGACGATCGCCACCCGCTTGCCGAATTTGGCGGCCGCGATCGCTCCCTTCTGGCCGCCCGGGCCGCTGCCGATGACGAAGAGATCGAACTCGCGCATATTCGCAGCCCCAAAATGGCGGTGCAGACGTGGTCAACACAACGTTCATCGATCGGGTCCGGCCACCCGCTCCCGCCGTAAAGGGGCGCGGCTTGAGAAATCCTCGGTTTTTGGGCAATCGGCGCCGCCTATGCCGATTATCGGATTTCACGAACCGTTTCCGACCGCTGACTCGGCCGACATTCTCCGCCGACGACGCTCGCCCGCCGTTCGCCAGTCAACTATCCTGTACCGACTTGCTGAGAACCCATTGCTGAGTTGGCGATGCGGTGTCGTTCACCGCATGCGGTCGACTCCAACGGAGGACAACGATTATGAAGCGCCTACTGCTGGCTGCCGTCGCGACACTCGCTCTCACCGGCCCCGCGCTGGCCGCTGACGACGACGGTTGGACGACGATTTTTGACGGCAAATCTTTTAAGGGCTGGAAGGCCAGCGAGAACAAAGACAGTTGGAGCATCGAAGAAGGGGCGTTCGTCTGCGACGGCCCCCGCAGCCACCTCTTCTTCATGGGCGCCGACAAACCGTTCAAGAATTTCGAATTCCGTTGCAAGGTAAAGACGCTGCCCGGCAGCAATGCGGGCATCTACTTTCATACGCGCTATCAGCAAGAGGGCTGGCCGAAGTACGGCTACGAGTCGCAGGTGAACATCACCCACGGCGACCCGATCAAAACGGGCAGCCTGTACGGCGTCGTCAATGTCAGCAAGCCGCCGGCGAAGGACAACGAGTACTGGACGCAGCACATCATCGTGAAAGGCCGCCACGTCGTGATCAAAGTCAATGGCAAGACGTTAGTTGATTACACCGAGCCGAAAGACAAGGCGGCGTTCTCGAAGAGTTTTGAGCGGAGACTGGGCAGCGGCACGTTCGCCTTCCAAGCCCACGATCCCAAAAGCAAGGTCTACTTCAAGGACATCCAAGTCAAACGACTCGACTGACCGCCGCGATCGACGACCAATAATCACCTATCAGTTCTATCTCTCTCCCTCTCTCCGCGTCCGGGCCGTTGGCCTCCTGGCGAGAGGAGTACGACGAGCTGATGGATCACTTTCGCAATTTGAATTTCGACAACTTCCTCGGCTACGGCCGCGCGACGACCAGCGGCGATCCAACGCCGTCCAAAGACTTCCGACACCTGATCCTGCTCAGCAACGAGTACGAATGTCGCATGCACATTCAGATCTCAGCAACCGATCTCGCCAATCGCAATTTCGACGCCGTCACGCTGGAGTGGGTGGAATTCGATTAGACCATTGCACCTGAATGACTAAGGAATGACTAGAGCGCATTTCAAAACCGATTTCTTGCCGCACGATGGCCTTCCAAGGCCGTCGTTTCCCGAGGATTTCCAAAATCGACGGCCTTGGAAGGCCATCGTACAAGGTTTTGAAACCGCC
>JASMLW010000481.1 GCA_030748485.1 Pirellulaceae bacterium
AAAGGAGTACCACACCTACCTGGCCTCGGTCCCGTTTCAGCCCGTTCCCGTTTTGTTGCGAGCTAGCCCGGAGAGAACATCAAAGGACGACAACGAAATGAGCGCTTACATCTGGATCCCGCTGGACGAGCTGGTCGCTGCCGTTGAGAACTGCCCGGACAAAGAGAAGTTTGATGGAATTGATCTGCCCGAGAAGTTCATGCCGTTGGCCTGGCGAAAAGGGCGCGCCAAACCCAACCGAAAACTCCGGTCGGCGTTCGCCCGCACGCTCGACAAGCTGAAGGCCGAAGGGAGGCTCGCAGACCTACTGCATCGGTAGAGACTCCGGGACGATGCATCGCGCACGGCCACCCACGCGCGGACGCTCACCGGGACTTGCCGGCAGCCGCCTCCGTCCGCAATTGACCACCAGTGTGGCGGACGATCGCAGGCCGTGTCAGTCGTTCGACTCTGCGGCGGTCCGGCGCAGCGCCAGATGTCGAATGGCGACGGCAATCATCTTCATTGCAATGGATGCTCATACGCATTCAGCAAAGAAGTTGTTTTGAAAGAAAGCTGACGATTCTCAAGCACTCACTTCGATTCCGCGATGCGCGACTTGATCCAGGCGTAGATGCTCGCGGCGACTTGCTGGTAACCCGCCGCATTCGGATGGACGCCGTTGTTGGCGGGATACCCGTCGATCGGGTCGAGGTTTAGTTGGGTCGGAATGATCGAGACATTGTTTTGCGGATGGTCCGCAAAGTGCTTCAGTTGACGTTGCACTAGTCGGTGCTGGATTTGCTTCCATCCCCAACGGGGATACCGGCCTTTGTAGTTCGCCGCAAAAGCCGTCTCGCGAGAATTGGGCGGCGTAGTCAGACAGACGCCCAATTCCGCTTCGGGAGCGGCTCGTCGAAAGGACGTCAGGAGAATGTCGGCTTGCTTGAGTACAAAGTCGATGCGAGCGTCCGGATCACCGGGCGGTGCGCTGAAACAATCGTTGATGCCGAGCATGAAGATCACCATGTCGGGCCGTTGGCCGCCGCACTCTTTACGCAGATAACGCTCGACGTCCAGACGAGGCTTGCCGTCGACCAGGTAGACAAACGGGCTGCTCCGTTTGCGGTGCGTGCCGTCCGGATTCGGTTCGTACCGCGACACGAATCGCTGCCAGGTCCACCCGCCGTACCCTTCGTGCGCGACTCCGGGGTCCGCCGACTTGGGCTTGTGCGTGCCCAGCATACGCCACTGCGGATTCTCCGGCCGTGTCAGCAGCCTGGCGATCTCGTTGGGATACAGCGTGGCGTGCGTCAAACTGTCGCCGACGATCAACAACCGAATCTCGCGGTTGGCCCCGGCGTCGATGGGGTCGACTCGCAGCTTTGTCGACGCGCTGGCGATTGGATCTCCGTCCGCGGAGCTGACGCTGATTGTCATCTGATGCTCGCCGACGTCGTCGTTATTTGGAGTCACCGTCCAACGACGCATCTCCGTCTCGCCGATGTCGCATTCCACTTCGAAACGAAAACTCGCCGGCGTCTTGGTCAGCACGAGGTTGTCGAAGTAGATGCTCATCGGCGAGCCCCGCGTCGCGTAAAACTCGGCTGGAGCCGTCAATTGCAGCGACTTCAGTGAACGCGAGTCGCCGACGACGACGGCCGGCGCGGAAAGAACGCCGAGCAGAGCCGGCAGCGCGAGAACGACAACCCACTGGAGGCGTTTCATTTCGAACTCTTCAATTTGATGCGAGTCGGGTTTCGAGATCCGTTCCGCACAATGGTACACTACGCGCCGAATTCGCCGATCAACGGCAGTAATACGGAGTCTCAAACAATGCCGCGCCGCGCCGCGCCGACATTCATCGGCAACCTATTCATCCTGTTCGTCTCCGTCGCGCTCGCACCGAGCCTTGCTCCAGCCGACGACCTGCCGCCAGACGCTGTCGACGATAGTGACCTGCGCTCGACGGCCGATCTGTTGCGCGGATTCAATGACGAAGAGTTGGCCGCGGCGCAGCGAGCGACACCGCCGAAACGCGAGCCGCGATTGGGATTGCCTCGCCCGCGACTGGTAACAGTCCAAGGCGTCGTTTTCGAGGACCGAAACGATGACGGAAAACGGAACGATGACGAGCCTCCCTTGCCGAACGTGATGGTGACGGACGGAGAGCGAGTCCTCCGCACAGACGGGAGCGGAGCGTTCCAGTTTCGCATTCGGATGGACGAGGAGCCGCACTATCGGTTTGTCGTGGCCACCCGCCCGACGGGTTTCAAACCGACGGGCGAGTTCTTCCTGCGTATTCCTTTCGCGGAGGATCGAACGGAGTACGCCGGCGATTTCGGCTTTGCTCGCGATGCGGCTTCGTCGCGGCGCGAGTTTTGGTTCATGACGGCCAGTGACAGCCAGTTCACATCGATTGCGCAAATGCTGCCGATCGCCAAGGACTACGCTCAAGTCACCTCGGCTCCCGCGATTCCGGGACTCGGCGCCCCGGCATTTTTGACAACGGCCGGCGATCTGACGATGAACGGATCGCAATTCGAATGGGACATGTACGATCGCATCCGCGGCTCGTCAAAGATCCGCGTCTACGAGGGTTTCGGCGGGCACGACGGCAACTGCCTCGACCCCCGCTGCACGGTCAACTTCGAGCAGCGGATCGGGCCGCCGTATTATTCGTGGGACTACGGGGGCGTGCACTTTGTTCAGTTCGTGACGGAGACCGGGTACTTGCGGTCGACGGCCCGCTTGCGGCATCACGACTGGCTGCGGGCGGACCTCAAGGCGCTGCCGGCGAAGACACCGGTGATTGCGATCTCTCACTACCCGCTCGAGGCCGCATGGTTCGACCAACGCGAGGCGGAGGGGATCAACGTGATCGCCCAGATCGGAGCCCATTGGCACGTCGTGATGGCGGGCAGCCGCGGTCGCGCTCCCGTACTCAACAGCGCTCCGGCGCGGGGGCGAGACTGGGGTGCATACTCGCGCACCTATCGCTGGGTCCACGTCACGGCGGCGGGGCTGAAGTCGCAGTTGCGCGTGGCCGGCCAGTACAAGCGGCTGCGCGCGGTGGCTCCGGGACCAACCACCCGGCTCGGCAAACAGCCGCTCGTCGTGCTGGCTTACGATACATCCTTACTCGTGCGGTCGGTCTCCTGCCGCTGGACGTCACCCGATGGAGAATCGAGCGAGTCGAATCTCCAGCAACGGGGCGATTGGTCATGGTACGGCGACTTCGAGCCGGACGAGCCGGGACGCTGGAGGTGTGAGCTCAAGGCGATCGATGCGCGCGGCGAGAATTGGAGACGCGAGCAGACGGTGATCGTGACCTCCGACACCCAGCCGCTCGCCAAGCCGGGCGCGGACTTCCCCTACGTGCTTAGCGGAACTCCTCCGCGACGAATCAACGCTTCGTCTGCGCGGAGCGGTAAGGGATCAGACAGAGAAGCGCAGTCCCCGACCCCGCTTTGGGTGAGGCACACTGGCAGTACACACGTGCTGCACAACTCACCGGTCGTCGCCGGCGCGCGCGTTTTTGTTTCTGTCGGAAATCCCAACGCGGGAGCCCCCGGCGCGGGAGTGCTGTGCCTGGAAGCGGCCACCGGCAAGCAAATCTGGAAAGCCGACTCGCCGCGCGGCGACATCCGCGGCCCGGTCAGCGTTCACGATCAGGTCGTCTACGCCGTCACGGGCGAAGGCTGGGTCGCCGCCTTCGCGGCCGACACGGGACGGCCGCTGTGGAGCAAACCGTTGAACGCCGCCTACCGGGACGGGCGGCCGTTGGCGATCAACAACACTCCGCCCGTGCCCACCGAACACGGACTGCTCGTCAGCGACTGGCAGAAACCGCAACACCTGTTGGACTTCGCCACAGGCAAGGAACTCGCCAAACTGCCGGGCGACGTCGGCTACTACGCTTCGTTCGCGACCGTGTTCGATCGCATCATGTACAGCGTGCGGCGAGGCGGAGGCAGCGCTGTTCGTCTACCGGAAGGAGATCAAGTCTACTCGTTCGAGGAGACTTCGCGATCGACATCGGCTCCCATCGTTGTCGACGGGAAGTTGATCTACAACGGCTCCAGCGGCATTCGTGTCCGCGACGCCGGGACGGGAGATTTGCTTTGGGGGAAGGGGCTGACCAACGCGGGTTACCAGAACTCCATCCCCGTCGTTTGGGACGACCAGATTCTGGTCAACGGAGAGGACTTGAGAATCCTCGACTTGAAGACGGGTGCGACGCGTCGCACGGTGATGTGCGGTCGCGAAGCGGACCGTTTCCAACGATCGCGGCGGCAAGCGTTGGCGGGCAGTTCGACTCCCTTGATCGCCGGCGACCTGGCATGGTTCGGTCACGACGACACATCGATCCGCGCCGTCGACCGGGCGGGCGACGTGGTCTGGGAGCATCGGCTCGGCACACCCGTCAAGACGGCGCCGGCGATCACAGGCAACTTGCTGTTCGTCCACGACTTCGCTGGCAATCTGTGGTGTTTCGCCGGCGGGGCCGTGCAAGGGAGCTAGTACAAGGGAGCTAGCCTACTGGCGACGTTTGCCTTGGCGGCGGTCGCCAGTTCGGCGATCGTCCGGGCTCCGCTCGTCGTTGGGGTCCGCGCTGGAACTTTGCCGCGCGGGAGGTTGGGCGGCGGGCGGTTCGGTCGGCCGATCGTCAGCGCGACGACCGCGACCGGGTCGATCTTCGGCTTGCCGCGAGTTGGCTTGCGGAGCCGAGCCGCAACCCGCCGTCGACTGCGTCGAGTCGTTCTTGCGGCGGCCCCAGAGTTGATCGGTCCACCGTCGCCCCGTGTCTTGTCCGTTGACGGGCGCCAGCAGGAAAGTCAGCCCGCCACTGGCGGCAAGTCCGCCGGCCAGTCCGGCGAGCACAATCAGAAAACGACCGGGGCCGGTCGGGCCGTCGCCCGTGTCGGGCCGGTCGATGCGAGTCAGCAGCGAGGACGTCTCGGCTCCCTTCTTGACGGCCCGCGCGGCCGCCAGCTTCTTGGCCGACTCCTCGAGGATGGTCGTCTTGTGTCGCACCTGCGCGACCAGGTTGTGGTAACGAGCTCGCACGCCGGCCAGGCTGTCGAGCCGCTTTGTGACGTCCGTCAGTTTTTGCTGCAGCGCCGCCACGCGTCGCTCGCTCACCTCGATGTCGGACGCCAAGCCGAGCACCGCGCCCCCCAATTCCCGATGCAAGTCGCGGCGGACTTCCTGTTCGGCTGAGCGGGCTGAGCGAACGCGGGGATGATCTTCGCTCATCGTTCCCAACAAGCGGGCGGTTAGCAATTGCGCGTCGACGAGCCCCTCTTTCAGCTTTCTCAGCGATGGCTGAGCTTCGAGCAGCCGATTGGGCGTGGCGACGATGCGGTCGGGATCTTCAGCGGCCTCGCGCAACACGCGCAGCAACTCTTGCTGCAACTGGAGCGTCGCCTCGGCCTGCCGAGTTTCGTTTTTGATTTCGTTCGAGGCGATCCGCAAGTTGCTGTCGCCCGATCCCAACTCGTTCAGGCTCCGCAACTCGCCCAAATCGCTGCCGACCTGTCGTTCAAATGTCTCCAGCGTTCCCGTCACGTCGTCGAGCGCTTGTTGGGCGAGTTCTGTCGTCCGCTCCAACTCGAGAATCACCTCGGCCGCCTTTTCGTTGCGGACCGCCCTGAGTCGTTCGTCGAGTTGATCACAGACCGCAGTCGCCAGCAGCACTGCGCGTTGACGATCGGAGTCCTTCACGCTCAAGTAGAAGACTTCCGTGCGACCGAACTCGGCTCCCTTGGGCGCGGTGATGCTGATCCGGTCCAGCAGTTGAGCGACATCGTCTGAAGTTGGCCAAGTGGTGGTTGCGCGGCCAGTCGGAGGACCGGCTTGGGTCAACGAGGCCGCCCCCACCGATCGGTTGCGGGAGATCTCGACAATTGTCTCTTGAGCGGTCTTCATCGCATCGATGCTGTCGAAGCGACCGATGCGGGCGTCCTCGCCACTCGTCTCATCGCGAATCAAGAGCGCTTGCGAGGCTTTCCAGGTGGGCTGCTGAACCAGGGCGAAGGCGGCCGCCAGGATCGGGAAGGCGATCACCGGAACGGCGATAATTCGCCAATGGGTTCGCAAGGCGGCGGAGAATGATTTCCAATGGGCGAGCAGCGGGTTGGCTTGCATAGTGCTTCGGCGATCTGGGTTAGAGTTGATTGCCGCGGCGCGATCTTCGCTCGACGGCTGGTTGGATCGCGCGGTGGACCAAGCGAGGCGCGTCGACTCCTAAAACATGCCGTCCATTCCCAGCCGCAGACGAAGCTCGTCAAACTGCTGAGCGAACTGGTCGCTCGACGAGTGCACGTGTTCCGCTTCGGTGATGAACTTCATCTGGTCGTCGCAGGGAACCTCGTGCGCATCGAGCGCGTGCTCGTAGTTCTCCAGCGGACTGCCGTAGACGATGAGCAGCTTGTGCTCGTCAAACTGAACTTCCTGCGGAACGGCCGGGTTGAGGATGGCGATTCCCGTGCAACCGTCGTTGAGCAGCAAGTCCTCGTAGTCGTAGAGGATGCTTTTGAGAACGGGCATGTCGATGTGTTCGCGATACATATCGACGTGACCCGTGCTGTCGCGGTTGTGGCTCGTTTCGAGCACGACGTCGACTTCGCTGCCGAGCGGCTCAATCAAGTCCATGAACAGTTCGAAGAGGGCGTCGCGCGAAGCGGCCGCCATCAGGACCGGCACGGTCGACTGCGATTCTTCATCCAGGTAGGTGTCGTGGCGAAAGCCCGTCTTGGGAACGACCTGCAGATCGTAGGAAGGTCGCACGGCGTCGGTCAGTCGGAAGCTGCCGTAGCGTCCGACACCGAGATGCGCTTCGAGTTCCTCCTCGGAGAGGTGTTCGAAACTGCTGGTGCCCTGCGTCTCGGGGGCGCCATCGTGAAAGACGTTTTTGAAGAATCGCTTCAGGAAACCCATCGTCGACCTCTACACCAGTGTCAGCGAGTCATGTTGGGGGCGGCGCTGGCGGGGAGATTCGCCGTGGGAGCCTGCTAATAACCAAAACGTAGGTCACGATTGGGTGGCGCGGACGGGTGAGGAATCGCCATCTTGGCAACCAACTGATTCACTTGAATCAGCTGAGCCGCGGCAAGACGCTCGGCTTGTGGGTCAACCATCCTGCCCGCACCATTGCCTCGCGTAAGGAGGCCCGATCGCGACCAGACTCTGAAGTCTAGCACGCGTGTTATTGACCGCCCGACCGGCTCGCCGGGCGGACCAAAAAGTCGGCGCACGCGTGACGCGATAGCCGATTAGGCGAAGTGTGCGGCCGTCCGGGGCCGGTTTTGCGGCCCGCTTTGGTATACTGATCGGCTCGGCGTTGCCCCTCGTCATCACAGCGATGCGGACCCGCGACATGTTGCTCGAACGCCGCGCCGCCGACAGAGTTCACGGAAGGGAAAGGTGTGACGAATACGACGATTTCAACGACCCGTCAGGAGAGGCGCGTGTTGGGAAAACGGATCCCCTGGGCCGCCGCTTTGTTTCTGTTGCTTCTCGTCGGCTGCGGCGCCGACCCGGAAACGGGCGGTCAAGCCGGCGGGGGACCGACCAGTCAAACGGGTGGCGGTCAAGCGAGCCAAGCGGGGACGAGCGGCGGAACCGGCCAAAGTTCCGCGGATCCGGACGAGCCCTCCGATGAGATCAAATGGAAGGTCGTCCGCGACACTTGGGATGCGTCATTCATCAAGAACTCCAAAGTCGGTTTCTCCCACGTCACCATCGAGCAGGGAAGCCGCGGCGACCAACAGTTCGTGCGAGTCAAGATCGCCGACGAGAGCGAGATCTTGCGATTTGGGCAGCGCACGAAACAGCGGTTCGAAGCGGAGTGCCTCGAAAACGCCGCTGGCCAATTGGTCTCTTTCGCCACCCAGGCGGACGCGGGCAGGCAAAAACTAAAGACGGCCGGAGAGGTCAAGGACGCGCGACTGGTGATCCGCACCGACCTGGGAGTTCAGAAGCAGACGAATGCGATCGACTGGGAACCAGGTTGGGGCGGGTTTTTCGCCGATGCGCGTTCGCTGCTGGAAAAGCCCCTGGAAGAGGGCGAAATGCGGACGCTGAAGATGCTGGCGCCGTTGGTCAATGAAGCGGCCACGGTCGAGTTGAAAGCGATCGGCCGCGGACCCACGGCGATGCTCGACGGCTCCACTGCTCAGCTGATGGAGATCGCCACCAAAACGAATGCGGCGAAGGTGACGCTGACTGGAACGCTGTGGTGCGACGAGCGAGGAGAGATTCTGAAATCGCATAACGTCACGCTGGACATCACGACGTATCGAGTCACCGCGCAGCAAGCTCGCGCCAAAAGCAAGCTCATCGACTTCGACCTC
>JASMLW010000482.1 GCA_030748485.1 Pirellulaceae bacterium
GAGCCGGTTATCGTGGGGGCTCCATACGAAAACCTGCGACCGAGCAGCGCCCCATGAAATACACCGATTTGACTATCCTCCTGCCCTGTCACAGTTTGGAGGACTTCCCCGTCCATCACGAAGGGGATGACGCCCAGGGACTGCTGGCCGCCTGGACGGCTCTTTGGCACCCAGCTTTGATCCACTCGGTCGGCAAGATGCCCAGTTGGGCGCGAGTTGACGATCCGCCCGATCAGCTGAGCGGCCACCTGCTGGTCATCCCCGCCATCGCCCTGAACGAACTGCCCACGGGCTTCGTCCAACGAGCCAAAGACGAAGGGGCGGTCGTGATAAGAAAAAAACTAGATCGGCAAGAAATCCTTGCCGAAGCGCTCAAACACCTCAATGGACCAACCGACGTCGATGAGGATCTGGCCGCCGATTTCCTGGCCCTCGGCTACTGCTATCTGCAGATCGAACTGCTGACACGGCAAATGAGGTACTCCAGCAACCTCGACGAAATCCACTTCGACAATCTTGTTGTCAAAGCAGCCGCCGTCGCCCTCGGGCAGCAAGTCGACGACAGCGACGCCCACGCCAGTGACAGCGGCGCCGGCGATAGCGAATCGACGACCAAGATTGACGACGACGATGCAGAGCCACCCGCGGATGAGGCGCCGTCCTCTGCCGCGCCGGCGAGCAAAGATCCGCGGGCCAGTTTGGCGTCTTGCTTTGACGTCTTGTCGGAGGAGCGCGACTACTACTACTCGGTCGAGTCCTATTTGCTCGACATCACGCTGCTCGCCCCGTCGACGCTCGGTTCCACCCTGGAGCAGCAGCTGACATCGAGCGGCACATCCAACTTGTTGCTGAATGCTGAGTTGCTTGAGCGGATGGCGACCGAGCACCCGCGGACTCTGGCGGCGCTGCGGACGGGTTTGGCCGAGCAGCGGGTGGGCGTGATCTCCGGCGACTTGGGCGAAGCGCCTTGGCCGCTCATGTCTTGCGAGTCGATGTTGGATCAGTGGCTCCGATCGTTGGAGATTCACGAAAGGCTCTTGGACGCCGCGCCCCGAGTGTTTGGCAGGCGGCGATTTGGCTTAACGCCGGCGATGCCGCAGGTGCTCCAGAAACTGGGTTACGAAGGCGCGTTTCACGCAACGCTGGACGAGGGGCGTTTTCCTGAGGGATCGCAGGTGAAGGTTCGCTGGGAGAGCGTCGACGGCAGCGCCATCGACGCGCTCGGTCGCCCCCCGGTCGACGCGAGCAAGCCGGATCCCTATTTGGGGTTGGCGCTGAAACTGGGCGAGACGATGGACACCGATCATGTGGCGACGCTCTGCCTGGCTCATTGGCCGGGACAGTATTCGTGTTGGCACGACGACTTGGTGCGGACATCGCGCTACACGTCGTGCCTCGGAAAGTTCGTTCGCATCGAGGAGTTTTTCGCCAACACCGAAGCCCCGTACCACGGCGACCGCTTCGAGGCGGACCAGTATCGCTCACCGTATCTCAAGCAAGCCGTTATCCGCAGGCAGGCCGATCCGATTTCGGCGCCGGCGCGTTACTGGCGCCGCCGCGCGGCGATTGAAAATCTGGAGGCGCTCGAGACGCTGAGCAGCCTGATGCAAGGTCGTCCGCCGAAAGCAAACGACAACCAATGGAAAGTGGAGGTCGACCGCGCGTTGGAATCGGCCGATGAGGATGACGGGCGACTGGATGGAGATTTAGAGACCGCCCTGCAAACAGCCGCCGACCAATTCGCCGCCGGTCTGCCGCGGAGCGGAGATTCTGCAAACGGCGTGCTGGTACTCAACCCAACCCTGTTCGTCCGCCGCAATGGGGTCGACGCGAAAGGCCTCTCCGGTCCGCCGACTGTTGAGCGACCCGTCTATGCAGCATCGACAGACGCATCGACGCCGCACGTGATGGTCGACACTCCGTCGATGGGGTACGCCTGGTTGACGCCGGCCGCGAAGCCGACGAGAGTTCGCCGCCCGCAACTGCTGGCCAACGAGGAAGAACACGCGCTGCGTAATGAGTTCTTCGAGGCGATCATCGATCCCGTGACGGGAACCTTAGGTGCGATTTATGAGTACTCAACTCGCGGCAATCGGTTGTCTCAACAACTGGCGTTTCGATTGCCGACGCCGGCCGCCGTGCCGGGCGCGTACCAACAGGATGACTCCGAACCGTACACGGTGATGGCGGCCGACTCGGTCGAGGTGACTCGCAACACGACCACAGTCGGCGAAATCACGTGCCGCGGACGGCTGCTGCGGCAGGACGGCTCCGAGACGGCGAAGTTCGAGCAGCGTTACCAGATGTGCAAAGGCAGTCGCGTATTGCGGTTGGACATCGAGTTGGAGCCGGGTGAAGAGCCAAAGTCGGACGCCTGGAATTCGTATTACGCGTGCCGATTCGCTTGGGCGGACGAGGCGGCCGGCGCCTGGCGCGGCCTGCACCAGATGAGACACGGGGGCGAGACCAAACGGCTCGAGGCACCGACGTACATCGAACTCGAGAACGGCTCGACCAGCACGACGCTGCTGACCGGCGGCTTGCCCTACCACCACCGCACCGGATACCGCATGCTCGACTCCCTGCTCATCGTGCGGGGCGAACGGGCGCGCAGCTTCACGCTGGGGGTCGGCATCGATCTCAAGTACCCGCTCAACGAAGCGATGAACCTTCTCTGTCCGCCCACGCTGGTGGCGGAAACGGCGGCCGCGCCGACACCGGCGTCCAGTTACCTGTTTCACATCGACTCCCGCAATGTCGTGTCGACTCACTGGTCGCCACTGGTGGAGGGCGACGCCGTCATTGGATTCCGCGCTCGATTGCTGGAGACGTCGGGGCGGACCGCGCGGGCCAAGCTGTCCGCCTTCCGCCCGCTCGGCGCCGTCCGGGTCGTCGACTTCCGGGGTAAATCGCTGGGCGACTGCGCGTTGGACGACGGCGCCGCCAAACTGGAGCTGGCGGCGAATGAGTGGGTCGAGATTGAAGCGAAGTGGGCGTCGCCTGCGCATTGAGGAACGTGCTCGTTCATGTCGGACACCCAAACCGTGGTGACTATCGATGGGCCGGCGGGAGCCGGGAAGAGTTCGGTTGCGCGACAGTTGGCCGCCCGGCTCGGCTACGAATTCCTCGACACGGGAGCCATGTACCGCTGCGTTGCGCTCGCCGGACTGCGCGGTGAAGTCGACTGGTCCGACGAACGGGACGTCGCTGAACTCGCCACGGCTCATCGAATTCAACTGGACGGTGAGCGCGTCTGGCTGGACGACAACGACGTCACGCATGAGATTCGCGCGACGCGCGTCACCCGCGTTGTCCACTTGGCGGCCGATCAGCCGGCCGTGCGGGCTCACCTGGTGCAACTGCAACGCGAGGCGGCGGCCGGGCGGGCGATTGTCACCGAGGGACGCGACCAGGGAACCGTCGTCTTCCCCGACGCCGACTGCAAGATTTTTTTGACGGCGACAGCCGAAGAACGCGCCCGCCGGCGCGTCGAGGATCTCAAGCGGCGCGGCGAAACTCCGACTTACCAAGATGTATTTAACGAACAGAACGAACGAGACCGTCGCGACGAAACACGGGAAGTCGGACGGCTCGTGAAGGCCGACGACGCGATCCAAGTTCTGACCGACGGCATGCCGCGGACCGACGTCGTCGACGCACTCGAACGAATCGTCCTGCGGCGACTTTCCCAGGAGTAGCCGCCATGCAACGCACCTGGGCGCAGCGGCGGTTCTACCATCTGTTTCGAGTTTTCGCTCGGCTGATCGGCGTGTTCTGTTTCCGCCTGCGGTGCACGGGTCGCGAGAACTACCCGACCGAGGGCGGCGGCCTGATCTGCAGCAACCATCAGAGCATGTTTGATCCCGTGCTGGTCGGACTCACCTGCGATCGCCGCCTCAACTATCTCGCCCGACGCTCGCTCTTTCGTTTCTTTCTGTTCGGCTGGTTGATTCGATTCCTCGACGCCATCCCCATCGATCGCGATGGCATGGGATTGGATGGCATCCGCGAAACGCTCAGACGCCTCAAGCGGGGCGAGCTGGTGTTGATCTTCCCGGAGGGCACCAGGACCGAGGACGGCGAAGTCGCGACGCTCATGCCGGGGGTCTGCGCGCTGGCCAAGCGCGGTAAAGGTCCGCTGATCCCCGTCGCGATCGACGGCGCCTACGACGCTTGGCCCCGCTCGGCCAAACTGCCGCGGTTCGCCACACTGCACATCGACATCGGCGAACCGCTGACGGTCGAACAGATGCGCGACTTGGAGGACCGCGAGTTGCTCGCCGAATTGGAGCGGCGGATTCGCGCCTGCCACGACCGGGCCCGCCGCGCGCGCCGGCGACTCGAACGCGGCGCCTAAAAGCATCGCGATCGCCAAGGATACAAGCCTCGCGCCGAACACGTAGGAGTATCATTCGCCCCAGCGTCGGACTCGACTTGAGTATGCCCTGCGACTCGTAGGCGCCGTATGAGATTCTTCGACCGGCAGCTTTGTAGTTTCGTTCGCCAGAACGTGGAGGCAGTTCGTTTGATCGCAAGGTCGTCCGCGACGCCCCACCGTCTGGCGACGGTAGCCACGTTAACTATTGTGGCCACGCTCGCAATTGTGGCTACGCTCGCCAGAGCGTGGAATCGATTCACCACTTCGCAAGGTCGTCCGCGATGCCCCACCGTCTGGCGACGGTAGCTACGTTGGCGCTTGTAGTTTCGTTCGCCAGAACGTGGGAGCGGTTCGTTTGATCGCAAGGTCGTCCACGACGCCCCCGTCTCCAGATCATCCACAATCCTCCAACGGCACAAGATCTTGCAGCGCGCTTTAGTGCAATTCGCCGATCGGATCCATCGTCGTCAAATACTGCGGTCGCCCGGTGGGATCGGCCAGCGTGGTACTCGTCTCGATCCCGAGGTTTCTATAAAGCGTGGCGAAGATCTCTTGCACGTGGACGGGGCGCGTCTTGGCGTGTTCGCCCAGGCGGTTTGTGCTGCCAATCGCTTGACCGCCGCGGATCCCACCGCCAGCCATGTACGCGCAACTGACTCGCGACCAATGGTCGCGTCCGGCGTTCTTGTTGATCCGCGGAGTCCGCCCGAACTCACCCCAAACCAAGACGGTGACGTCGTCCAGCATGCCGCGTTCATCGAGGTCCGTGACCAACGCGTGGACGGCCTGGTCGATCCGCGAGCCGTGATGGCGGACCAGTCCCTCGTTGTCGCCGTGACTGTCCCACCGCCCGAACGTCAACGTGACGCAGCGGACGCCGACTTCGACTAGCCGACGGGCGATCAGTATCAATTGGTTGTCGGTGGCGGCGCCGTCGTATTGATATTTGAAAGGCTTGCCGTCGCCGTAGCGATCGCGGATCGCCTGATCCTCTTTGGCGACGTCCAACGCGTCGACCAACTTGCTTGAAGTGAGCACGTCGAAGGCCTGTTGAGAATAGGCGTCCAGCCCGGTCAACTGGCCGGTCGAATCGATGTCGCGCCGCAAGCGGTCGACGCTCGACAACAACTGCTTGCGATCACCCAAACGCTCGGACGTGATCCCGTTGAGTTTCATGTCGGCCAACCCCTGGCCGTTGGGAACGAAAGGAGCGTAGGTCGGACCGAGGAATCCGGGAGTACCCGGATTTCGCCATACGCCGGCCGTCGCCATTCCGACGTACGGGGGAACGCTGCGGTGGACCGGACCGTGCAATTTATTCAGCACGCTGCCGATAGCCGGATGCCCGCCCATCGTTCGCAACTCACTGTGCCGCCAACCAGTCATGCATTGGAATGAATCGTGCCGCTCCTCGCAGCCGACCACCGCTCGCATTACGGCCGACTTGTCCATGATCTGAGCGATCTTCGGAAAACACTCGCCGATCTGGATCCCGGGCACGTTTGTCGAAATCGGCTGGAACGGACCGCGGATTTCTTGGGGAGCTTCCGTCTTGATCTCCCACATGTCCTGATGAGGTGGCCCCCCGCCGAGAAAGATATTGATGACCGCTTTGTGTCCCAAGGATCCCCGCGCCGCTTCGGCGCGGTAGATGTCGGCAAGATTGAGCCCGCAGGCGCCGACGCCCAGCGCGCCGATCTTAAGGAAACCGCGGCGACTTACGCCGTCGCAGTAGCCACTTCTTCGAGGTGCGGATCCAAAGACGGTCAACATGGTTATCGTCCTTTCATCGCCTGGAGTTGTCAGCGGGCGGTCTCAATGATCGAGTGATTGCCGCCAGCCACGGCGTAGAAAATATCAACAGCGCTCGATACGTGCAACTTCATTCAGAATCTCAGGGGAATCTCGACCTCAATGGTGTGTTATTGCGGGCGGCGGATTTCGCCCGCCGCCAGTGAGTTCCAAACACCCGGGCGTCAACAAACTCGGTCCGCTCGGGCAGTTGAGTTGGCCGAGAAGTGGGCGGCGTAGTTCGCCACGAAGTTGGCGTTGCGCGGCGGCGCGATTGGCGGGAATAGATCGCCCGCGTGGGGGTTCAAGTTGAGATGCGAAGAGGCTCGGCCGGGTGAGACGAAGAGTCGCGACGAGCGCGATCTGGATGGCTCAACCGGTCAGCGACAAGACGTCTGGCGGCGCGTGGTGAGCGAACGGTGGCGCTCTTCATCTGGCGGCCTGTGCGGGTGGCCGACGGCCGGCGCCGGCGTTGTGGGAAACCTATGCCTCTGCTAAATTTACGCGTTTCCACCGGCTCGTAGGCTGGCGCCTCGAGCGGCCGCCCAATTCCTTCAACAGCGTTTCTGGTGATCAACACAGCGGCTGTTGCCCATCAGAACTCGGCGTCTTTGGCGCCAAAGGACAGACACAATGGTTAACCGGAATCTCATTCGCTCCCTTGAGGACGACGACATCTCCTCGGCGATCGCCGAGCTTTTCCCTGCGGACGAGATCGCGGTGTTGGACGCCGACATCAGCGATACGCAGGACTTTGACGTCAACAAGATCGTCGACGGAACGATCGTGCGAATCGACGACGAAGCGGCGTTGGTCGACGTTGGGTTCAAGAGCGAAGGAACCATTCCGCTTTCCGAGTGGGAGGATCATGAGGAGCCGCCGGAAATCGGCCAGACCCTCAAGGTCCTCATCGAGGACATGGAAGACGAGACGGGTCGCGCGGACGATCCGCACGGCATGATCGCGCTCAGCAAGAAGAAAGCTGAGAAGATCATCGTCTGGGAAGAGATGATGGACAGTGTCGAGGAGGGCCAGGTGGTCACCGGCACAGTCGTCCGCAAGATCAAGGGCGGGCTGCTCGTCGATATCGGCGTCAACGTCTTCCTGCCGGCCAGCCAAGTGGACATTCGGCGTCCCGGCGACATCGGCGACTACATCGGTCGCGTCGTGATGTGCGAAGTACTGAAGATCGACCAGG
>JASMLW010000483.1 GCA_030748485.1 Pirellulaceae bacterium
CCCAGTGGGAGTACGCCTGCAGATCCGGAACCACCACGCCGTGGAGCTTCGCGGATTTCGAAACCTACGAGCGCTTCGTGCGCGACTACGCCTTCGTATCGACGCAGAACCCGAAAACGAAGAAGTGGACCAACAACCCACGTCCGAGCCGCGTCGGAATCAGGAAGCCGAACGCCTTCGGCCTGTACGACATGCACGGCAACGTGTGGGAGTACGTCGCCGACTATTGGCACCGGCTCTCTTACAAAGAATCGCCGCTCAATGATCCGACCGGTCCGGCGGTCCAGAGCGAAAAGGGTGATCTGCGGCGCATCATCCGCGGCGGCTCATACGACTGGGCGCGCTGGGGTTCACAATCGATCTACCGCATGCGGATTACGCAGCGATCCACGCAGCACCCGCACCAGGGCTTCCGAGTCGCCATGCGGATCAAAGGGATCAAAGGCGCGCCACCGGCGGTTGACCCGGACGCGGCGCGGCGGCAAAAGGCGCGCGACCCCGGCGCGAACTCGGCCGTTGTCCGCGCGGCGTTGAAGAAGAGCGAATTGAAAAGACAGTTGCCAAGCGAGCTGACCATCAACATCGGCAACCACAAGATGGAGTTTGTGCTGATCCCCGCCGGCAGCTTTCTCATGGGATCGGAAAAGGGACCGAGAGATGAACGACCGATTCACCGCGTGGTCATCTCGAAGCCGTTTTACATGGCCAAGTACGTCGTCACCCAAAGCCTCTGGGAACGGCTCTTGGGCAAGGACAAGCGTCTGGCGGAATTACGAACCTGGCAGGGCGACATGACCGGCCCGGCCAAGGCCATGAACGGGCTCACGTGGCATGACTGCCAGAGATTCATCGCCGCGCTGAAGAAGGAAGCGCGCATTGGTAGCCGAAGCCGTGAGACTTCGGACGACGATCGCAAACCCCCGAATTCTCACGAATTCGGCTACGAGTTTTCGCTTCCGACCGAGGCGCAGTGGGAATACGCCTGCCGCGCCGGCGGCACGACCGAATTCTCCTTCGGCGACGATCCTTCGGTGATCGGCGAGTACGCCCAGTTCGCCGGCAACATGCGATGGGGCAACCCGCCGCGGAACGATTATTGGTTTCACGACGTTGGCCTGAAGAAGTCGAACAAGTTCGGGCTTTACGACATGCACGGCGGCGTCTGGGAATGGTGCGCCGACTGGTACGACGAAGATTACTACTTCGATTCTCCGCTGGCCGACCCGAAGGGCCCTGAGTCCGGCCGCTTCCGCGTCTTGCGCGGCGGTTCCTGGTTCCGTTATCCCAAGTACGCCCGCAGTGCCTATCGGCGTTTCTGCCATCCCAACATCAACAGCGGCGGCGTCACGGCCTACCTTGAGGACTTCGGCTGCCGAGTGGTGATTAACCTGGATGACACCAACAAGGTAGGACGGATCTCCAATCCGTCCAAGAAGAAGAAAGACGAATTGGAAACCCGTCCGACGCGGCGCGAGGTCAACTACACGAAACTGGCGCGCGGCCTGGTGCGGTACTCCAAAAACCCCGTGATCGAGGTCGGGAAGAAAGGTCAATGGAACGATCAGACGCTGGGTTGTTTCACGGTGCTCGATGACGGTGACACGTTTTACTTCTACTCCGGCGGCGCGCGGTTCGGCAAAGGGAAAAACGTTGGCATGGCCACATCCAAGGATGGCGTCAACTGGACGTATTTTGACAAGAACCCGCTGTTCGCCGGCGCCATGCCGTATGCGATCAAGGTGGGCGATACGTTCCGGCTGTATCATCCCACCGGCGGCGGCTTGCAGTTGCGGACATCGAAGGACGGTTTCAGGTGGAGCCAGCCCAAGAAAGTCATGAGCGGTTGCATGGACCCGTGCGTGGTTCAGGTCGCGGAAAACAAATACCACATGTACTTCTGCGACGGCGGGCGGATCAAGAAAGATGGCAAGCAAGTCTGGCAGTTCAAGAACTACGTGGCCACATCCGGCGACGGCATCACATGGAAGAGGCAGCCGAAACCGGTCCTGCCGCTCGGCGCGAAGGGAACTTGGGATGAAGCGTCGCACGCCGGCCCCTGTGTATTGAAGCTTCCCGATGGATTCCACATGTGGTATCTCGGCAGCGGCCCGATGAATGACAAGATCGCCTGGCGAATCGGCCACGCCACCTCGCCGGACGGCGTCAACTGGACGAAGTCGGCCAAAGAACCGGTTCTCGACGTAGGCAAGCCTGGCGCATGGGACCAAGGCACGTTCATGTCGTTCGACATCATTTACCGCGACGGGAAGTTCCTGTTCTGGTACGCCGCCGCTCCCACCGGCCACGGAGACGAGACCAAGATGAGAATCCAGATCGGACACGGAACGAGCAAGTGATCGAACAGTTGGAAAACGAAAAGAGAAGAAAAGCCATGACAAACACAACACCAACGTTAGCCGCGATCTTGTTACTGACCGGCGCGCCGGCATTAGCCTGCGCTGGTGAAAATCCCCCAGTGGCTCGGTCGGGAGACCGGCCACAGCGCGCGGTCAATTACACCAAGCTGGCGCGCAGCTTGGTGCGGCATCCCAACAACCCTGTGATCGAGGTCGGTGAAAAAGGCGCGTGGAACGATCAGACATTGGGTTGTTTCACCGTGCTCGACGCGGGCGATACGTTTCACTTTTACTCCGGCGGAGCCCAATTCGGCAAGAAGAAAAACGTCGGCATGGCTACGTCCAAGGACGGTGTCAACTGGATCTATTCCGAGAAGAACCCGCTGTTCCCCGGAGCCATGCCGTACGCGATCAAAGTGGGCGAAACGTTCCGCCTCTATCACCCCGCGGGCGGCGGGCTGCAGATGCGGACGTCCCAGGACGGCTTCAACTGGAGCGAACCAAAGAAGGTCTTTGAAAGCGTCATGGACCCGTGCGTTGTCCGTGTCGCTGAAAACAAGTTCCACCTGTACTACTGCGGCAACGGTGGACGAAAGATGATCGGCGGAAAGAACGGGTGGGTGTTCAAGAACTTTCTGGCCACCTCTGAGGATGGAGTCACGTGGAAGAAGCAACCGAAAATGAACCTGCCGTTCGGCCCCGAAGGCAGTTGGGATTCCACTTCGCAGGCGGGGCCGTGCGTTCTGAAACTCGACGATACGTTCCACATGTGGTACCTCGGCAGCGCCAACAATTGGACGGGAAAAACCGGAGATACGATGGTGTGGAGAATCGGGCATGCCACCTCGCCGGACGGACTGAAATGGACCAAGTCAGCCAGAGAACCGGTCCTCGACCTCGGCAAACTCGGCGCTTGGGACGGCGGTTCGATGTTGTCGTTCGACATCATATTCCGCGACGGCAAATTCCTCTTCTGGTACGCCGCGTCCCCAACCAAACATGGAGACGAAACCAAGATGAGAATCCAGATCGGACACGGAACGAGCAAGTGACCGAACCTACTACGAACAGAAACGACAAGCCATGACTAACACAACACCGACGGCCACAGCGGTCTTTTTTCTGACGGTCGCGTCGGCTTTAACCGGCGCCGCCGAACCGCCGCCGCTCGCCAAAGCGCCGTTTAATGCCGAGCAAGCCAAACAGTTTCAACAGCAGTGGGCCGAGCACATCGGCAAGCCGCTCGTTTACACCAATTCGATCGGTATGAAGATGGTCCTTTTGCCGTCAGGTGAGTTTCGTCAAGGCGCCAGCAGGGAAGAACTCGACTCGATCACGCGCGACATTCAGCAAAACAAGGGGGGAAATCCGCGCTCCATACAGTGGAGCCTGGACCACATCCATCCTTACGAAGGTCCCGATCGTCGCGTCCGTTTGACAAGACCGTATCGCATCGCGGCGCACGAGGTCACGGTGGGTCAGTTCCGCAAGTTCGTGGAAGCCACCGGCTACAAGACCGACGCCGAGCGTGAGGAGATCGATCCCAAGAGCAAGGAGCCTCGACGCACCTGGCGGAAGTCGATTTTCCCGCAGACTGACGACCATCCCGTGCTTGAAGTCAGTTGGCACGACGCCATGGCGCTGTGCCACTGGCTCAGCAAGAAGGAAGGCCGCATCTATCGGCTGCCGACCGAGGCCGAATGGGATTTCGCCGCGCGGGCCGGCAGCACCGACCGCTGGTGTTTCGGCAACGACCGCAGCAAGTTGGCCGACTACGCCTGGTACAACGGCTGGGGAAGCGGCAACTCCGGCGGAAAGCCTCAACCGGTTGGCAAGAAGAGCCCGAATGCGTTTGGTCTGTACGACATGCACGGCAATATGTGGGAGTACGTGTCCGACTTCTTTGCGGATATTGACTTCAAGCTGCGTTATAGTCGTCAGCAGCCTGAGGTCACAATCGACCCGACGGGCATCAAATGGGGCGGTCGAACCGCGTTGCGGGGTGGATCGTTCGATTTCCCCTGGTTCTTTCAACGCTCCGCCGCTCGATTGGGCGGCGCGAGACGCTATCAGCATATCTGGCACATGGGCTTCCGCATCGTCATGGTGATCGGCGATGATAGTCCCACCGTGCCGGTCGATACGTCGCTTGGCCGCGGCCCGCGGCCCGCATCCCGCCACGCCGCCGCCAGCGAACTTCGTGAAACACAAAACGAACCCCGTCCTGGAGTTCGAAACCAACGGCGATGAGCGTCGCAGCTCGTTCTCGATCACGCGCATGGACGACGTCTGGTATCTCTGGCACGCCGCCAAACCACCAGGCATCGAGCGGGTCGTCTCAGTCGATGGCATCCATTGGACTCAGCCCGCGTCGAATCCGATTCGCGGATTGGGAGCGCTGCCGGTCAGCGGCCGGCCGATGAAGTGGGACGACAAGGAAATCACCATGCCGTACGCCGTGAGGTCGTACGATTATCACTTGGAGCGCGACGTGTTGATGATGTACTACACCGGCGCCGGCAAAGATGACGGCAGCGGCATGGGGTACGCCAGTTTTCTCATCGGCGTGCAGGGTCGCTGGAGCCGTCAAGGACTTAACCCCGTGTTGCGTGGCCCCATTTTGCATCCCTGCGTCGTCCAAACGAATCGTCAATCATTCACGCTGTGGTGTGTCAAAGATGTAGATGGAAAAAACCGCATCTGCCGATCCGTTTCGCCCAATGGCGCCCGCTGGACTCCCACCAATACGGAACCTGTCTTGCCGCTGGGCAAGTCTGGCGAGTTCGACTCGCACAGCCACAGCATGCCCCGCGTTCTCCACATGGGCCGATCGCTTGTCATGTGGTATCTGGGCAGCGACGGAAAAACTTCGCGCGTGGGAATGGCCACGTCGACGGACGGTGTCCGATGGACGAAATCGAAGGCGAACCCAATTCTCGACGTGGGTGGCAAGGACGATTGGGATGGCGGATCGATCGTGGCCCACGACGTGAAGTGGCATGACGACGGTTATCACATCTGGTACGCCGCCCGCGCCGGGCAACATGAAGGGACAATTCGCGTCGGCTATGCGACCAACAGATCTGCCGTGGCCAAATGAGAAACCAACTCGGACTTTCAGTGCGCGACGATCCGACTGCCGAAGCTGCAAAGAACACAAAAACCAAGAAGCCGAACGAATCGGCGTGCCGCATCACGAAGCTGCCGCACGACCACTACTTGCAGTCAGCCCCAGCGAAGTCACAAAGAGAGGACCATCGTCTGATGGCCGAGCGACGAATGGTAGCTCTGCACGAGCAGGCACAGACAATTAATCAATTGTCCTTTCGTGATTGCCCGGTTGCCGCCGTGAATTGACCTTGGAGTCCAGGGGATAGACAATGAGTGCGGAACCGGTTTCGGTTCCTTGCCGCCAAGGGGCCATCATGCGGGTTGCCGCCCGTCCCCTTGGTCTTTTTTTGCGCACGAAAACCGCAGGCGCCAGCGCGTGAGAATCGAGCGTGGTGCTCGCTTCGATGGAGAGAGAGGATCGACATGTTCCAGTCCCTTGCCAAGACGCGAGCCGGTTGCCGCCGGTTATTCCCGCGTCATTTACTACACAGATTAACTACATTGGCCACATGTGTTGTTGCGACCCTTGTTTCACAATTCATCTATGCACAAACAGTTAACGCTGAGTCAGGCGAGCGCCCGAACATTGTCTACATCATGGCGGACGACTTGGGGATCGGCGACGTGGAGTGCTTCGGCGGCGACCGCTGTCAGATCGACACGCCCGGTTTCGATCGCCTCGCCAGCGAGGGAGTGAAGTTCACCGACGCGCACGCGCCGGCGTCCGTTTGCGTACCGACGCGAGTCGGCATCATGACCGGGCGTTACGCTTGGCGGTTCAGTCGCCCGCGGCCGGATGGACCGTGGGGATTTCTCAATCCGCGGCTCAAACCCGGTTCACTCACGCTTCCGGCGATGCTGCGCAAGGCCGGTTATCGAACGGGCTATGTCGGCAAGTGGCACCTGGGAACGCAGATGCCGACGAAGAACGGCGAGAATCAGGGACCGACTAATGTCGACTATACGAAGCCGTTGCTGGTCGGTCCGCGGCAATACGGGCTCGACGAAAGTTTCATCCTGCCCGGCTCGCTCGACATGTTTCCTTACGTCTATGTCCGCAACAACCGTTTCGTCGGCGAGGTCACCGCGCAGCGCGGCTGGAGCGCCTTCAATCGAGTCGGTCCGGCGGCGGACGACTTCGAAGACTTCGAAGTGCTCGACCACTTCAGCGCCGAGGCCGAGAAATTCCTCGAGCGGCAAGCGAAACAAAAACAACCGTTCTTCTTGTACGTCGCGCTGACCGCCCCGCACACGCCGGTGTCGCCGAGCGAACGGTTTCGAGGGAAGAGTCGGATCGGTCCTTACGGCGATTTTGTGATGGACGCCGACAATTGCATCGTCCGAGTGCTCAACGCGCTCGACAAGCATCGACTCACTGAGAATACACTAGTGATCGTCACGTCGGATCACGGGCCCGCGCTGTACGCGGGCGACATTCCTCAAGCGACGCCGAATCAGCTCCGCAAATTGGAGAAGAAAGGGCACTACGCCAGTGGCGTTTACCGAGGCTATAAGTTCTCTGCGTACGAGGGCGGCTTGCGCGTTCCGCTCGTGGCGCGTTGGCCGGGGGTTACGCCGGCCGCATCGACCAGCTCCGGCGTAGTGGGCCTCCACGATCTCTACCGGACACTTGCGGAAGTCGCCGGCGTCGCAGTCGGCGACGATGTCGCCGGCGACTCGGTCAGCTACGCGCCGCTCTTGAAGAACCCTGCCGCCGCGAGCCCGCGCAGCGACATCGTACTGCGCTCCACCAACAGTTTTGTCATCAGGAAGGGACGCTGGAAACTGTTACTCTGTCCCGGCTCGGGATGCGCCGGCCGCTTCGGCAATTCGCCTCCGCGAGATGAGGCGTGGCGCGCCGCCGTTGAAGCGCACGGCGAGCGAGTAGCCGGTCAGGCGCAATTGGCGCAAGCGCCTTTCGTGCAGCTCTTTGATCTGGAAAACGACCCCGGCGAGCAGAACAACTTGGCGGTGAAGCATCCCGAGCGCGTCAAGTCGATGGTCACCCTGTTGACGAAACAGATCGACGCGGGCCGCAGCACGCCCGGCCCCCGACTCAACAACGACCGGCCGATCACACCATTCGCCGGCGTCCCCGCATTCGTGCTCAAGAAATAGCCCACCGTTTAAGCCGCCCTAAGTCGCCGCGACAAGATGGTGAGGGCGGTCAGCTGCGCAGATCCGGAACCGGGTCGCCGATGCTCAAGTTGAAAGTTTGCTTTTGCACTTCGTCGACGTAGGTCGCCTTGGGGTCAATGCCCAAATGGTGGATGACCGTGGCGGAGAGATCGCCGGGCGTGACGGGTCGATCCTTGACCTGCGCACCGTGGTGATCCGATTCCCCGTAGACTTGCCCGCCGGCGACACCTCCACCGGCGACCAACGAGGTAAAGACGCTCGGCCAATGGTCGCGCCCCGACTTCCGCGTGTTGCTGCTTTGCGAGAATTGTCCCATGTGCGGCGTTCGCCCAAACTCGCCGACTGCGACGACCATCGTCGTGTCGAGCAATCCTCGATCGTGCAAGTCGGCGATGAACGCGGGGAAGGCTTGATCAAAGATCGGGCAGAGCAGGTTCTTGAGTTTCGGGAAGTTGTTTTGATGCGTATCCCAGCAGGTGTTTACGCCGTCGGTCTTCGTCTCATCCTCCCAGTTCACCGTGATCAACGACACACCCGCTTCGATCAAACGTCGCGCCAACAGCAAACTCTGCCCAACCATCGTCTCGCCGTAGCGTTGTCTGGTCTGCACCGTTTCGCGATCGAGATCCAGCAACTCACCCGCGCGTCCTTTGAGCAGCGTGTATGCGCGTTCGCGGTGACGGTTGAATTGCTCGACGTTGGTCGGCCCACTTAGCGCCTGGCGGACGGGATGGCTGAGGTTCTGCAGTAATTCTCGCCGACTGTTCAGCCGACCGATCGGCACGGTCTCCTGCAGACCGAATCCGTCCACGCGAAAGCCCTTCTCCGCCGAGTCGCCTTCAATCAGCAGAGCATTATGTCGCTCGCCCATTCGGCCGCCGGTCTGCCCAGCGATTCGCTTCGCCTGCCCGGGAAACTGTAGGTACCACGGCAGCACGACCGAAGCGGGGAGACCGTTGTGGGATCGACCGTATCGCATCAACAGCGAACTCATCGACGGCCAGTCGAGATCTCGGGCCTGGTCGGTCGTCGGAGCGCCGAAGTAATCGCGCCCCGTAAAAATCTCGCTGCACGCCGGGCCGTGAACATTCATCCCATGTGTCATCGACCGGATCAGACAAATCTTGTCCATCTGTTCGGCGAGCCGCGGGAGATGTTCGCAGATTTGTATCCCCGGGACGGAAGTGGAGGCGGGTTTGAACTCGCCGCGAATCTCGGCCGGAGCCGACGGCTTCATATCCCACAAGTCGATCTGACTTGGGCCACCGAAGAGAAAGAGGAAGACGCACGACTTGGCTCTGCCGCCCGCCGGATTCGCGGCCAGCAACGATTCGAGTTGACCGGCGGACAATCCGAGCAGACTGAGCCCGCCGATCCGCATCAACTCGCGGCGGTTCGTCGCTGCATCGGGGCTGAGGATCGATAGCATGGGGTGCTCTCCGTCGCCCATCGTAGCAAGATACGTCTCTCAGAGCCAAGGAATCGCCGACCCGGTCGCGTAAGATGGCGGAATGACCGACGACTCACCCACGGCTGATCTTGTCATTTCCGCAGGGCGCGTGATCTGCGCCGAAACGCCCTGGGACGCGCCGGGAGACGTTGTCGTTCGGGACGGCCGCGTGGTTGAGATCACGGCGGAGTTCGCGGGCCGATCTCGTCAGCGCCTGAGCTATCCGGATGGACTCGCGCTGCCCGGACTGGTCGACCTGCATGCTCATCCAGCTGAATCGCGGTCGGTGTTCGGAGTTTCGCCCGATCGGTTTCTGCTGCCCCGCGGCGTGTCGACGGTGCTTTCTCAAGGTGATGCGGGAGCGGACAACGTCGATGCGTTCGTCGCCGAGACGATTGAGCCGTCTTTGACGCGCGTCGTGCTGGCGATCAACCTCTCCCGCCGCGGCGAATCGACGGCTGCCGGATGCTTCGCCGACCTCGCCGACGCGGACGTCGATCGTTGCGTCGCCGCGATTGAGCGGCATCGCCGCCACATCTGGGGGATCGCGGTCAACGCCAGCCATCACGCGTGCGAGTCGACGGACCCGCGCGAGGTTCTGCAGCGCGGTCTTCAAGCGGCGGAACGAGCGGGCCTACCGCTTTTGTACGGAATGCGGCGCCCGGAAGACTGGCCGTTGGCGGACCAACTCAATCGCCTCCGCCGCGGTGATGTCGTGACCTATTGTTTCCGCAGGCAACCCCACTGCATCATTCAAAATGGTCGTGTGATGGCGGCGGTTATCGACGCCCGCGAGCGGGGTGTGCTGTTCGACGTCGGTCATGGGATGGCGTCATTTTCATTCGCGGTGGCCGAGTCGTGTCTTGCGAGCGGGTTCTCGCCCGACACCATTTCGACCGATTCACAAATCGCCCACGCGCAAACTCAACCGGAACACAGTCTGCCGCTGGTGATGTCGAAGCTGGTGGCGGCGGGCATGCCGATCGAAGACGCCGTCCGCGCGGCGACCATCCGGCCCGCCCAGATCCTCGGGCTCGAAGGAGTGGGAACACTCCGCGCCGGCTCACCCGCCGACCTCGTCGTGCTGCAGCGATCGGCGGTCGACGAGGCGATGTTTGACGCCCACGGCGAGATGCGCCAAGGTCTCTCCTGGAACGTCTCGGCCGTGATCAGCGCCGGCGGCGTGGTGGTCTAGGGTCGCCGTCGCGCGACGAACTTGAAGTGGTTGTCGGACGACTCCAGGAAGATTGTCCGACCGTCCGCCGGAGTTCTCGTCGTCGATTTCGTAGACTCGCGATGGCTACTATTCTGGAAAATTACCGGCTTTCCTTGCCGTTAATTCCTTCTCTCCAAACCCATCGAAGACCATCGACTCATCGATGACATGAACTCGCCAGTGCACTCCGCATCGATCGACAAATCCACACTCCGCGAAGACTCGCGAGCGCAGTCGTTCCAGGTCTCGTCGTGTTGGAATCGTCCCGGCGACTTGGACGTGAACTTGGTAGAGGTGTTTGGTTGAGGCATGTAGTTCCGAGAACTGTGGATCAGAGTCAAAAACGCGACCGAGTTCTGCGCGTGCGTTTCGGTCGTCAGATTGCATGTCCATGGCATATTGAATGTTCGGGCTTAGATACGTTGGACGAATCAATGCGAGAAGCACCAAGATCGAGACCATGACGAAGGTGGTTCGACCCAAGATGCGTGTCGATCGTAACCGTAGAGCATAGACGCAGAGTAGCAACAACATCACGCCAAATGAGAGTCCTGCTCCGTGCCCCAGCAGGTATTGGCCGCGAGCGTATGCTGCGGTGACGCATGCAATCGAAGTCACGATTGCGAAGGCCGATCTCAGCGACAGCTGTACGCGCTTCTTCCCTTCATCCAGGAGTA
>JASMLW010000484.1 GCA_030748485.1 Pirellulaceae bacterium
CTTGAGCTTCTGAGTCGCAGCGGTCCCAAACCGACCGACCGCACCACACAGTTGCTGCGTCGATTCGATCTCGAACGCGACGCCAACGAAGCCTTGACCGCGCTGCAACAGGAGATCGCCCGCGAGCCGACGCCGGAGAAGGTCTACGCTTTTGCCGAATTGGCGTACATCCGCGGCAAAAAGTCCGATCTGATGGGAGACAAAGAAGCCGCCTTGAGCTTCTACGGGGCGGCCGTCGCGCACGCCTATCTCTACCTGTTTGACCCTCGCTTCGACGCGATTCGCAATCATTACGATCCGCAGTTTCGCGGCGCCTGCGACTTGTACAACGTCAGCCTGGAGGGGTCGCTGCGCATCGCCAACAAGGGCGGAATGCTGAAGCCGGGGACCACGCAGCAGATCCATGTCGGCGGCGAGCCGTATACGGTCCAGGTCGTCATGCACGGCTCCGCCTGGCACGATGACGATTTTGAGAGTCTCGAGTTCGCCAGCGACTACGAAATTCAGGGCCTCAACAATCGCCACCACACATTTGGGCTGGGCGTTCCGCTGATCGCCGTTCGCAAGCGGCATGAAAACGCGAGCGCGGCCGAGCAGTTCTACCCGCCGGGCTTGAGCTTCCCAGTGACCGCCTTCTTGCGCGTGCATCACGTCGACGAGAACGCCGGCAAGCACTGTCTGCTCGAACTGCACGATCCCCGCGCGGCGAACGCGATTCAGATCGGACAGCGGATCGTCCCCTTGGAAACCGACATGAGTACGGCGCTGGGGTACTTCCTCGATCATCCGGCCCTGCAAGAGACGAAGTCGGTCGCCACACTCGGACTGTTGAATCCCAACTCGACCGAACAACTCTCCGGACTCTACATGTTGGAGCCCTACGATCCGCAGAGAATCCCCGTGATCATGGTCCACGGACTGTGGTCGAGCCCGTTGACCTGGATGGAGATGTTCAACGACCTGAGGAGTTTCCCGGAGATTCGCCGGCGGTATCAATTCTGGTTCTACCTTTACCCAACCGGCCAGCCGTTCTGGCACAGCGCGACGCGGTTCCGCGAAGACTTAGCGGCGGCGCGGCGCAAATTGGACGTCAACGCGCGCAATCCTCACTTGGACCAAATGGTGTTGGTCGGTCACAGCATGGGAGGGCTCGTCTCACGACTGCAGGTGATTGACAGCGGCGATCAGTTTTGGCGGATCGTCAGCGACCAGCCATTCTCAGACCTCAGCGCCGACGACGAAACTCGACGAGAGTTGGCGAGTTCGTTTTTCTTCCGGCCGAATCCGTCGGTGCGGCGAGTCGTGACGCTGGGAACGCCTCATCGGGGCAGCGAATTCGCCAACGATTACACTCGCTGGTTGGGTCGCAAGTTGATCACGCTGCCGACGATGTTAGTGCAGCAGAACCAACGCGTCATTCGCGACAATTCCGATGTCTTCCGCAACACCGAGTTCCTGACGATCACCACCAGCATCGACTCTCTCGCTCCCGATTCGCCGATCTTGCCGGTGATGCTGGAATCGCAACGAGCTCCCTGGGTGAGACACCACAACATCGTGGGCGTGGTTCCGCAGGACGGCTGGATAGGTTCGTTTGCGGGCGAGGGCGACGGCGTGGTGTCGTTCGCCAGCGCTCATCTCGACTACGTCGAATCGGAAGTCATCGTGCCGGCCGATCATGTGACCGTCCATCAGCACCCCCGGGCGATACTCGAAGTGCGGCGGATCCTGCTGGATCACCTGCTGGACATGGACGCCGAATTGGCTCGTCGCAACCAGCCGACTCGACAAGCCGCCTTTCCGGGACCGCCGGCTCGGGTCGGCGGCCAGCCGCGCATCGCACCCTGACGTCGCGGCGAGCAAACGCAAACCGCCCACCGAATTGGTGGGCGGTTTGGTCATTTGACTGAGTTCGTTCACCGTCACAGAGCGGCGTGAGCGACCGCGGCGGAGACAATCTCTCTCATTGTCAGCGGCCGCCGCTCAGGCGTCTCAGCGCCCTCCGAAGCCGCCGGCTCGCCGGTTCCCGCTTCGTCGCAAGCCGCCTCTGCGGCGGCCGGTAAGCGCGCGGGCTCGTCAGTTGCCTTGTCAGTTGCCTTGTCAGTTGCACTGAGTTCCGAGAAGGGCGCCGGCTTGGGCGGCAGTTCACCGCGGACGACGCGGATTTGGCGGGGCGCTTCAACGCCCACCCTGACGGAGTTGCCTTTAACTCGCAGCACTGTCACGACAATGTCATCGCCAATGCGGATCTGTTCCTGGCTCTTCCTGGTGAGAACTAACATGGCACACTCCTTTGCTGGGGAGGAAGGATAGTTGAGGTGAGTAACGAACGAACGGGGGAAGTGCGAAGTGCGAGGACATGCTAACGCACTCGGCGCGCCAGTCGCGGGTGGAAATTTTCTCGGCTCTCGCAAGTGCTCGCGCAGTCTCGGCTTCCGGCAATGCGAAGCACCGCTAGCGATTAGACACCTAGTGTACAGATTTCAACTACATGGAAAGCGACGCTGAGCTTTGCGGGGTTGGCGCCGATTAGGCGGAGTTCATCGCCGCGCACGACTCAGCTCTTCACGCGGCGGCGCAGCCAGACTGATAGCAGCAGAATCGTCAGCAGGTAGCCAATTGCGACGACGGAAAAGCCAACGGCCCAGGCGAGCATCTGTTGGAGGACGAGTTCAAGCGGCATCGCGGGCGCCTAGGGTGGATTGCTGATTCGGATCAGTTGAGGAGGGCCGGCGCCAACTGCGTAGCCGGCGGTGGCGTCCGCATTTATTGAGAAGGGCCCAACCGCGGCGCCAAACAGCGTATTGCAAATGCTGTTCACCGAGTACGAGGCTTGCGCGTGAACGGCGAAGTCATTTGCTCCCCCGGGCGCCGTTGAGTCGCTAAATGTTGAGCCAGAGACAGAACCAAAAACGAGATTTCCATTGACTGGGTCGAGGTTTCCGTTTGGGTTTGGGACGGTGGGCGCAGTATGGTTCGCGGAAAAGTCGGTCGCGCTGATCGTCTGGCCGACGACCGTGTTGGCACGCGCATAGTCGACACCGGCAGCGCGCGAAGTGGCAGTCGTACTTCCTGAACCCCACGACTTGACTGCCGCCAGCGCCGACGCCTCAACGGCGTTCTCCAGGTCCAATCTTGCGAGCCACAAATTGCCGACCTCAACAGCGACGCAGATCGCAACGAGCACAACGGGAATCAACAAGACGACCCACAGTGCGGCTACGCCGCCTCGGTCTCGCCTTCTCGAACGCGTTCCACTGTTGCTGGTCAAGTTGGTCATCCGATCCACTGGTTGGTGTTCTTTGATTCCAGGCTACTCGACTCGATAGACGGTCGTGCATGACGCGTGTTGGTTGGAGAAATCGAGCCCGTAGTATTGCAGTGCGTTGGGCATCAGATCGGTCACTTCGACGCAGACCGTGATTCGCACGTAGTCTCCGGCCGGTGTGGGGGACAGATTGGTGGTGGGTCCGCAAGTGCAGGTCCCGTTGGTGACGACCGTCGTTCCCCCGCCCACGTTGTGCTCCATGCGGACATAGCACCGCGTGATCCCGGCGGGAGCCAGTTGGTGATCGATCGCATCCGTGACGGCGGACGGTATGGCGGCTGCGAGGGTTTGGTGTGACGCTTCCAAAGCGCCGACTCGACAAGCCTGGTTGAGCACCTGTGCGTTCGCGAAGAAGACACCGAACTGCAGGACTCCCACAACGCCGATGATCAAGATCGGCAACGACAGAATCACTTCCAGTGCAACGACGCCCGATCGAGGCGTCGCCGCCGAGTTTCGTCTGGTTGTCGTTCTTGGGCAGTTCATTTGCAATTGAGTGTTCGACCTCGTCGGGGGCGAGGTGTTGTTGTCGATCCACGTTGCCAAAGGTTAGCGCACCGGGAGTGAGATGTTGCGTGGCTGCAACACGAACGCCGGTTCGGGTGGGCAATGGTGTGGAGGGAAGAGAGAGCAGCACTTCGCGGGCCAGTTTGTCTGGTTCGCATCAAAAATGTTCGCCGAGTCCGATCAAAATCAGTGGCCTGGCGCGGCCGGCCAACTATGATGAAAACTGGGATTGTTACATCCACGCCGATTAGGTGCGTCCATGCGTTTTTCGCGAACTCGTCGTCCACGGGGCTCCGTCACGGTCGAGTTGATTCTGAGCCTGCCGATTCTCGTGATTCTCGTCTTTACCGGGATCCAGTTCGGCATTCTTGTGATTGTGACAAACACGGTTAGTCACGCCGCCAACATCGCCGCCCGCGAGACGGCCAAAGGCGCGACGGACGCGCAAGTCCAGACGGAGATCAACACGATCCTGGGGGTGCACAACATCGCGCTCGGAACCGACGCGGGAGCGTTGATCGAGAAGTCGAGCGGCAACTCGTCGCTCGGTTCGCTCACGTGTCAGTCGCCTGGCACGACGCTGGACTCCGATGAAGTGCGAGTCACAGTGTGCGTGGACATGAGCACCGCGCCATTGATCAACGTGCTCAACGGCATGGGGCTGAATCTCAGCAGCCAAAAGATCGAGATGAGCGGCGTGGCGACCAACGAATGAGTCGCTCGCTCACTTTTCAAGTTCCTTGAGCGCTTTGGGAAGATCCGGGTCGACCAATCCGATCACGCCGCGCCCTTCTTCAAGCCGTATGGTGACGTCGTCGCGCATCTCGGCGCAGTCGACATCCCAGAACTTGGCGAACTCTCTCTTGGGCGTCGTCTTGAGCGGGCGAATCATGCGGAACCCAACTCCTCCCGCCGGATCGCTCGTGTACCACCAGGGGCTGAGCGGAATGTTCGGGTCGTCCTCCTTCCAATCGTAGTCGTGTGAGCCAAGCCGCGCGGCGGCTCGCAGCGAACTCGCTTCGTCGTCCCACGATCCGCCTTTGACGACTCGCGGAAAGAGCTTTGTCGGCCAGACGACCGCTTCGGCGGCCGTTAGTCGCTTGCCGTGAAATCGGGTGTAGCCGTCCTTGAGCAATTCGTCGAGCACCCACTCGGAGACATTGCCGTGCATATCGTACAAACCCCACGGGTTGGGCTTCTTCTTGCCCACTTGCTGCGTTGTGTCGTTCGAATTGTCCCCATACCAGGCGTATTGACTGAGCTTGCCGGGACTATCGCCAAAGTGGTAGGCCGTTTCAGCGCCCGCGCGGCAAGCGTGTTCCCATTCGGCTTCACTCGGCAAACGAAACTGGATTCCGCCGGTTACATTAGTGACCCATTTGGTGTATTGCTTGGCGGCGTACTGAGTCATGGTGATTGCCGGCTGCCGCGGGTGTTCGCCCATGTCGAAGGTGTAGGACGGGTCGTACAGTTCGGTCGGCGCCGTGATCGCATCCACGCGGTTCTCGTCCGTGACCGCGCGTACGCCGCGAGTTTCAAATTCCTTGAACGACTCGTACAGGTTCATGAACTCCTTGTACTCGGCCCACGATGTTTCGTAGGCGGCCATCCAAAACGGCTCGACGACAACGTCGAATTGGGGCCCTTCGACCTTCTTTCGACCGGACTCACTTTCGGGACTGCCGACTCGGACCACGCCTCCGGGGATCGGCGCCATGTGAACGACGGCTTCCGTTCCGGGGATGATGAATTTGTAGGGGACCATAAACCCCTGATCGGTTTTGACGAACCGCCCGGATGCGGGCTGTTCTTTGACCAATCCTTGCCCCGTGGCCGCAGGGGTGAAGGTCGCGGATCCGAGAATCGCCAAGAGACCGCAAACCAAACCAAGCGTCTTATATTTCATCGTGAGTTTTCAGGATCTGAGGTTGAGGTGTGCCAGACAGGACAATCGTGAACTCGCCGGAATGGCGACATTATGACTGGGATTGGAATTGAATGCGACGGCGAGGCCGGGCGACTAGGCCAACGCCAACGGAGATCGAGTTTTTCAAATCACTCAATGCATGTCCGCCCGTTTGCGGATTTCGTCTCGTAATCGAGCCGCTAGTTCGTATTCCTCGGAGGCGACCGCATCGGCCAATTGCTCCTGCAACGTCTGGCCGACCTCGAACTCGTCTCGCAACGACTCGCGGAATTCGATCAGCCTCGCGACGAGTTCGTTCTCCTCGAAATACTCCTCGATCTCTTGTTCGACAAACAACTCGCGGAGCGTATCGAGACCGCCGTTGATCGCGGCGACCGCCGCGTCGGCTCCTCCCTGCTCAAGCGCGTCGAGCGCCGCGGCTTGCGTGCGGTGAAAAATGACAAACGGACGGTATTGCTCGTGAGACGATGTCCATTGTTCATCGGTCGCGTGTTGGTCGCAGACATCCATCAGAGCCAACGTGTGGTCGGCGTCCTCCACGGCCCGATCGTAACGAGCCAACTTGAGCCAACAGATGCGACGGTGGTAGTACTGAATGAACTCGCGGTCGACTTCGTCACACTCTTCTTCACCCATCTCAAACTCATCGCCGTGCTTTACGACTTGTCCGAGGATGTAGTCGAGAATCGTCTCCGCTCCATAGGGTCGTTCGCCGTCGGGACGCCCTTTGGTTTCCAATTGGAGGATGCCCAAGTCGATTCGCATCTGCAGCAAATCGCGGCCGTCTTCGGCCTCTATCTCGCGGACATTGACGGACTCGGGGTCAAACGGCCACCGCTCCAGAATGTCCTCGATGTCGTCGTTGCGGGCCATATGTCACCTGATCGGAGCGAGCCCAAGCGGCCCACCGCCGGTTGACTATCCTGATCGTATTCTCGTGTTTCTCGTTCGCCGTCGAACGCGGCGTTCACCGCCGCGATCGCGCCGCTCTCTGGTGAATCAAAGCACAGCGGGGAGCTTTCAATTCACCCGAATTGCTCAATTATACCATCGGTTTACGGAGAGGTCGTCCTTTCGTGGACCGTCAAGACAGTGACGCCCCAATGCTATCAGTACGCTTTCGGAGGCAATGGGCGGTCGTTGCTCGGCCAAAGCCGGGCGGGCGCCCTGACGAGCGACCGGCGGTCACCGGCAACGGCCGCGCGAACAAACAACATTCGGCGGATTCGGGCCAGATGCGTATGATTTAGCAATTCGCCAACTTTGCCCAGGGGACTCCGGCATGTCGACAGATGCTCAACGGCAGAAACAGATCGCGGAAGCTGAGGAGATTCTCGGTGACCGCCTCAGCGACGTGGGTTTTGTCAAGGGACTCTTCTTTGGGCAGTACGCCGCGGACCAGTTGTTGTCGTATCCACTGACAGTGGACGACGAGACGGTGCAACTGCGAGATTCGCTGGCGCAGTTTTGCCGCGAGCAGGTGGATCCTGTCACGATCGATTGCGACGCGCGAATTCCCGCCGCCGTAGTCGCCGGCCTGGGCCGGCTCGGCGTGTTGGGCGCGTGCCTGCCCCGTTCCTGCGGCGGCCGGGAGCTCTCCCAAACATCGTATTGCCGATTGCTCGAAGTCCTCGGTGGACACTGTGGATCGACGGCGCTGTTTGTCAACGCTCATCACTCGATCGGGCCGCGCGCGTTAGTGTTGTTCGGCACTCCGGAACAGCAGGAGCGGTGGCTGCCCGACTTGGCGACGGGGAAATCGATCAGCGCGTTTGCGCTTACCGAACCGGAAGCCGGCAGCGACGCGGGGAACGTGCAGTCGACGGCCGAGCCCACCGATGACGGATCGGGATTCGTCATCAACGGCGAAAAGCGCTGGATCACCAACGGAGGAATCGCCGACGTACTGACCGTCATGGCGCGAACGCCGGCGGCGGGCGGCGGCTCGAAAGTGACGGCGTTCATCGTCACGCCGGACATGCCGGGCTTTCGCGTTGTCGAAGAGCGGATGGAAAAATGCGGCGTCCGGGGCACGGCGACAAGCCGTTTGGCGTTCGACAACATGGTCGTGCCGCGCGAAAACGTGCTCGGAGAAATCGGCAAGGGGTTGCGAGTCGCCCTCACTGTGCTCGACTTCGGCCGCACCACGTTTGGCGCCAGTTGCACGGGCGCCGCCAAGTACTGCGTGGCTCAGGCGGCCGCCCACGCCAACCAGCGCGTCCAGTTCGAACAAACTCTGGGCGAATTTGAATTGGTGAAAGAAAAACTCGCCCACATGCAGGCCGGCGCTTTCGCGATGGAGGCATGCACCTATCAAACAGCCGCCTTGATCGATTCAGGCGAAAGCGACTTCATGCTTGAGACAGCGATGCTCAAGGTGTTTTCCACCGACGTGCTGTGGCGGATCGTGAATGACACGATTCAGATCTTCGGCGGCAAGGCTTACTTCGCCGACGAGCCTTACGAGCGGATGATGCGCGATGCGCGGATCAACATGATTGGTGAAGGAGCCAACGACGTACTGCGGGCTTTTTCAGCGCTGGTGGGCATGCGTGATGTCGGCTTGGAGCTGGAGGGAGTTGTCAACTCGATCGCCCAGCCAATCGGCAACTTGGGGCGGCTGGGTCGCTTCGCCGGTCGCAAACTCGGCTCGTTGTTCGCGGCTCCTGAAGTGCCCGTCCGCAGCCCCCAATTGGAGCCGGACGCGGCCGCCCTGGCGCGCTGCGTGCGCAACTTGGGAGCCAACGTCGAGCGGCTGTTGCGGACCTACCGCGAGGGGATTGTCGATCGCCAGTACCTGCTGGGCCGCGTCGCCGATGCGGCGACCGAGGTTTACGTCGGAGCCTGCGTGCTCAACCGGCTCGACGGCGCCCTGCGGAATCTTCCGGCCGATCAGACTCGCGACGATCTGCAAACCGGGCGCTACTTCCTGGCCACCTCGGCGCGGCGGATTCGCCGCTCGCTGCGCGATCTGTGGGACCACGATGACGCGGAGACGAACAAACTGGCGAACGCATTGCTCCGCCGGCATCAATGATCGGCGCGGACGATGATCGCGGAGCCGCAGAACATCGCGGAGCTGGAAAGAAGAAGCTGGAAAGAAGATGAGGGCGGGTGGCGAGTTTCTAGTCGCGAATGTGCATCTCGAATTTGGACGTGGTGAGCTTCTGCGAGACATCGTTTTCCTCATCGATGACAAAGACGTCATCGGGGTGAACGAACCTCATCGCGCGAAGAACTTGCTTCACGTCCCAGGCCAAAGCGGTCATCGACGCACCGACCCAGATCAGCGACTCCATCCACAGCGCGTGCCCGACCAGCAAGTAGGCGGCCGGCAATGAGATCGCACCCGCCCAGGCGGCCGAATACAACCAACCTTGCCATGTGATGGGGGTAACGCCCCAGCCAATGGTCTTTTCGCGGAACCAATGGGGTTGACCAAACATTGACGACTTCCTTGCTGATGGAAAGCGAACGGAGGAGCGTTTTTTCAACGCTTGAGGTGGTATTCGCCGGGCGGGAAAAAAAATTGCCTGCCGGGCGATCTTTTTTCCGATCCAGATCACCGCCCGGACGAGGGGGCTGGGGAGACCCAGACCTTAACCGCTCCCCAGGTCAATCGTCCATCGCCGGGCGGCGGCGGTTCTGTTTCTTTGCCGATTGTCGCCGCTTCGCTCGCAGCCGTCGCTCGCGTGACGCGCGGCTCGGCTTGGTCTTCTTCCGCGGCTTGGGAGGCTCAGCGACCGCCACCAGCAGGTCGCGGAGTTTGTCGAGGCAGTCGCGGACGTTATCGGCCTGGTTTCGCGTTCGCTGGCTGGCGAGAATCAGATGGCCGTCGCGCGTGATGCGATTGTGATACCGCTGTACAAAGCGCGACCGCACGTCGTCCGGTACGCTTTCCGACTCGAGCACATTCCACCGCACCTGGACGCGGGTGTTCACTTTGTTGACATTCTGCCCCCCGGGGCCGCTGCTCCGCGAGTAGGTGAAAACCAACTCGGCGATGGGAACCGACAGCCGCCGGTTGACGACCAGCCGGTCGGAGCTGTCGTCGCGCTGGAAATCCGCAGTGGCTTCCGTCATATTGTTCTCGAATCTGGACTCGCCCTGGCCCCCTGGGCCGGTCCCCTGACAAAGGGCAACTCCCCATTCTCTATCTTTCGTCCATCCCGTCCATCAAGGAATCGGCTATGCGGTCCGCCTTAGTTGCGTCAATTGCGCTCTTTTGTTGTGGTTGTCTGGGAGCCAATACGACCGACATCGCCGAGGTTCCGGCGAACGTTGAACTGCCGGCTCCCGAACCAGAGCCGACACCTCAGGAGAAAGAGCCGGCGGCTGAGGAAAAGGAGCCGACAGGCGAGGTAGTTCAGGGCAAGCGGAACGTCGCTCCCGGGAATCGACATCCCCACGACATCGGCACTCGCCAACGAGGCGTCGATTGGCCGACTTTTCTCGGCCCCACGGGCGACAGCAAGTCAACCGAAACAGGCCTCAACACCGACTGGAGGAACAACCGCCCCAAGATCGTTTGGCGGAAAGAACTCGGGACCGGCTACGGAATCGGCTCCATCAGCCGAGGGCGTTACTATCAATTCGACCGATTCGAGAACAAAGCCACAGCCTATTGTCTCAACGCTGAAACAGGCGCGGAGCTTTGGACGTACGAGTACGCGACGGAGTACGAAGACCTTTACGGCTACAACAACGGTCCCCGGTGCTCGGCGGTTGTCGACGACGACCGCGTCTATTTTTACGGCGCCGGCGGCATGCTGTTCTGCTTGAACGCCTACTCGGGCGACTTGGTTTGGAAAGTCGACACGGCCAAGAGGTTCGGGGTGATCCAGAATTTCTTCGGGGTTGGCAGTACTCCGGCCATCGACGGCGACCTGTTGATTGTCATGGTCGGCGGCAGTCCTCCCGAGGCGCAAGACATCGGGCCCGGGCAATTGGACCGCATCGACGGCAACGGCACGGGAATTGTCGCTTTCGACAAGATGACTGGCGAGGTCAAGTACAAGTCTAGCGACGAACTGGCTAGCTACGCCTCCATGAAGATCGCCACGATCAAGGGCGAGCGATTCGGGCTGGCCTTCATGCGCGGTGGTCTTGTCGCCTTCCACCCTCAGACCGGCGAGCAGGATTTTCATTTCAAGTGGCGCGACAAGTCACTGGAGAGCGTCAACGCCAGCACTCCCGTCGTCGTTGGCGATCGGGTTTTGATCTCCGAAACCTACGGCCCGGGCGGTGCGCTGCTCAAAGTTGGGCGGGGGAAGCACGAGGTGGTTTGGAGCGACGAAGCGAGGCGGCGTGAAAAGTCCACGCAGGCGCATTGGATGACGCCGGTACACGTTGACGGCTTCGTCTACGTTTCCAGTGGGCGACACACCTATAGCGCCGAGTTGCGGTGTGTCGAGTGGAAAACGGGCAAGGTCACCTGGACTGAACCGGACATCACGCGCAGTTCGCTGCTCTATGTGGATGGCCACCTCGTTTGCCTTAACGAGTACGGAACGCTGCTGCTGTTGAAGGCCAATCCGAAAAAGCTCGACTTGGTTGGCGGCTTGGCGCTCAAGGATGAAGACGGCCGGCCATCGTTGCAGTTTCCCTGTTGGGCGGCCCCGATCATCTCGCACGGACTGATGTATGTCCGCGGCGAAGGTCAGCTGGTCTGTCTGGAAGTCATTCCGGATAAAGACGACCAGAAGAAGCAGTCGCCTGACGAGGGCGCGGCGGAAGAAGGTGCGCAGGAGGCGGAAGAGGGTGCGAGGGGTAAGTAGGTTGTGCCCGCCGGGCGGGACTTCGCGACAAACTCGCGACGGGCGCGGAGGTTCGCTTCAACACAGGGCGACGATTAGATCGCCGGCAAGTTGCGCGCAGCTCGCCATCAGGTCCGCGCGGAGCCGTGTCCGCTGACCACGTCGCGGGCCGCCGCGACGCTGAGCTTCACCAACTCGCCGTATTCGGTGCTTTCGACTTCGGGGCCCATCAACTCCACTTCGAAGAAGCCGTCGTAGCCTCCCGCCAGCAAGCCGCCGACGAGCGGCTCCAGCGGGATCGTACCGTTGCCGAGGAGGCACCGTTCGGGATCCCCATTGGGCGGCCCAGCGGCGTCGCCGAGTTGTACGATGGCGACTCGCGGAGCCAGGCGGGTCAACTGGTCAAACGACAACGCGTCGTGCCCCAGGTGATAGGTGTCGAAGGCGAGTTTCAGATAGGGCGAATCGAACTCGTCCAAGAGAGCGACGACTTCGTCCAGGCTGGTGAGGAATGTGAAATCGCCGGGCGCGGCCGGGTGCGTGGGCTCGATCGCCAACGTCACGCCGTATTTGGCTGCGATGGGGAGCAGTGAATTCAGGGCCCCACGAAACAACCGGCGGGCGTGATTGTTGGTGTGCCGCGCGCGAGCGCCCGAGTAAATGATCAGGCTCGCCGCATTCAAGCTGGCCGCCAGATGAATCGCTTCCCGGGCGTCCTCGACCGCGTCGTCGAAGGACCGTCCGTCGCTGCCAGTGAAGCCTCCGACCCACAACAAACTGGATACGGCCAAGCCGCACTCGGCCAACAGTTCGGCGCCCTTTTCTTCACCGTAGTCGGAAAGTTTTTGCCGCCAAACTCCAATCCCATCGACGCCGGCCTTACTGAAATAGGTGACGTCCTCTTCAAAACTCCACCGGTAGGTGGTCAGTTCGTTGATGGCGATTTTGGTCATCCGTTTCATCCCATCGTACGGGTGACGTGTTCAGCATTCGCACTATTCTGACGGCAGGCCCAGTATGCGAAATCGCCTGGAGCCTGTAAAGCAAAGCGGTTCAGCCGTGATAGCAAGTGAACGGGCAGTCGCTTCGGATGTTGCTCGTCCGCGCGGCGCCATCGCGCAAATGCGCAGCGTTCGACGTTCGACGGCGATCGTCCAAACCAGTGAATCGGCAAATTGCCGCCCATTCGGCGGTCGACGGCACGCCGCTTGCGTGTACCTTCGCTCGCTGGAAAACAACCTCTTGGAAGTGCTCACTATGAAAAAGATTGAAGCTGTCGTCCGCACTCACGTTCTCGATGCAGTCAAGTCGTCGCTCGTCGAGAAGGGCTTTGCCGGCATGACCGTCACGGAGGCCCGAGGTTTCGGAAGACAAAAAGGTCATACAGAGCGTTACCGAGGCGCCGAATACGCGGTCGACTTCGTACCTAAGGTCAAGTTGGAGCTCGTCGCCGTCGATGATCGTTGCGATGAGGCGATCCAAACCATCATCGAAGCGGCCCGCAGTGGCGAAATCGGGGACGGCAAGATCTTTGTCACCAACCTCAACGACGCCGTCCGCATTCGCACTGGAGAGAGCGGCGATCACGCCGTCTAGGCTTACTCGCGACCTAGGCTTACTCGCGACCCATCTGAGGCCCGCCATGAAAACGGAAGACGAGATTCAAGAACGGATGCACGCCAGTTTGGCCCGGCAACATCGGCCCAACCTGAAGCGGATTCGCGTGGACGTTGAGCCCGACTGCGTTCGATTGGAGGGGGCTGTCAGTTCGTTCTACGAAAAACAGCTCGCCTTCCAAGTCTCGCGGCAAGAGTGTGGCAATCGACAGATCGTCGATCGAGTTCTGGTGGCTCCTATTTCGGGCTGAGAGCCCAGGCGGTCAGCCAGCGCCGTCCCGACGGCTTAAAGCCGTCCTTCGCCAAACGCTCTTCCATATCCGGCAAGTGTCCTGCGCCGTAAAAGATCCCCAGGCTCTTCCGCCCCTTCTTGATTTCTCGATCCAGCACGGCGAGCGCTTTCTTGTTGCGTTCCGTGATGATCGTCGTGCCGTCGGGGCCATTCAGCACGCTCATCGTCGCTTCCATTTCCTGGAATTGCTCAGCCATCACCTGCTTCATTCGCTGGGCGCGGTTCTTCGAAAAGAACGCCAGGAACAGTTTCGCGTCCTGGCTGCCGGAAGGATCCTGCTGAGCCAGTCCCTGTCCGAGCATCCGGAAAAACAGTTGAGTCATGCTCTCGCCACGCTTTTTCATCGACGCGGCGAACTCCTCGGGCGACATGTCGGCGTGGACGAAGTTCTCCTTGGTGTAGTCGACGCAATCCAGCTGGAATTGCAATTCGAGCATGTTCTTCATGCCCACCTGCAAACCGCTGACCGGATTTCCGGCATTGCCGGCTCCCGGTTGAGGCTTGGCTCCCTCCGGTGCGACCAATTCGTAGAGCAGCGCGTCGTACTGGACGAATTGTTTGTTCAATTCGTCGTAGTAGCTCTTGTCGCCGATGTGCACCGCGCCGACCAGATCGACCACGACTCCAGGATGTTTTGGAGAGATATAGCGGACGATCGACGTCTCCATCGCCACGGCCTTACCCTTCTTGTCGCGACGGATCCGCAAGAAACGAGCTGCTTCCTCTCGCGCTTTCTGCACGGCGGCCCGGCGCGCGGCCACCTCCTCCTTTGTCAAGGGCTTGGTGGAGGTCTTGGGCTTGTCCCCCTGCTTTGCCTGATCTTGGGCCTGGAGAGGTGCGAATGTGAGCAATACGGCCCAGATAGCCGCCCATCTGATCGTGGATCGCATGGAACTCCTCCCGTGTAGAAGATCGCCCGCGGTTGTGGGCTTCGAGGTGCGAAGGTTCGGCGAAAGCGGTAGCAGTATACGGCTACCGCGCAGCCTGGGCAATGAACGATGACCTGTCAGCCGGTCTCCTGAGGCGAGCGTTGAGCCAACGGTGGTGGGGTTGGCGCGCCGGCGTCCGTGCTAGCTGCTGTTTTGTTCAACGCAATCCCCCCAAAGCGCCGCAGTCGTTTGTCGCTAGGGGTTTACCGGAATTTTCGGCACGGCTTTCCTTTCTTACTCAACTTCCTTGACAGGCGCATCCGATACTACCGGCACAGCAGGAAGATCTGCACGCGCTGTCTCCCCCCGGGGCACGCGTCGCTTGTAAATGCGAACGCCAAGGATGAGAAAAGCCATGTCGAGAACGAAATCCACCGTATGGTTGGCGTCGTTAACGGCCGTACTAGTGATGGCCTCCACGAGTTGGGCCCAACACGTGCAGCCGTTTATCGACCCGTTGGTGTTTGATCCCGATTTCCAGTTCTTCGCGCCAGCGGAGCTGGGCGACTTCGGCAACCCGGCGCCTCCCAACACGGGTTGGTTCGGGAAGTATGACCGAATGTACATCTGGATCACACGCCCCAGCGACCAAACCAAAGCCGTTCAGCCCTTCGGCACGACCATCACATCGCTCGGCAATCACACCGAAGGCGACTACACATGGGGTAACCGGTGGGACTTCGGATATATGACCGAAGAAAACCACGGCTGGTTGTTCTCGGCGATTCACATCGACGGTCCCAGCGCGGCGAATCAGTTTTTCCTGGAGCGGATCAACCGCTTTAACACGGACGACGACCCGACCGACCAGAACAACCAGGGCGGAGGCCAGGGCGGCGGACAACAAATGCAGGCCGACGCCGTTTTCCCAACGGGCGATCGCAACAATCCGCTGACGGACGCTCGCGACTTCCTGATGTCGGACAGTCTAAATACAGCCGACCTCTCCGGCTTCGAATTCAACAAGACATTTCGTCTGCCCCAGTTCCACAACGGTCACTGGATGGAGCCGTTGGTGGGCGTGCGGTACATCAAGTTCCGCGACTTCCACCGCCGAGACTACTACCGGACGTTCAACTCGGATCCGACGATGACGGCTCCGCAGCCCAATAACACGGACGACATCGAAGAGCTTCGCATCATTCAATCGAACTGGGACAACTACATGGTCGGCGGCCAATTGGGCGTGCGAACTTGGGGCCAACACAGCCGTTGGTCGTTGTCAAACGATTTGCGAGTGTTCGCACTAGCGAATTTCCAGGCGTGGAATCAAGCGGACAACATCTTCACGGTGCTGTACGACAGCGGCGCCACCGACGCGGATGTCGACCGCACGACGACGGTGATCAATCGCGCCAACGCCAACGACGTGGAATTCGTCTGGGGTCTGGACATTCGAGCCGAAGCGGCCTTCCAGTTCACCCGCGACATCTCCTTGGTGACAGGCGTCCAAGTGATGCACTTTCCTCAGGGTGTCGGCCGCGGCGACAAGGTCGCCTTTAACGAAGAAGACATGACGATGGCTGGACTGACGTTTGGCGTCGAGATCAATCGGTAGCGGCAACTGCTACAGCGTTCGCATGAAAAAAACGCCTCGTCCAAATTGGGCGAGGCGTTTCTAGTTCTTGGCCGATGTCTCGTCCGGCGTCGACGGTGTTCCCAGTGGCCGAATGATCGTGGCCGAATGATCGTGGCCGAGTGATCGTGGCCGAGTGATCGCCGCCGGAGTGCAGTTACTCAGTTGTTGCTCGAGGCCAAGTATGCTTTTCGAATCTCTTCCAGTTCAATGCTGAGCCGGTGGCGGAGCGGACTTTCCGGTCGCAGTTCCTCCAACAGCGCGTCAGCCTTGTTGAAGACCTCATCATCCAGAGTGGTGGATCGGGTAAGCAGGTTTTTGAAACTTCGCTGGACTTCGGCTTCGGTGAGCAACTTGACCTCCTGGGGCGTTAGGGCACGGATGAGATAGAGAGGAGTTTGGTTGGGCGGACCTTGCCTCAACTCCCCACGCAAATCCATGAACCTCATTGTAGGTTCAACCAAGGGCGGTGCAATAGCAACTTCAGCCCTGCTTATCGTGCTCTTTTCGATCGACTGATTGCGGCGCGGTGACGAGCGCTTCAAAGGTCGGTTCGATCTGCGACCAGGCCTCGGCGGTCCACTTGGCGGTCGACACCAACTGCTCCTCAGTGTGGTCCGACGTGATGAAAAACCTCAGCCGCGCGGCCGAGTTTTCGACGGCCGGGTAGAGGATGGGTTGCACGTTGACGCCCTGCTCAAACAGCGCCTGCGACAGGAACAACGCCTTTTTTGAATCGCCAGTCACCACGGGCACGACAGGAGTATTGTTGCCGAGTCCCGTGTTGAGTCCCCAGCGCTTGCATTCGGCGAGGAAGAGCCGGGCGTTGGCTTGCAGATTGGCGACCCGTTCGGGTTCGTCTTCGATGATCCTCAACGACTGCAGCGCGGCGGCCGCGTTGGCGGGCGGGATGCCCACGCTGTAGACGAATCCGGGCGACGTGTACTTCAAATACTCGACAACCTCTTTGCATCCGGCGATGTACCCGCCGCAACTTCCGAACGATTTGCTCAGCGTCCCCATCCACAAATCGACCCGCCGGCTGTCGGCGTCGAAATGGTCGGCGATACCCCGTCCGTTGGGTCCCATCGTGCCGATCGAATGAGCCTCGTCGACCATCAGAAAGACCTGATGACGCTCCTTGACCTCGAGGAAGCGAGGTAGGTCGGGGAAATCTCCGTCCATACTGTAGACGCCTTCCACGACCACCAGAACTCGCGCGTAGGCGTGCCGCAGTTGGTGGAGCAATTCGTCGAGCGCTCGCCAGTCGTTGTGCGGGAAGGGGCGCCGGCGAGCTCCGGAGAGCAACGCGCCTTGAATGATGCTGTTGTGAGCCAAGCTGTCGTGAAGGATCAAGTCGCCGGAGCCGAACAGGTGCCCAATCGTCGATTCGTTGGTGGCGTGGCCGCCCACATAGACGATGCTGTCCTCGGCCCCAACGAAGTCGGCCAGGCCCTGTTCCAGTTGACGATGAACGGGTTTCTCGCCCGAGACCAACCGACTGGCCGAGACGCTGGTGCCGTAACGGGCGGCCGCGTCCTGGGCGGCTTTCGTCACCAGCGGATCGCCCGACATCCCCAGGTAGTTGTAGCTCGCGAAGCTGATCATCTCACGACCGCCGATCGTCGTGCGGTCGTTCGTGATCGATTCGTGCACAGAGAAATAGGGGTTCGGCACCTGCTCGCGCTCGAGCAGCGACATCTGGCTTTTCAGCCGCAGGTACTCGGGCATGTCGGCGAAGCTGCAATACTTCTCCGGCGTGGTGTAACCGCTGGGTCGTTCGCCATGAGCGGCGTCGTCGTCCGCCGTTGGATCGACGACTGGAGTCGAGCCCATGTACTGTTCGATGGCGGCTGACACTTCCGCGATCGTCTCGATCTCCGGAAGCACGTCTTCGGGAAACCGCCCGCCGAACGTCCGCTGCAAAGCGTTGGCGATTTCCATCCGCTCGATCGAATCCAGCCCCAGGTCGAGCGCGATGTTGGTCTGCAGTGTCAGTTCGCCCGCCCGCTCTTTAGCGACTTGGCGAATCTGATGCATGACGATCTGGGCGACATTTTCATTGACGGTGATCGCCGAGCCGTTGGATTTGGCGCTCTCCGAACTGGCGGCGGTCGATGTTGCTGAGGAATGCCCGTCCCACGCGTTCCAACTCGCAACTTCAGTGAGCGTGCCGTCGAGGAATGCTTGCCGGCACGCATAGCGTTGAAGCTTGCCGCTGGATGTTTTGGGAATCGATCCAAAGCGGACCAGGACAATCGACTCCGGCGGCAATTCGTGTTCGGCGACGATCGCCCGGCGAATCGATCGGATCACATCGGACCAATCCTTGCGCCGCGCTCGTTCGACCTCCGCGACGATCACCAACCGTTCGCGGCCCTCCAACTCGACGGCAAAAGCGCCGACGGCTCCCGCCTGCAACCGGCTGCTCGTTTGCTCGACAGTCAGTTCGATATCTTGCGGGTAGCGGTTGACGCCGCGGACGATGATCAAGTCCTTGCAACGCCCGGTCACGTACAACTCATCCTCATGGAGGAAGCCGAGGTCGCCGGTCCTCAAATAGGGACCTCCATAGCTGTCGCGCAGCCGCGCTCGAAATGTCTGATCGGTCGCTTCGTTCTTTTTCCAGTAGCCGCCGCCGACGCTGTCGCTGCGGACCCAAATCTCACCCACCTCGCCCGGCTGTCGGCGGTGGTATTTCTCCGGATCGACGATGATCACTTCTTCATCGGGCAGGACGACGCCGCAACCGACCAGCGCCCGCGCTCCGTCGTCGTCGCTGGCGACCTGTTCGGCTCGATGGTCGTCGAGCGCTTTGCCGTCGAAGCTGCGGACGTTGGGTTTTTCAAACTTGGGCACGGCCGTCACCAGCAGCGTGGTTTCCGCCATTCCGTAGCACGGCAGCAAAGCCTCCGGCCGGAAACCGTAGGGGGCGAATCGATCGCAGAAATCGCGAATCGTCGTGTGCCGAATCGGCTCGGCGCCGTTGAAGGCGACCTCCCAGCGGCTCAAGTCCACGCCTACGAGTTCCTCGTCCGTGATCTTTTGAATGCACTGGTCGTAGGCGAAGTTCGGCCCGCCGCTGATCGTGACGTTGTATTTTGAGATGTTCTGCAACCAGCGCGCCGGTTTCTGCAGGAAGGCCATCGGCGACATGAAGACGTTGGGCTGACCGGCGTAGAGCGGCATCAACACTCCGCCCACCAGACCCATGTCGTGGTATGTGGGCAGCCACGACAGGCCGCGGCTATTGCGAGGTTGGAAGGCGTGGCCAATCAACTGGATATTGTGCAGGATGTTGCGGTGCTGCAGCATGACGCCTTTGGGCGTGCCGGTGGAACCGGACGTGTACTGCAAGACGGCCAGCGTTTCGGAGTTGATCGGTGGGAGCGTCCACTCATCCGCCCGCGCCAGATCCACCTCTTCCGTGGCGATCCACTCCAGCCGGTTGAGGTCAGGTGAATCGGCGATCGTCGACCGCACTCGGTCCAGCACGTCGCGCGATGTTAGCGAGAATAAGGCGTGCGCGTCGTTGGCGATTGCCTGAATGCGTTCGTTGTTGCGGTTGCGGCGCGGGGGAAAGGCCGGCACGGCGACCACGCCGGCGTACAGACAGCCAAAAAATCCCGCCACAAACTCCAGCCCCGGTGGGTAAAGCAGCAGAGCCCGCTCACCGGGTTGAGTCGATTCTCGCAATTGGGAGGCGATCGCCCGCGCGCGGCGGTCGAGTTCGGCGTACGTCCACGATTCGTCCGACCCTTCGCCATCCGTGAAATGGAACGCCGCCTGGTCGGGTCGCTCCTCGAGCCAATAGCGCAGCACGTCGACAAAGGTGGTCGTGGGAGGCGAGTAGGGGTGGAGAGTTTGCTCGAAAATCACCGTCGTTTGATCTCCACAACAGCACGTCGCGACTGAGGTGTTCTTTGTCGCGACGTGGGCACAACTGTCTCGTAACGCATCCGGTGCGACTGCGTCCTGCAGAGATCGTGGGGGACGACCTGGTGAGCGCATTGGCGGGATGCGCCCGTTCCTTCAATTCCGTCTTCCCTGGAGACGCTCGCCAGGTCAATCTGACCAGGCCAATGTGACCGACGGCGAGCAAGCTACCAGACTACCACGACGATCGCATTTGATCAATTGACTCGCGCGATCGTCACGATCGGTAAAACGCAACGAACAAACGGGTTGCGCGCAGGAGGATTCGTCCGCCCGCGCTGACTCATGATATCGTCCGTTGCGGCGGCCAAGCATCGGCCAACTGCTCCGCTCCCGCTTGTTCCATCCGACCTGCACAACCCGAGCCAACGGCGACCAGATTGTGAGCTACTTTTGTTGGTGCACTCCACCCCGCATCTGTTGGAATAGGCATGACCGACACCCACCTCCACGCCGTGATCGCTGAACCCGAGGCCGAGAGAATCGACAGCGCCCTGCAATCGATGGGCGTGGTCCGCGCCACCGTTGTCTCCGCGCTGGACCGCCTCGACGTTACGCTGACTGACGACCCGGCCGACATTCTGTTTATCTCCACCCGTTGGGCGCAGCGAGACCAGGCGGCTCGACTGCGACAACTCCGGCAGGATTTCCCGGATTTGCCGATTGTGATCACGGCGGCCGCGCGAGAGGAGGAACTGGCGTTGCAGCTCCTCGATGACGACGCCGACGACTACCTGCTGCTCGACCAAATCGACGCTCGCGCGGTGGCTCACGTCATTCGCAATGCGCGACGCTATCGGACGACTCGGGCGGAACTCAAAACGCACCAGTCCGAGACGCGGCAGCGCGACGAACGGGAGCAGGTCAGCCGCTACACGAATGACGTCATCTGCAATGGACTCGAGCAGGCGTTTGCGAATTGGAAGGGAGCCGCCGGCAGCCCAGCCGGAGCCGAATCCGTCCGTCGCGCGATGCAGGATGTGGCGGACTTCGCGAGATGGAATGGCGAGGGCGTGCGGTCTCATCGCTCGTTCTGCTCAGTTGAGTCGATTGCTTCCGACGTGTTGCTCGACATCGGCGAAGCGGCCCTGCGGCGGGGCGTCGACATGACCGCCGACATCGCGCCAAACGTGCCCACCGTCTACTGCGATCGGGAAGCCATTCAATCGGCTTGGACGGCGCTGATTCAACACTCGATCGATTCGACGCCGCGTGGCAGGATCTTGGTGTGGGCGCGTCACGACGAGAAGAACCGCGGCGTTCTCTTTGGCGTGACCGACAACGGCAATGGGCTCGCCGACCACGAGTTGGCGAGCATTCTCGCTCGAGTTCCTCAGATCGCTCAGCCGAGCGGTTCCCAGTCGCACGTCTTGCGGCTCCATCTGGCCGTCAAACGCATCGAACTCAATCTGGGTGAAGTCGCCATCAATACGCGCGCCGGTGACGGCGGCTCCAAGTCGTTCCGGCTGCCGATGGCGGACCCCGAATCTCTGTTGTCGCGCTACGTTCGCCGACAAGCTGAGCACAAGGATCCCGACGATCGCGTGGCGCTCGTACAAGGCGTTGTGGACGACTGTGAGCCGATGCCGACCTGGGCGGACGCCTGGGCGAACTGCGTGCAAGATCAACTCGCTCCCCACGACTTCTTCTTTCCACTCACGCCCACGTCCTACCTGCTCGCCATCGCCGGCGGGCGGGATCCCGGGGACTCCACGTGCGCTCGGTTGCGGAGCGCCTGGCGGGAATTCTCGATCGGCGTTCCCCGGGATTTGAAATTCCGGACGAGCAGCTTTGGCGAGTGGAGCGTGGAAGGGCAATTCAACGAACTGTTGGCGTATGTGCAAACCGTCCTCGACCTGGCTGAGCTGCGACTGCCGGCCGAGTCGCGAATTGTGATCGTGGGAGGCGGCGGCAACGCGCAGCGGTGGAAGCGTCGATTGTTGCAAGCCGGATTCGAAGCGATCACCGCCAAAACTCCCGACGAATTGCAAGATGCAAATCGGCGGGATCCGTCGGCGATCGTCGTTTCCAGTCGAGAACCAGAGCTCGTCGCCGCCATGCGGGGATTGGAAATGGAGAGCCGAGTTCCGATCCTGGCGCTGACCGAACAGGCGCGAGAACTGCAGACCGGCCTGGAACGTGACCTGCGGCTCGTGATGGAGCCCACGGCCGATCCGCCGACTACCGCCAAGCCTCATCGGCGAGCAACCGAAATGACGCCGCACAATGAGACGCACAATGAGACGCACAATGAGACGCCGCTGTAGATGAAGTGACAATCAGTGGTGGCGGAGACAACGCTGTCTACGGACCCGTGTCGGGCTTTGTCGCGGGAGCAGCGACCGACGCCCCAGAGCAGGTGGCTAGTTCGTACCGACGGGCCGCCGGATGGGGACCATCCAGACATCCGCATCGTCCCGCCTGCTGTCGCCATCTTTCAAGCCCCTGGTGCTGAAAAACAAGACCGTGTCGTTGATTGCGAATTCCGGTCCGGCGTCCCAGGTCGGAGTGTTCACCTCGGCCCCCAGGTTAACCGGTTCGCCCCACGGTTCGTCGATGGACGTGCGGGTGGACATCCACAGGTCTCCGACTCCGTGAGAGACCTCGCGGCGGGACTCAAAGACCAGCGCTAACCCGTCGGCGGACACGTCCGGACTCCCCTCCGACTCGACACCATTGATCACCGGCCCCAGATTGACGGCCTCGCTCCACGATTCGTCGATGGAAGGCCGCGTAGACATCCAGATGTCGCTTCCTCCGAATCCACCTGGTCGATCCGATGCAAACAACAGAGTGAGCCCATCGCTGGGAAGGCAGGGACCTGATTCATTTTCGCTGCTGTTGACAATCGCGCCGAGATTCTCCGGTGAGCCGAACGGTTCATCACGAGACTGGCGAGTGGAGATCCAGAGATCGCCCTCGCCCACTCCTCCCGGCCGCGTCGTCGAAATGATCAGCGTCAGCCCATCGGCCGATACATCCGTGGAGCCGTTGGCGGTCAGGTCAAGCCTAACCGGGTCACTCCACGCTTGATCGATGTTTTCGCGAGTCGATGTCCACAATGCGTGCGGAAACTCCATACGGTGTGAGCCGAAGACAATGAGCAGCCCGTCGCCGGACAGCGTCGGGTGCATGTCGGACGACTCAGTATTGACGGGCGCCCCCAGGTTGACCGGTTTGCCGATCCGCCATCCGTTGGGTAGTCGGTCCGTTGGCGCCTCCGTTTCCGCGACGGCGGAGGTAGTCGTCGATTGATCTGCGCCGGACGTCGCATCAGGAGGAGTGCCAATGGCTGTCGGGCCGGCGAGGTCTGATCCCGGCGGATTGCTGAAATGATGCACGCCCCAAACAACGACCAACACGATTCCCAACGCTGCCGCTGCCGCTGCGGCCACGATGATCGCCAAGCTGGGCCGCAGCCTTTTCGCTGAATCAGGTTTTGGCGACATCATCGCAGTCTGGTCGATGCTGGAATCCGAGTCTTCCACGGATTGCACTTGCCGCCAAAGTTCAACCAGGTCGGCATCTTTCGCGAACGGAGCAATCACATCGGCCACGTCGCCCGGGGTCTGAAGTCGCTCGGCCGGATCGCGCTTGATCATCCGATCGATTGTTGCAGCGAGTTTCGCCGGCAGATCGGCGCGGCAGGTGCTGACCGATGGTGCGTCAGCGCGTGCCAGAGCCGCCACTTTTTCCAGCGAGCTGCGGTACTTCTCGCCCGAAAAGGGAGCGTTCCCGGTCAGGAGTTTGTAAAGCGTTGCACCCAGGCTGTAGATGTCGGCCCGAATATCGACGCCGTGCGTGTCCTCGAACTGTTCGGGGGCCATGTAGTCAATGGTTCCCATGACCTGGCCGGTGGACGTGAGCTCGTCTCCGCCCCCACCGCGATCCAGCAGCGCCAAGCCGAGATCGAGGATCTTAATCGATGGTGGAAGTGGAGTTCGGATTGCGGAGTTTCTTTTATCTTGCGTTCCGTCTTCCGCTTTCTCCGCCCACGCAAGCATCAAGTTGGACGGTTTGATGTCGCGATGGACCAGTTCGTGTTGATGTACGTATTGCAGACCGAGCGCCGCCTGGCGAATCAGTTCACACGCCTCGGCGACAGGGAGCGGTCCCAGACGCCGGAGCAGTTGCGACAGATCGATCCCGTCCACAAACTCCATCACGAGGAAATGAACATCGTCCGCGTGATCGGCGTCCGTGGCGCGGACAATATGCGGATGATCAAGGCTGCCAATTACCTTCATCTCACGTTCAAATCGCGCGACGGCATCGAGATCGCCCAGGCGGCTGGCGTTCAGCACTTTGACCGCCACGATACGGTCGAGTTTTGTGTGCAGCGCCTTATAGACCGTACCCATGCCACCGGCCCCCAGCTCTTCCAGCAACCGGTAACGACCGAGCTGTTTGAGACCTGCAGGCGCGGAGTCCGATCTGTCCGCTTCGTTTGCGGCATCTGGTGATGGCACACCGGTGGCGGATGAAAACACGGGCAGTGTTTCATCTGGCGCTCCAGCGAATTCGCCAGCCCTGTGTCCATCTCTCGCTAGCGTCTCGACTAGGCGTTCGGCGTGAGAAATAGACGACGCGCAGCCAGCTTCATCGTCGAAATCACCATTGCCAAGCGGACGTCGCAGACCTTCGACAAAGTTGTCGCTGGGAGAACCCAGCTCGCCCAACCTCTTCTGACAATCTCCACACTGTTCGACGTGAGCCGCTACTTGCTCGTATCGCACGGGCGCGAGGTCTCCCATCGAGTAGCTGGCAAGCGTATCAAGATCGGGACAAGCCGACCTGTGCAGTGCGTCGATCATTGCGGCCACTTAAGACAGATTTGTTGACGCCGTGAAAGATCGATCTTCGTCGAGAATGTTGCTGCGATTCATCGGCGCCGCGGAGCACTTCGGGTACTGAAATGTTACCGTTGGGTAGTTTAGCACATCAAGAATCTGGATGCTGACGCCGGACTGCGCATCGACGATTGCAGCTCTGGAGAGGTGGGATTCCGCGTCCTTGTTTTGGCTTGTCCCATCCATCGGCGCCAAGCTCATTGAGGACTTGTCCAAACCACTGTTCAGACAGCAGATTCGGCCGCTAGTTGCGCCGTTCTGTCCTCGGAGCGCAGAATGAAAAATGGCGGAAGTGTATGGGAATCGAACCCACCGACCGCATGTCTCCATACGGCCCAGCGGTTTTGAAGACCGAGGCCACCACCAGGTGTGCAAACACTTCCGCAGCGTGGTCAGAGACGAGCCAACCTAATCAGCTCGACCACGTCATGTCAAACGGCTCCGCGCAAAGGGTCGGGAGCCAACCGCTAACTCCGGCTGTCGCGGGAGACTGTGCGGGAGACAGTGTACTTCCCTCCGCAGCGATGATAAGTTGGACGACTTCGTCCGGTCGCGATTTGCTCCGCTGAGTGCAGATTGTTCCAATGCCAGAAGGCTTCGACCCCTACTACAAGTGGCTGGGCATCGCCCCCAAAGATCAGCCCCCCAATCACTACCGGTTGTTGGGCTTGGATCTCTTTATTCACGACCACGACGTGATTGAGAATGCGGCCGACCGGCAGATGCTGATCCTGCGGACGTTTCAAACGGGTCCTCAAGCGGGCCACTCCCAAAGGCTGCTGAACGAAGTCGCCGCCGCGCGAAACTGCTTGCTCGACGATGTCAAACGGTCGCACTACGACGTGCAGCTCCGCCACGCGGTCGGTGGCCAAACGGCCGAGGGGCGCGTCGATTCTCAGCCTCCGTATCGGGCGGCTTCGCCCAGCGCGGGCGCCGCACCGCCTCCTCCCGTGGCGCCAGTCGTTCCGGCCGCGCCCATGGTGTCCGCTCCTCGCGGCGAGCTCGACCTGCCAACCGCGGAGCTCGCCAACCCGCCAACCTCGGCTCCACTTGGAGTCGCTGTGCCACAGCCGGGAGTTTTGCCTTCGCTGGCCGCCGCGCCGGTTGCTCGACAAAAACACGGCGGAGTCAACCATCGCCGCCGCCAGTCACCGTGGTTGTTCGTCGGCTTGTTCGGGGGCGTGGTGGTAGTCGTCCTGTTGTTGTTGCTCGTCGTGTGGGCGCTCTCCAATCCCGACGACCCTCCCGTCGCAGGTGGTGAAACCGGACAAGGAGGCGATCCGGCTGGTACTCAAGACCCCGCACAGGGCGGATCGACGGGTGGATCGATTGGCCAGGTCGGTCCGGCGATTGTCGTCAACGCGATCGAAACACCATCCTGGACGACGCACGGCGATCGGCAGTGGCAATACGGCTCACATGGCGATGTGATAACTGCGGGAGTCGGCGTCGAACTGAAGTCCTGGCTGACCAGCAACGAACGGTATCGCGATTTCGAATTGACGGCGGAGTTCTTGGTTTCCGAAGGCGGAGCGGGGGGCGTCTATGTCTGGATGCCAACGGACGTTCAGTTTCCCTGGAACCAGGCGTTTGAGATTCACTTTCGTGACGACTTTGGAGCGCTGACGGGCGATGAGAGTACGGGAGCCATTTGGCAAAAGGCCATCCCCTCGTCCAACCGGTCGCGCCCGATGGGAACTTGGAACACAACGCGGATTACCTGCCGGCACGGTCGTATTCGCGTCTCGATCAATGGCGAGGAAGTTATCGACTACTCGATTCCGCATAACTTTCGAGCCGAGGGCCATATCGGACTGGATGGCGTACAAGGCGGGATTAGCTATCGAAACATTCGGGTCAAACGACTGCCTCAGCGATAGCTTCTTGCGGTGGCCGCTGGCGTCATCGAGGACTTCCACTCTTGCGTACGCTTCTTCGTGACTTCGTGCCCTCGTGTGCGATTTCTTTTTGTCTCACACAAAGGCACCTCGGCTCAGGCCCAATCCAGCCCCGAGTGTTGGCGGACGCGATCGTGAAATTCGCCGATCAGACCGCCGACGACATCCCAGCCATGGGGTCGCCGCACTTCGATGTCTCCATGTTGGTTCACGCGGACGATGGCGTCGGCGCCGACGCCAGTCGCGGCCAAGTCGCCGGCGTGCAATTCACCGTCATTGATGATCTCAGCCAGAGTTCCGCCCGTCATCTCAATGAACTTCATGCCGCGCCGTGCTCCAGAAAACACTTCTGACGATAGATCCGCTTCGCCGACATCGTAACAGAAACGCTTTGGAGCGGAGTGCGGTGCGAAGTTTTCTCACTCCGCGCGGATCACCACACGTGGCTTAGGTGGCTGTCGGCTTTTGGACGGCTTCGCGGACGGCTTCGCACAGAGCCAACAGCCGCGGCACGCTCAATTGCTCAGTCCTCGCGTTCGCTTCGATCTGTTGGGACTGCATGATTTGGTCGACGGTTGGTTTGTCGAGTTGTCCCTTGTACGCGCTGAGCAGGCAGCTGCGAAGGAACTTGCGACGATGCAGAAAAGCGCCGCGGCCGAAGGCGTGCCAAAAATCGAGATCGGGGATGGCTTGCCGACGGGCCAAGTCGGTTTCGATGTAGACGATTGCCGAGTGCACTTTGGGTCGCGGCCAAAAGACCTGCGGCGGCATCACCCGCACCAGTTCGACACGGCACTGGCTCTGCAACCAAGCGCTGAGGGCTCCGTAGTCCTTGTTGTTGGGGGCCGCCACGATCCGATCGCCCAGCTCTTTTTGGATCGTTACGGACATCGCGGCCGGAGTGAACTCGGTGCGCATGAGGTTCGAGATGACCGGCGTGGCGATGTTGTACGGCAGATTGGCGACCAGCTTGAGTCGGCGTTGTGAGTCGACAGCCAGTTGCTCGGCGATCGCGTCGAGCACCTCGCGGCTAAAGTTGTTCTTGTTGCGGAGAGCGTCCACCTTCAACATCGTGACGTTGTCGCGGTCGCGGAGCTCCTCTCTCGCCAGCACAAATAGCTGAGGGTCGATTTCAACGGTCACCACGTGGGCGGCGTCCGGCGCGATGAGATTCGTCAAGCCGCCCGTGCCGGTGCCGACTTCCAACACGACATCGCGTTTCTCCACGTTGCCCGTTCGCGCCAGCAACTCGACCAGGTTGAGGTCGGTGAGAAAATTCTGGCCGTAGCGAGTCACCGGACGAATGCCGGCCTGGTCAAATCGCTGCCTTAGGAAAGAGGCCGTCT
>JASMLW010000485.1 GCA_030748485.1 Pirellulaceae bacterium
CAATATCTCCCGCATCTCTTCGTCGATCTGCTCGAGCGCTTCCGCCACCAGCTGTTCACGTTCCTGGCGACCATAGGCTTTGCTCGGTGTCGCGATGGAGCCACTCAGTTTGTGCGCGAAGGCGATGGAGGAGTAACTAAAGACGGGCTCATGGCGCGCGAGGTCGCGTTTCTGGGCGTAGACCTTGCGGATCGTGTCGTTCCATTCGTCGTCCATCAACTGGTACCACCACCAGTACTCCTCGGTCGCGCAGGCTGACGGGTCGCGTCGCCAACGATCGGCGACACGGCCAAAGACGCTCTGCAGAATGTCACCGGGATCCAACAATCGCTCCAGTTGTGGCTGATGGAGCGATCGACCGGTGATGGCTTTCAAGAGCGGCTCTTGAAACTTCTCAAAGCAAGCCCCCAGGTGCGCCATGTCGCCCACTGCCAACGTCCTCGAGTCATCCGCCATGTTGAGTTCCACATGTCAACAGATTGAGATAAGGGGAATAGATGAACCCTCATCAAGCAATCCGCCGACAGCGGCCACGCGACTCACTTTTTATCAGATCTTCTCGCCACATGTGCCTGGCTGTTGCCGGGCGAGCCGGTCCGAGCTACCGACTTGTCGGCAGTTTCCAAGTGCGGACGGATCCGTCCCAACCGCTCGAAATCGCCATCGATTCGTCGGCCAGAAACCGCAACCCCGAGACCGGGCCTTCATGACCGTGCAGATTGGTCAGCGCTTCTGGTCCCATCCGTCCCGTGTCGACGACGCGCACGTCGAGAGAGCCTTGGGCGAGAATCCGCGATTCATCAGCGCTAATGTCAACGCCGAGAATCCCATTCCGCAACCCGTACCGATAAAGCACTTCGCCGTCGGGCACGCTGTAACACTGAATGAACAACGCGTTGCCGGCGTACAGATGCGATCCGTTGGCGGTGAACGCGAGACAGTGTGTCGGTCCGGGGCGATTGCGGATGGTCTGGACGACCTCATTGGTCGCCGCATCGACCAACTTGATGACACCCTCTTGTCCGCCGGCGGCGATCAATTTTCCGTCGGGCGAGAAGGCGACGGACCAATAGAAAATCTCACGGTCCTCGGTAACGTGCGAAACGACGTCTCCCGTCTCCGCGTCATACAGAATGAGGCTGCGCAGGTCGCGGTGCTGGGTCGCGACCTCCGGACGATTCCATGGCTCCGCATTCACGTTGAATGACGCCAACACCGACAGTCCGTCGGGAGAAAACGCGACGCGGTGCGGAGTGACAGGCAGTGCGATCCGACGTATCGATTGGCCGCTGGCCAAGTCCCAAACGCGGAGCGTGCGATCACCGGCGCAAGTCGCCAACCGCTTCCCGTCGGATGAAACGGCCAGATCGCCAATCGGTTTCTGATGCCCAGTGAACTGCCGGTCGATGGTCAGCTTGTCGACATCGATTTCGTAAACCTTGCGATCGCTGCTGGCCGCGTAGGCGACGAGCTTGTCAGGCGACAAGGCGAGTGCGTTCACCCGCTGAGGTATGGGCAACACTCCCACTTGGCCGAACAGATTTTTTTCGTCGGCCTGCCGCGGCGGTGGTTCCGCGGCTCCAACGGCGGCCTCAACTGGCCTCGGCTGATCTACTTTGGCGCGCGTGACGCGGATCACTTCGCTCGCGTTCGAGCCAATCTCAATCGTATCGCGGTCCGCTTGGAAACGACCGCCGTCGCCGACAACGTCGACCAGATAGGTGCCACTGGCCAAACTGGCTCGCCAGCCTTTGTCGGCGCTCAAGACGGCGACAATGCGATCGTTCCGGCGCAAATGAACCGCCAGACCCACCGAATCCCGGTCCGCCACGATGACCTGCAAGTGGCCGCGCGAAGTGGGAATCAACCAGAATGCCGACGCGGCCGCCGCCCCCACCGCCAGACCACCCACCACGACCGCACGGCGCTTGACCAAGCGGGGAGCGTGCCGCGCCAGCGCTCGTTCGCGATCCCGTTCGTGGGCCAACGCGACGCGAGCGTCCAAATCGCGGAAGAATGACTCCACGTCGCGCGGGATCGCTGACAACGCGCCGGCAGGTAATGCGGCGTCAATGTCGCCTGACGACAACTCGTTCAGCGCCGAAACAACATCCAACATGGCGTCCGGTCGGTCGGCCGGCCGCTTGGCGACCATCCGCTGAATCAACTCGTCGAGTTCCGCTGGCGCGTCGATGTCCGCCGTAAGCTGCGGGAATGGCGATTCCCGATGCGCTTGAAGTTTGCCCAACGCGGTGGAGTTGGGAAACGGCACGCGGCCGGTCAAAAGGTGAAACAGCGAACAACCCAAGCTGTAGATGTCCGAGCGCTCGTCGACGCGTTCGCCGTCGAAGGCCTGTTCGGGACTCATGTAGTCGACCGTACCCATGATCTGGCCGGCGCTGGTCAAGTCAACGGACGGCCCCGGTTCGACCAGGCGAGCCAGACCGAGGTCGGAGACTTTGACGGTTCCGTCCAGGAAGACCATCAGGTTGCTCGGCTTCACGTCGCGGTGAACGATCCCTTGAGCATGCGCCGCCGCCAACCCCAACGCCGCTTGGCGGATGTAATGAACAGCTCGCCTCCACGGCAGCGCCCCCTCTGTTTTCACGACGCGGCCGAGATCCGACCCACTCACATACTCCATCACCAAGTAGTCGCCGTCGTCCGTTTGGCCAGCGTCGAAGGCGGTCAGAACGTGCGTGTGCGAGATCCCGGCGATCGCCCGTGTCTCGCGACGAAACCTCTCGCGTGTGGAGGGCTGCGCCGACAGATAGGGAGCCAGAACTTTGACTGCGACCAAGCGGTCCATCTGCAGATTTCGCGCCTTGTAGACGCGTCCCATTCCACCAGCCCCGATCTCGTCCTGCAGTAGATTACCTCCGAGCAGCAACTTGTCGCCGCGACCCAGGCACAGTTCGGCTGCTTGGAAGCAAGTCAGTTTCCTGTGATCGACCAGCCACCTCGCCAATCCAACCGGCGCGGTTCGCGCGGCGGCGGGCGCCTCTCGGACAAGGCCCGCCAACTCGTCGGTCGTGAACAGACCGCACTCGACAACGGCCGCCTCCAATTCCGGTCCGGTCGTGAGCACGCGGTTCACGTCGCCTCTGATTTGCCGACTCAACTCACCGGCGGCGATCTGTTGGTGAGACGGCGAAATCTGACAGATACGCGCTGCGAGACGACGAATCTCAGGATCGATGGCGACGTCTCGATCGCGGATGTCGCGGAGTCCGACGAGCAATTCGTCAGGCTGCGACTCGACCGACTCCAACGCCGATTGGCAGTTGGTGCAAATCTCCAAGTGCGATTCAACAATCGTCGCCTCAGCCCGGCCGAGGACACCGAGGCTGTAGGCGCGCAGCTCGTCGTCAGTCGAACACTTTCGATTCACGATCGACTCTTCAAATTGCGGTCGGAGCACAACATATGTCAAACCTACGAACTAGAACGGCGGGCTGTCACACAATCCGCCGCGTTTCGATGCGCGACGTTGCGCGGCGTTGCAGGAGATTCACTCGACATCGCCCATCTCCTCGCGAGTTCGGCGGAGAATACGGTACTTCGCCTGCCTGACGGCGCCGGCCGTCATTCCCAATTGGTCGGCGACGTCCTGAGACGATCTGCCGTCGACCGCAGTCAGCCAAAACGCCTGCCAGGCCAGATCGCTGAATTCGGCTTGAATAAGTTGCAGGACGCGTCCGAAGAGCTCCTGTACGTCGGGGTCAGCTTCTCCATTTGCATCTTCTCCATTTGCATCGTCGTCGGGAATGTTGTTCAAGCGCAACAGGGCATCCGTGCCACCCTGTCCACCAGGACGATCGGCGTTGCCGCGCACGAAATCGACAACTCGACTCTTGAAGATCGTCCTCAGCCAACCACGAAACGTACTGCGTTGACCTTCCCGCCTGAATCCGCCAAACGACTGAGCTACCGTGCGAAACACATCCTGTGTAACGTCCTCCGATTCATCGCGGCTCAATTCAGCGCGGCGACACCAGTAGTAAATGAGCGGGGTGTAGAGATGGACCATTCGCTCCCATGCAGGTCCATCCCCGTCGCGCATTCTCCGCAAGAGGGTTAGCGAAGTGGCTGAAAACTGACCGGATGCTGTTCGTCGCATTGATTCTGGTTATGCGAATGCCTTGCCGCGCCGCCACTTTGGCCGATGGAGACCGACTCATTCTAGCTGCCCATGAGTGCCGTTCAATCGAATCGGCGGGATCCCGGCACGTCTCCAAACTGCCTGCCAGTTCCCGAGTTGTAGCAATTGTCGGCCGGCGGATCGATCGAGTGCGGAATTTTCTGTGACACGGCTTCGTTCGGGTTCATAGGACGAATGTCCAATCCACTTCGATCCAGGACTGGCGAGAATCAAGAAAGGCCCACAATGCTCAACAACTTCTTCTCCCCCCGCCAACTCGCTCGTCGACAACGCCGCCGCAGGAGGCCGCTGGATCGCAGGACCCTCACGTTCGAAACTTGTGAGGATCGGCGGCTGCTGGCCGTATTGGGAGTCACCATTGACCGAGATCAAGTTCTCGAATTCAACGGCAACGGGGCGGCCAACGCGACCATCGTTCGCGACGACACGATCGGCGAACTGACTGTCTCGCTCTCGAGCGACGACACTTCCGAGATGACCGTTCAGCCGTCGGTCACGATGGCCAGCGGCGTCGGATCGGCAGTCGTCCCTCTCAATGTTGTCGACGACGCGCTCCTGGACGGTTTGCAAACAGTCACCATCACCGCGTCGGCGAGCGGCTTCACGAGCGGCAGCGACACGATCGATGTCCGCGACATCGAAACACTCTCGCTCGCGGTGGCTGACGAGTCGATTGCCAACGGCGGAGCGACGACGGCGACATTGGCGCGGAGCAACACCGACGTCGCCGCGCCGCTGTTGGTGAATATCCAAGACGAACACGCGGCCGACCTCGTGATTCCGAGTCAGGTGGAGATTCCAGCCGGCCAGCAGTCGGTGCAGTTTTCGATCTCAACATTGGACGATGGCATAGTCGATGGCACTCGAACAATACAGCTTGTCGTTTTCACTGACGGATACCTGAACGGTTCCGACACCCTGGAGATCACGGAATCCGACATAACTGGCGTCGACGCGGCGGCGGACGGATACGCAATCGACATCGATCAAGACGGGTCGTTCTCCAGGATTGTGACGACGGGATACAGCGACCAATCTCGGGCCGCGGCGAGTGAGCGCCGCGCGTTGTTTGAATTCGACGTCTCCAACATCAATAGCGCCGTTGATCAGGCGACGTTGACGCTCCGCGTACAAGGATATTCGGCCAGTCAGGGAGTTGGACCGACGGTCGAGTTCTTCGGTTACGTGGGCGACGGTTCGTTGAGTTCGGCGGACGCGACAGCGGGACAAAAGGTCGGTGAGTTTCTCGTGCCGGGCAGCGACGGCGTGAGACGATACGCCGTGCCGTTGGACTTGGCGTGGCTGCAGCCGCTCGTCGGTGTGGCGGACCACCTGGGATTCTCCGCTCGCATTGCCGACGGCTCGAACGTTTCCTTCACCAGCTCGCGAAACACGTTTTCACACGAGTCAAACCATCCGATGCTGCAGTTTTCGTTAGCGTCACAACCGTCCCCGACGGCGGTCGACGACGCCGCGGCGACCGATGAAGACGCAGCGACGCCGATCGCCGTGTTGAACAACGACTTCGGAACGGAACTGACCGTCACAGGAGTGACCGATCCGGCGCACGGAACGGCGGTGATCAACAATGATCAGACGGTGACGTACACGCCGGCTGCGAACTTCTTCGGCGACGACAGTTTCTCGTACTCGATTCGCGACGCCAGTGGCGACACCGATCAAGGGACCGTTGAGGTGACGGTGAAACCGATCAACGACAGTCCCGTGGGCCGCAATGACGTTGTCTCGACAAATGAAGATCAGCCGGTCACCGTTGATGTGCTCGACAACGACTTAGACGTCGATGGCGACACGCTCTCGATCGATCGACTGACTCAACCCGCGCACGGAACGGCGGTCGTCAACAACGACAACACGGTCACCTACACCCCCGACGCCGACTACTTTGGCGCGGACTCGCTTGTTTACAGCGCCACAGACGGCAATGGCGGGTTCAGCCGAGCTTTCGTCAACATCAGTGTCGCCGCGGTGAATGACGATCCTACCGTCGTCGACGCCGTATTCGCTATCGAGGAGAATTCGCCCGTCGGTTTGGAACTCGGTCAAATCAGCGCTGCGGATATCGACGGCGACGAGCTGGCCTTTGCTTTGGCCGGTGAAGACGCGGCTGCGTTCGCGATCGATTCAGCGACCGGAGTCCTGTCCGTCGCGGACGCTGCGTTGCTCGATTACGAAACGCAGTCGCGATTTGATTTCGATGTCGCCGTTACCGATGCAACGGAGGCGCCGCAACGGGAAGTATTCGAGTTGACCTGACGGACGAGTTAGAAGTTGAGATCGACGTGCTCCCGAAAGACCGTCGCAACCGCGTCAAGCTCCGATCCAAGAATATCGACGTTGCCGTGCTTGCCTCGGCCACGTTCGACCCGTTGACAATGCTGGACTTGAGCACCGTTCGTTTGCGTGAGGTCGACGCGAGCGAAGGAGCTTCCATCCGTTCTCACCGCAAACGCGGGTATCGATTCACGCAACGCGATGTGAACGGCGACGGCCGCCTGGACCTGGTGCTGCGCTTCAAGTTGGCGGACGTTGGCGTTCACAGGGATAGTACGGCAGTCGTACTGGAAGGAAATCTGCTGCCAGCCCATGGAGGCGACTCCTTCTCCGTGGAACAGGAGATCAAGGTTCGCGGTCGACGCGGCAAGCGCAAGTAGGCCGACGACGCCCGGGGGTCCGAATCGATTTGCGGTTTGAGGCGTGATGAGTGAGAATCGAACGCTATTGGAGGAAACTCGAGTCGACTGACGCGACCGGCTAGTTGCCACGATCGATTCTGACGATCTAACGGCGGTCAGGGCAAAGGAACGCGTTGATGCTCTCAATTTTCGATGACGACGGCCCCCTTAGTCGGCCCCTCAGTCGGCGCAGTATGTTGACGGTTGGCGGACTCGGACTGGGCGGGCTGTCGCTGGCCGACTTGCTGGCGGCCGATTCGATCGGTGGGGCGGTGGGTAAGCCCTTCACCACCGGTCGCTCGGTCATCTTTCTGCTGCAACACGGCGGGCCGACACAATTCGAAACGTTCGACCCGAAACTGGATGTCCCCTCCTCCATTCGCACGGTCGGCGGAGCGGCGCAGACCTCCATCCCCGGAGTCCACTTTGGGGCGACGATGTCCAGTATCGCTCGCCACGCCCATCGTTTGGCGATCGTCAGATCGTATGCGACCGGAAGCGGCGGACACAGCAACCGTCCGCTGGTGAGCCGTTCGTCGCTCGACGCCAACATCGGCTCGATCTACGCTCGCCTGGTGGGTTCGAATCACCCGCTCTCGGGCATGCCGACCAACATCGCCCTCTACCCGAACTCCGTTGAGCCGGATGATCTGGGGCCGGATGAGAGGTTCGGCAAGATCGGTTCGCCCGGCTCCCTGGGCAGCGCCAACGCGCCGTTTGCACCCGGTGGCGGCTCGGCGTTACAGAAAAACATGCAACTGACGCTCTCGCGGCAACGGTTCGACGATCGCCGCGAGCTGCTCAACTCGCTCGACCGGCTGAAGCGCGACAGCGACCGCAACGGTGAGTTCGAGGGCGTCGACACGTATCGGCAACAAGCATTCGACATGGTGCTGCGGGGAGTCGCCAACGCATTCGATCTCACCAAAGAAGATCCTCGCACCATCGAGCGTTACGACACGCGGCCATACATTTACGACGAGCGTTACACCGACAAGACCAACGGACGGGCTGGCCGCAAGTGGTATCAAACCAACGCTCGCACGCTGGGCAGACAGTTGCTGCTGGCGCGTCGATTGTGCGAAGCCGGCTGCGGATTCGTGACGATCGCCACGCGTTTCGTGTGGGACATGCACGGCGACAAGAACAACCTCGGCGTCGCCCGCGGGATGGAGGCGGTCGGCCAGCCCTTTGACCACGCCGTCTCAGCGTTCATCGAAGATTGCCAAGACCGCGGGCTGCACGACAAGATCCTGCTCGTCTCGACAGGCGAAATGGGACGTACGCCGAAAATCAACAAGAACGGCGGACGCGATCACTGGGGACGGCTCACGCCGTTGATGCTTTACGGCGGCGGAGTCACAAGCGGCCAGGTGATCGGACAGTCGGCCCGCGACGGAGCCGCGCCGGTCGCCGACCCGGTCAACTCAGATCACCTTTTCGCCACGATCATGCACGCGTTGTTCGACGTGGGCCAGTTGCGAATCACGCAAGGTTTGCCGAGCGACCTGGTGCGATTCTCGTCGTCCGGCGAGCCGATTCCCGGCCTCTTCTAGCCCGACTGCGGCCGGCTTCGTGCGAGTTCACTTCTTTTGCATCCGAGCAGTTCTCTGATGCACACCGTTACGTCCCGGACGGATATGATGTCGGCTCCGACTTTCCTATCCACATCGCCAAGGGCCCCGTCATGCGAATCAGAAGTGGCAGTGCCACACACAAAGCGAGCTACCGCTCGATCTTCCTTCGGCCGCTCCCGTTGGTCGCTGGAATCCAAACAGGGAAGCCCCGTTTCCTCAACGCCACAATTGTCACCATCACCGCCATTCTCGCGCTGCTTCCCTTTGGCTTGCCGGCCGGCGGCGACGAGAAAGCGCCGAAGCCCCGCTCGCATGGCGACGAAGCGAAGGCGGCGGGATTGGACGTCAAGGTGCTCAACGCACTCGACGCGGCGATGCAAAAGCAGGTCGAAGACGGACACGTATCCGGCGTCATATGCTTGATCGGTCGCCGCGGGACGATCGGGTATTACGAAGCATTTGGACATCGCGTTATCGAAGATGACGCGTCCATGACGAAAGATACGCTGTTCAAGATCTATTCGATGACAAAGCCGATCGTGGCGGCCACGGCGATGTCGGTGTGGGAAGAGGGAAAGTTCAAGCTAGACGACCCCATCGCAACGCATCTGCCCGAGTGGAAAACGGCGACCGTGCGGCAGGGCGGCGAGACGGTTCCGGCCAAAAACCAGATCACGCCGCGTCACTTGCTGACGCACTCGGCCGGACTATCGTACGACCGCGACGGCCTCAATCTCTCGTCCGACACGACGCTCCCTGAGTTTTCCGCAGCGCTGGCCAAGCAGCCGCTCAAATTCGAACCCGGCACGGGCTACGTTTACGGCTATGCGATCGACATCCTCGGCCGCTACATCGAGGCGATCGAAGGCAAGTCGCTCGACGTCGTGATGCGCGAACGCGTCACCGACAAGCTCGGCATGAAGGACACCGAGTTCTGGGTGCGTGAACGGGGCGATCGCCAGCGTCTGGCGCGAGTCTATCGCAAGTCGAGCGACGGCGAATTAAAGCCGGCCGCGTCGCGCTCCGGCGCGATGCGGAAGCCGGCGAGGATGATGGGCGGACAGGGCTTGATTTCAACAACCGGCGACTACGCGCGGTTTTGCCAGATGCTGTTGAACCGCGGTGAATTGGACGGCGTGCGACTGCTCAAGACCGAAACGGTCGAACTGATGGCCCAAAACCACCTCAAAAAAATCGGCAAGGTCTACGGTCTCGGCGGGACGGTCGACGGCAAGGGCGGCTACAGCTGGGGCGGTGCGGCGGGAACCAAGTTCTGGATCGACTCGCAGAACGACACCTACGGCGTGTTCATGATTCAGCGGTGGGGCTACAAGGCTCCCACCTATCGCGTCTTTCGCCGCTACGTGGAGCGCGCCCGCTTGGAGCAGTGAACACTCCAACAACTGACACATAATTGTCATTCATGGCGACGTCCAACGCCTCTCCGGCTGAAGCCCCGATTCGCGGCCGCGGCGACTGGTGATTTCACTCTTTGAGGCGACTTGCTTACAATGCTCCTTCATGAAACGACTCACGCTGCTCATCTCCAGTTGGTTGGCGACCGCCGCCTGCCCCGCCCTGTTGTGGAGCCGGGACGATGGGCTCGACGCGGCGGGAGTTGAGTTTTTCGAGTCGCAGGTGCGGCCGCTGCTGGCGCGGCGGTGTTTCGCTTGTCATTCCGACAAATCGGACCCGATTGAGGGCGGTCTCCGCTTGGACTCGCGCCCCGGCTGGCAAGCGGGCGGTGATTCGGGCGCGGCGATTGTGCCGGGCAAGCCGGCCGAAAGCCGCTTGCTCAAAGCTGTTCTGTACCAGGATCCGATGCTGGCCATGCCACCCGACAACGCGCTGCCGCGGCGTGAGATCGAGGTGTTGCGGAAGTGGATTTCGCTCGGCGCGCCCGACCCGCGATCGGACGCCAAGTCGACCGAGCGTCAGGCGATTGATTGGCGCGCGGCCCGTGAGTTCTGGTCGTTTCAGCCGATTCGGAGCCAGCGGCCGCCCGCCGTCAAAGACAACGCGTGGGTGCGGGCTCCGATCGACCGCTTCGTGCTCGCCCAACTGGAGGCCCGCGATCTCCGGCCGGTTGGCCGCGCCGCCAAACGGACGCTCGTCCGCCGCGTTTTCCTGGATGTCCTCGGACTGCCGCCGACGCCCGCTGAACTGCAGTCGTTTCTGAATGACACATCGCCGGACGCCTGGCCGCGTTTAGTCGATCGATTGCTGGCGTCGCCGCACTACGGTGAACGCTGGGGTCGACACTGGCTGGACGTGGCCCGCTACGCCGACGACCAATTGAAGGCCGAGTTTTTTTACCGCGAACTGCCGCACGCCTGGCGGTATCGCGACTGGGTTGTCCGCGCGCTCAACGAAGACCTGCCGTACGACCAGTTCATCCTGCAGCAGTTGGCCGGCGATCTAGTCGTCGAGTCGCACGGGCGTCAAGCGGTGGCCGCAACTGGTTTCTTGGCGTTGGGGATGATCTACCAAGACGACGGCGGCACGCCGGAGAGCGTCGCCGTCGCCAAGGCGGAAACGCTCGACGACCGCATCGACACGGTGACGCGGGGACTGCTGGGGCTGACCGTTTCGTGCGCGCGGTGCCACGATCACAAGTTCGATCCGATCCCGACGATGGACTACTATTCGCTGGCGGGCGTGTTCCAGAGCGCGAAGTACGTGGAGAGCGCGCCGCTTGTCCCGGCGGAAGTCGTCGGTGCCTACCATCGCGCGCGGGCTGAGATCGAGCAAACCAAGACCGCTTTGGCTGCGGCCGAGAAGGCCGGCGACAAGGAAGAAGCGACCCGTTTGCGGTCCGCACTGGCGGACCAGTCCCGCTCGGCGCCCGACATTTACCCGCGCGCCCACGCCATGCTGGAAGGCGACGTCAAGGACATGCGAGTTGCGCTCCGCGGCAACTTGCTGAAACCGGGCGACCCGGCGCCGCGGCGCTTCCTCCGGGTGCTCGCCGGCGACGCGCCACCTCTCTTCCGCCAAGGCAGCGGACGCCGTCAATTGGCGCACGCGATCGCCAGCCCGGACAATCCATTGACGGCCCGCGTCATGGCAAACCGAGTCTGGCAGCACTATTTCGGTCGCGGCATCGTGGCGTCAGCCAGTGATTTCGGCAGTCGAGGTCAGCGGCCGACCCACCCGCAGCTGCTTGACTGGCTGGCGTCCCAATTGATCGATGGCGGCTGGTCATTGAAGAACTTACACCGCCAGATTCTGCTCTCCGCGACCTATCGACTGAGCACTCAACACGATGCCGCCAATGCGAAGATCGACGGCGGCAACCATTGGTTGTGGCGGATGAATCGCCGCCGCTTGACCATCGAAGCCTACCGCGACAGCCTACTCAGCGCGGCGGGGACGCTCGACACGCGAATCGGAGGACGAGCTGAAGCGAATCTGCTGGCCAGCAGCCGCCGAACGATTTACGGCGTGGTGCGGCGGGACAATCAGAGCGAATCAGACGATCTGCTGCGAATGTTCGACTTCCCAAATCCGCGGTTGAGCGCCAGTGGCCGCGCGTCCACCGTCACGGCTCAGCAACAGCTGTTCACGTTGAACAGCCCTTTTATCATCGCCCGCGCGCGCGAGTTGGCTGCGCGGACGCTCGCCGAATCGAGTCGCGGCGTCGACCAGAAGCTCCTGGACCGCGTCTTCTCAATCGTCTTCAGTCGGCCGCCGACGAGTAAAGAGGCTGAAATAGCCATGGCGTTCGTCAACGATGCGATCGACGAGCCCGCCAAACCGGCGGCGGTCACGCTGTCGCCTTGGGAACAATACTGTCAAATCCTGTTGATCTCGAACGAGGCAATCTATCGGCCGTAAGCGACCGGGCTCCGCACTCAACTGCCGGACGGTCGGGGACACTCCATCCCACATCTGGATGACATCATGACGACAGCAAGAACAATCTCGCGCCGCCGGTTCCTCACTCGTTTTGGCGGCGGGACGGGGCTGATCGGTTTGGGAGCCCTGCTGTCCGCCGCGGACGCCGCGACACGTGCTGAGACGTCAGCGGGGAAGTCGCCTCACTTCGCGCCCAAAACCAAGCGGCTCATTCACCTGCTGATGAACGGCGGGCCGTCGCACATCGACACCTTCGATCACAAACCGCTGCTGGCGAAATACGAAGGACAGCGACCCGCGGCTGTCGATTTGCGCACCCAGCGAACGACGACTGGAATCATGTCGTCGCCGTTTGAGTTCAGCCGGCGTGGAGAGTCCGGATTATGGGTCAGCGAGTTGTTTCCGCATGTGGCGAATCACATCGACGAGTTGTGCGTTGTCCGGTCGATGCATACAGATATTCCCGAGCACGTCTCGGGACTGCTGATGATGAACATCGGCGCCAATCAGCCGAATCGTCCGAGTATGGGATCGTGGATCAGCTACGGTCTGGGAACAGAGAACGCGAATCTACCCGGCTTCGTGGTGCTCAGTCACCGGGGTCAACCGCGCCCCGGCCCGACCGGGTGGAGCGCCAGTTTCCTGCCCGGTTCGTGCGCCGGTGCGTTCGTCGACACGTACGGGCTCCGCCCCGACGCCGTGCTCCGCAATCTGCTCAACACCAACCTGTCGCCCGCCCAACAGCGGCGCCAACTGGAACTCCTGCAGCGAATGAACCGTCTGCATTTAGCGCGGAGCGAGCGCGATCAGGCGCTGGAGGCGCGGATCGAGTCGCTCGAACTGGCTTATCGAATGCAACACGCGGCGCCTGAGGCTTTTGATATCTCGCGGGAGACGCAAGCGACGCTCGACCTCTACGGCATCGGTCCGGAGCCAACCTCCTTCGAAGCCGGTTCGCGGAAGTGCGGCGGATTCGCGGAGGGAGCTCTGATCGCCCGCCGATTGTCAGAGCGCGGCGTGCGGGTGGTCCAACTGGCGATGGCCCCCGACATCCCCTGGGACGACCACACCGACATCAACGATCACCGCCCCAAGGCGTTCGAGTGCGACCGGGCGATCGCCGCCCTGCTGACGGATCTCAAGTCGCGGGGCATGCTGGACGACACGCTCGTGCTGTGGGGGGGTGAATTCGGCCGCACGCCGACGACCGACATCACGGCGAAGAAGCCGGGACGCGATCACAACCATTACGGGTTCACCGTGTGGTTGGCCGGCGGCGGGGTGAAGGGCGGCTACGCCTACGGGGCGACAGATGAGTTCGGAATGCGGGCGGTGGAGAATCGACTACACGTCCACGACCTGCACGCGACGATACTGCACCTGCTGGGGCTCGACCACGAGCGGCTCACCTTCCGCCACTCGGGCCGCGACTTCCGGCTCACCGATGTCTCAGGCCGCGTCGCTCACGACTTGATCGCCTAGCGCGATCACCAAGCGCGTCGAAGGGCGCTTAGATGAACCCGGCCAATTCCTGTAATTGTCGCCAGTTTTCGAGACGTTCTTGTCGCGACCGCAGGAGCGTCTCCGAAGGCTCGCCGTCCTTGGTGAAGTGCTTGACGAAACGTCCTTCACTCCGACAGAAATCGATGAAGTCGACTTTCACATTCGTCTTTGGATTGGTCCACCAATCCTCCTTCACCGCCGGATTACCTTGCAGCGACAACCGCTTCTTGATCGTTTCGCCCTTGGAGGGATCGTGGATCAGCAGCGGGAACGCGCGGGTGTCGACGGCGAACTTGGCTTGCTGAAAAGCCATGTCGTCCGCGACGCCGTGCTCTGGCTGACACGTCGTGTAGCAGTTGATGATCGCCGGGCCATCGAACTCCAGAGCTCCCAACACCGACTTGTAAAAGTGATTGACGTGAGCACAAGTCGTCTGAGCGACAAAGGTTCGCGGATGCATCATGCAGATCTGAGCGATTTCCTTGCGGCGTTCCTGCTTTCCTCCATGCACCTTTCCGTGGAGGCTCATCTTGGCGTTCTGTCCGGTGTACGTGGCGGTCGACGCCTGGCCGCCCGTATTGGAGTAGACCTGCGTGTCGAGCACAAAGATCTTCACGTTGAGTCCCGACGCGAGCATCCGCGAGAGCGACTGGAATCCGATGTCAAACATCGCTCCGTCGCCGCCGATGCACCACAGCGGCTTGTCCGCCCAACCCATCTGATCCCACCGCATCCGCACGCCCATCGCATCGGCGGGAGCGTTTTCGAACAGCGAGTTCGTCCAGGGGACGAGATACGGGTTGTAGGGGTAGGTGGAAGTGTAGACCGTGTTGCAGCCGGTGGCGGCGACGATTCCCCATTGGTCGCCGTACTTGGCTCCGGTCGCCGAGCAGAGCATCCGCAGCGCGGTGCCTTCGCCGCAGCCCGCGCAGGAACCGGCTCCGCCGACGTAGATGTGCGTCTGCTCTTTCAGCATCATGTCGATCAGCAGATTGTCATTGATGTACTGCTCGTCGGACGGTCCAACTTCCTTAAAGAAGCGATGCCCCTTGCGGATGTCGTTCATCACCGACTCCGACTTGGGAACCATCTTCAAGGCGTCGTCATCGCAAACCGCGACGCATTCAGCGCATCCCTTGCACTTACTGGGATCGATAATGATGGCGAAACGCCCGCCTTCCTTACCTTTCTTTTTCGGTCCGTCGTAGTACTTCCTCGTCTGCGCCCAGTGGCGGCCAAACAACTCGCGGTCCGCTTCGTTCTCGACCGCGTTCAGTTTGGCTTCGAGGTCGGACTCGGCGAGCACCTTGCCGAGAATGGCCGTATCGGGACATTCGGTGACGCAGTCCATGCAGCCGGTGCAATTCTCGCGAATGTAATCGGGAATCTCCGGCGCCACGTAGCTGAAGTCGCGGAGCGTAGCTGTGCCGGCCGGAATGAGGCTGCGGGCGACGCCCTCGTCGGCGGGCAGCAGCTTTTCCCCCGTGCCGTCTTCGTAGCCGCGGATGATCCGCTCGTTGAAATCGTTGACGTCCAAGACCGGCAATTCGACCTCGACGTAGGGCTGATCGATCAGAGTCCCGTAACTGTTGTTGTTGTTGGGATCCCGTTCGTTTGCTTCATTCATGGACGTGGGTGTATCAGTAGCCACGGGTAGGTCCTTTTGGAGGTGCGCTTGTTTCGTTTCGCGTCGTGGTGGAAACGAACTAAGTCATCAAGTCGCTGGGCACTTCTTGCAATTCGCTGTAGCCGCGTTTCACGCACTGCAGGTTGTCTTGCACAACTTGCTCGCCGCGTTTGCCGAAGTACTTCCGCAGCGCTTTTTCGACGCCGTCGTAGACGCCGTCATCGCTCATGCCGCTCTTTTCCGCGTAGGGAGTCAGTTTCAGGAACGCGCCCAGCAGAACGATGCCTTGCATCCGCATTTCCAAGTCGGCGACGGATGTCACTTCGCGGGCGATCTTCACCATATCGATGAAAAAGACTCGCAGCCGGTTCTCGCGAATTGTGTTCTTGTGCTGCTCGGGAATGCGAGCCCATACATCGGCGGGACTCGGGTAATGGCTTTGCATGAAGATCGCGCCGCCCTCCACCATGCCGCCCAGCGGATTTCCGCTGAACATGGCGTTGGTGTCGTTGAGCACGACCAAGTCGACATGCTGCAGCTCACTGTGCGAGAAGATGTGACTGTCGGCGATCGTCAGGTAGTACGTCGTCGGCAGCCCCTTCTTTTCAGATCCGTACTTGGGGTACGCCTGGACATCCTTGCCGAACACCTCCCCGCCAATGGTGGCGATGACTTTGTTGGTTGTCACCGAGCCAAAACCGCCGACGGAGTGACCTCTCATCGAAAAGGCTCCCGAGGGCCGCAGATCCGGGTCGCCGATCGGTGGCAGATTCAGTTCGTGGTCGATGCCGACAACCAAGAAATCCCGATCGCCGCGCATCATGTTGTCGAAAATTGCTGCGATGTCTCCGGCGCGGACGTCGCGACTGCCCAGTCCGGCGGATCCCGAATGGATCTGGGGAACGCGGTCGATCTTCGGCAGACCGTTCTGTCCGGTGACCGCGTCGCAGAAGGCCGCCTTGACCTCCCGCGTCAGGTGGTTGCCGGTCGTCGACAGCGGTTCGTCCATCCGCTCGATCACGGTGAACGCCTTGCAGTTTCGCAACGCCTCAATGAGCTGCTTGGACGGGAAGGGACGAAAACAGTAGATGTTGATGCAGCCGGCCTTGATTCCCTGCACGTCGCGGAGGTAGTCGATCGTCGTTTGGGCGGTTTCCATGTAGGAGCCAAGGCCCACCAGAATGTACTCCGCATCCTCGCAGCGATAGGGCTGAATGAAATCGTATTGTCGCCCCGTGAGGCGATAGAATTCTTCGAAGGAGTCCGTCAGCGCGTCTTCCACTCCATCGTAGAAACCGCGCTGAGCGATTTTGCCCTTCATGTACGAATCTTGATTCTGGACGACGCCGGACATGAGCGGGTTGTTGGGGTCCATCAGATTGAGAATCTTGTCCTCCGGCTTGCCGACGTAGTCCCGCATCAACTCGGGTTCCAGCAACCGCACCGATTCGACCGTGTGCGTGGTGAGAAAGCCGTCCTGCACATTCATGAACGGCGTCTTGGAAGCCTCCGCGGCGCGGCGGCAGATCAAACAGAGGTCGCCCGTTTCCTGAGCGTTCCGTCCGAACAGAATCCCCCAACCGACGTCGGCCACACTCATCACGTCGTCGTGCCCGGCGTGCACATTCAGGCTGTGGCTGGTCAGCGCGCGGGAGCCGATGTTGAACACGACCGGCAGACGCTTTCCGGAGATCGTGTAGAGCACCTCTTTCATCAAGACGAGGCCCTGGCCGGACGTGAAGTTGGTCACGCGGCCGCCGGCCAGCGCGAAGCCCTCGCAGAACGTCGCCGACGAGTGCTCACTTTCGGGCTCCATGAAGACGAGCGGGTCTCCCCACAAGTTGGACTTGCCGTTGGCGACCGCCTGGTTGAAGCCGGCTCCCATGGTTGTGGAGCTGGTGATCGGAAAGGCGCCAGAACCTTGACAGACATGGATCTCGACCCAAACAACAGACTCGGAGCCGTCGCACGTCGTGGGGATCCCCGCATACTCATGCGTCGTCTCCGCAGATTCCTGGACAGGTGTCTCGACACTGCGATCGACGGGCGCCGTTGCCATATATTTCGCCTTTCAATGCGGATTTCCCGGGCGTCCGGTCGCGACTAGCTCGCTTCGCGGAGTTGAGAAGATGACGCCGTGAGAAAACAAATTGACACTTCGTTCTGACAGATTACTCTCTCGTCCCCGACCGCTGCAGGCCCGATTTTGGACGAGCGACTTCGCCCAGCATTTGTTGTCGTCAGTGCGGTTGGAGTAACGGGTGCGAACATGTAAAAAGATGTTACTCGAGGACGGAAATACCCCAAATTAACAAACAGGGCCGGACGGTCATCGTACCCACCGAGGCCAATGTCCGCAACCGACGACGACGGCGTACGGCGACTAGAAAAACTGACGAGTTCATGCAGAGAGGGAAATGGGCGCCACCATCGATCGATTATTTGAACAATCGACAATACCGCTAGAAGATCTCATTTCGCACACCGGGTTGGCGGAGGAGCGAGTCAAGGCGATTCTGGAGGGCCGCTGGCTGCCGAGCCCCAAGGAGCGGGAGCTCCTGGCCGCCGCGTTCAACGTCACCGTCGATGATGTCGATTGGGGACACACGATGAGCCCGCGGAACGTCCGCTATCATCGGTTTGGATTGCCGGAAGATTTCAAATAGAAATCTCCCCGCATCAACCTGCGTAATTCCCAAAGTTCACAGCGGCCGCCGAGCTTGACTCATCCGCGGCACTAGCCGCCAAAGACGTCGCCACTGGTCTCCAGAGCTCCCCCCGGCCACGTAGAATAGAACGCCGTGTCGATCCTCTTTTGTCGCGATCTTATCGGTACGTCTGTCGCGGTCTGCGAACGAGTGAGCTCAACGTCTGGGAGACGGAAGATGAAACTGAATTCGCGCGTCCGCTTGCGCGTTGTTGTGTGGTGTTCAACAGTTGTCGGCTCAGCGTTTGTCGGCGGAGAGTCGCCCGCTCACGAAGGACATCGGGCGGCCACCTACCGAGTGACACCGGCCGCCGCCAACGTCGCCGCCGGCCCGCATCTCCGGTTGCGGATCGTCGACACGAATGGACAGGCTATCGCGGCGCGGTTCACGCTGACCGTTGACGGCGCGCCGTACACACCGGCTCGAGTCAGCCGCGGCGGACTGAGATTCGTTTCGATCCATCAGCGCCGCAAGCAGCAGTTCGTCGCGACGTACGCGCGTGGCAAAAGCGAGATCCTGATCCCGTTGCCGGATGGCGCGCGTCGCGGGGCGGTGACTGCGGCGAAAGGATTCGAATTCGCACCCGCCGCCGCGACCTTCGAAATCGAACGAGGCCAAGCCCGCGCCAAAGTCACGTTGCGACGTTGGATCGATTTGCAATCCAAAGGTTGGCATGCCGCTGACGAGCACCTGCATTACGAGCGAACGGCTCAAACTCACGACGCCGATTGGCTGACCATGCTCGACGCCGATGGGCTCTCGCACGCTCACTTCCTGGTGCTCAAAGGAGGCAATCTGCCCGGCGTTTGGGCTCAGCAATACGAATACGGAGAAGCGGGCGAGGCGAAGGATGGAGAGCGGCTGATCCGCTCCGGAGAAGAGTACCGCGATTCATCCCAGGGGCACATTAACTTGTTGGGAGTCGAGCGGGTGATCGAGCCGATCTCGACCGGAGGCATCGGCGAGCCGCGCGTGCCGCACAACTTCCCCCCGCTGCTCGATGTCTTCCGGCGGACCCACGAACTGGGAGGCATCGGCGGCCCGGCGCACGGCGGCTCCCTGGCTCGCAGCTCGACGGCGGCTCTCGACACGGTGCTCGGGCAAGTCGACTTCATCGAGATCGCCAACTCGCATCTCTTCAAAACGGACGTCTGGTACGGGATGCTGAATTGCGGATTCATGCTTCCCCCTGTGGCCGGAACGGACCTGCCGAACTTTGGTTTTCGGGATTCCTGGCAGCCGCTGCTCGGCGAAGTGCGAACGTATGTGCAGTGCGGCGAGCGACGCGATTTCGCCGGCTGGAAAGAGGCCGTGCGGCGGGGAGAGGTGTTTGTGACCAGCGGCCCATTGATCCAAGTGGAGGTTGGCGGTCGGGGCCCTGGCGGCGTAGTCAAGCTGCCGCCGCAAGGAGGTGAGGTGACCGTCTCGGCTGAGTTGGCAAGTCCGCGGCCTCTTCAGCGGCTCGAGATCATCCGCATGGGACGACCCGAGGCGCTGGCGGTGAAGCGAACGCAGTCCGATGGGATTCACCGATTGTCAATCGAACAGAAGCTGAAGATCACCGAGAGTTGCTGGCTGGCCGCGCGGGGAGCCGGCGGGCCGAAGACGGCAATCGAGCAGGGGCTGCGAATCCGGCAAGACGCGATCGCCCACACCGGCGTCGTGCAAGTCATCGTTGGCGACAAACCCATTCGATCGCTGCCGGATGTCAAACGTCTGCGGCGACAACTTATCGACCAACAAGAGTTCTATCGCACGCGCGCCAGTTACGCCAAAGCCGCCGACCGAGTCCGCTTCGTCAAGTTGTTTGACGAGGCGCTGGAGCGACTCTCTTCAACGAACGGATCGCGACGTTGAGGAGACGCGTCTGTTCGGCGCAGTACGGACCTGGTGTTCGACATTTCTAGCCGAGTAGTTTCCCGCTCATGGTTACTTCCACCAATCGGTGCGGACGCCGCGACGGATGGCGCGGACGGCCAGATAAAAAAAGCCCGTGCTGAAAATGGCGATGAGCGAGACGCCGTAGAGATAGCTGTCGAATCCGGACGCCAGGAAGAAGAAGGCGACGCCCAAGGCGAAGCAGCCAATCCCCAAAACGGTGACGAGCAAGAACAGAAAAACGGGCGCCCAAGTGGAATCGTCGGTCGTCGTTGGCGGTGGTTGCGGCGCTTCGGTACTCATCGAACTCTAGGCCTCCATTCTGTCCAACGTAGCGTGCAGCAATGCATTCGGGTCATCGATACTCTGCAGGTCGTTCCGCAAATCGGGGTGGACGAATATCCGCACTCGCTTGACCAGATGATCAAATTGAGTTTGGGCGAGCGTGCGAACGACGGGAGACACTTCTCCCAGCGGCCGGTACAGATCGCGCTTCGGCGAGTATACCTCAACTTGGAACTCCACTTCCAACTCGACAGGCGGGGCGTCGAACAGAACCTGATGAGGAGCGACCCGCCGGCCAAGCGACCGACTCAGCTCGATCGCGAACTCCTCCGCGCAGGCGACCAGCCAGGCGTAGGGCCGGCGAGCCAGCCGTTCGTAGATGACTTGGTCGTCGAGAAAACTGAACTCCTCGTACCGCTTGTAGAGCTGTCTGGTCGGCCCGAACAAACCGGCCAGCAATTCGCCGGCGGGAGAGGAACCGGCCGCCTCGCGAAGCCGACCGATCAACTCATTCTCCGACGTGCGGAACAGCAGGTCGAGATCCAGTTGCGCATGGAGCAGAAAAAACGCCCGCTGCAGCATGGCGGTGGCGCAGCGAACGGCGTGATGCCAGTAGACTTCGCTAAACATGACGTAGCGAGCGAACACCATCATCTCGGCCGCCGTTCTCCCTTTTTCGGAAATCGCCAGGCCATCGCCGCTTTGATTGAGCGTCAGGCTGGCAATCAACCGCTGTTGGTCAAAATTGCGACCGTAGGGCACGCCGGCGTGCAGGCTATCGCGTCCCAAGTAGTCCATCTTGTCGACATCGATTGGACCGGACAGCATGCTGTGCAGAATCTTCGTGCGCGTCGTCCGCGGTTTTTCGGAAAGCAACGCCACCACATCGCGCGGCTGAATGCCCCAGTCGTCGCGAAGCGAGTCGGCGATCTCGCCCTCCAACAGAAAACTGTTCGCGAACAGCTCGTGCTCGGGCACGCCCGGAAGATGGATGTCCTCGATCGGATGGCAAAAAGGCCAATGCCCCAAATCGTGGAGCAGCGACGAGACAATAAAAAGTTCAGCGTCCTCGCGACGGATCGTCGCGGCGAATCGATCGTTGTTCGCCAAGTGGCGGAGGTAGAGCAACGCGATCCGATAGACGCCCAGCGAGTGTTCAAATCGCGTGTGATGAGCCGCCGGATAGACGAGCGACACTAATCCCAATTGGCTGATCGACGCCAGCCGACGAAACTCAGAAGTATCGATGATCTGCCGCACGCGATCGGTGAGCGGCACGTCGATCTCGGGGGGGATCCTGATCAGACCACGGCGGTCGTCCAGGCAGCGAACTTCCGGAATCTCGGCGATCGTCATTTCACGGAGCATCCTTTCCGCACAGCCGACACGAGTCGCCAGTGGTTGAATGAGAATTGAGGATACGTCGGCGGCGTCCAAACGCTAGAACGCGGGTAGGTTCATGATCAGGCGGAGCACCACTGTGATCAGCAGGTACAGTCCGTAGTGTACGAGGCCGTTGGTGAACTCAAACTCCATGGCCAGTGTACAGGCGAAAGCGCCGACGCCGATCATGATGGGAACGATGACAACCAGGTGGAACAACTCCAGCTCGATCCCCTCGAACATGTATCCCTTGACGACGAATGCGAAGACGGCCCACAGGCCGGCGTAGACGACTCCGCAGATCGCCGCTCGAGCCCACAGTTCCTTGCCGCTGAACGGTTCGAATTCGTCATCGCGAAGAAATGAGTAGCCGCCCACGACGAGCGGCGGAGCCAGCGCCAGCGCGCCGAGAGCCAGAATCGGCAGCGGCGCGTCGCCCTCCTCCGATCGCAGAATCACCGCGATGACAGCGACCAACACCACGCTCCCGATCACGATGGTCAAGCCGATCGGCGTGATCTTCGTCTCCTGCCGAAAGATGGGCTTGAGCACGGCCTTGCCCTGCGTGCCCTTGGGCCCAAATTCCTCCGGCGTGTGGACGACCACTTCCTCGTCCGGCTTGGGAATCTCGATCTCGCGTTGGCAACTTGGGCACGGCCCCTTCTGACCAGCGAACTTGTCGCTGACGTTGAAACGCTTATGACACCCTGGACAAGTGACTCGAATAGCCATGCAGAACTCGGCGATTGAATAAAGAGTGGCGAAGTGGAGTGGAGTGGCGAAGTGGAGCGGTCGTTTCAGATTCACTCTTCGAACCCGCGCCTCGCTGATAGGGTGTCGAATGGAGCCGGGAGCGTCAAGCAGTTGCGCCGTTCCCCGCCCATTCGGCGCGCCGATATCCCTTTTGCCGCGGTTTGGCTGAACTTTACCGCGCCGTCAGCCGTCTGATTAACAAACAAGATCGGCCGCCGCCATGAATTCCATCCCTGCCACAGCTTCTATTGACGATCTCGAGCGGGCTCTGCGAGGACTGTTCTTTCGCCTGCGAACGCCGCGGCTGAGATCACATCTGCAGCGGCACTTGCGGGTCGCTCGTCAAACGGAAGCGTTTGACGAATGCTACGCCCGCAGCCGCCGGCGCGTTATCCGGAGGCTGTTCGCCCGCCGCGTGGACGATCGGTGGCATCCCCGCAAGCGAGCGCACTGGAACGAGTTGTTGGAGACGTCGGCGCCCCACAGCCCGCCGCTCGATTCACCCGATTTCCACTGCGACGCCGGACTAGGAGGGCTCGCCAAACTACTCCGCGCGGCCGGCTACGACGCCGCATTCTTTCCGGGGATCGACGACGACCGGTTGCTCAACATCACGGCGACGACCTCCGCTGTCCTGCTGACGAACGACTGGCGACTCTCCCAGCGCGGCGTCTTTCAACACGGGGTCGTTCCCTGCCTGCATGTGCCGATCACCATGAAGAAATCTGAGCAACTGGTGTTTGTCGCGCAGCAATTGCAACTCGAACGCCGCGCAACGCGCTGTATGTCGTGCGGCGGGCGACTCGACCGCGTGGAGCGCGAGTCGGTCCGCGACCGCATCCCGCCGCGGACGTACGACTGGGGTGTCGATATTCACCGCTGCGATCGCTGCGACAAGGTCTTTTGGGAAGGCGGCCATTGGGATCGGCTCTCCCCCATGCTCGCCGCAATGCCCCTCGCCACAACGTCCCTCGCCACAACGTCACTCGCCGGCAGGTCCCTCGAGGCGACGTCGATTGCGCGGCCCGTCTCGCAACCGCCGCAACAACCATCGCCGCCCGCCACAATCATCGAGCCGTAGACGGCCTGCGCGGCTTCGGCCGCCCAAAAGAAAACGCCGCCGCGACACCCAAGTCGCGACGGCGTTATTCAATTTGCGACAGCGCTCACCCGTTCAGGCGACGCTGGCCTGTCGCGGCATGAACGCCGCCCAACTGCCTCGTCGCTGGTGAAGCGACGAGTAGAGCGGTTGCCACGTCGGCTTGACCGGTTGGCGGCGGAGCCGCATGCCGGCTTCGTCGACCGTGCGGTCCGCCTTGCGGCGGTTGCACTCGAGGCACGCCAGGACGCAGTTCTCCCACGTCGTCGGACCGCCCCGAGAACGGGGCGTAATGTGATCGATCGTGAGGTCGTCCTTGCCCGGCTGACCGCCGCAGTACTGACACGTGAAGTGGTCGCGGCGAAACACGTTTCGCTTGCTGAACGCCACATGCGAGTTGGGCAGACGGTCGTAATCGACCAACGACACAATCTCAGGCGTCACGATGCACTGCCGACCGGAGCGGAGCACTGCCCCGTCCGCTGCAGGAGCCATCGACGTCCACAGATCCCATTCGAACAGCTGGTAGCTGGCCGGGTCGACGACCCGCGCAGCGCCCTTGGCCACCAACACGATGGCGCGGCGAACGGTGGTGATGTGAACAGGCTGCCAGTTTCGGTTCAGCACGAGCGTCGGTTGCCGGAGAAGTGAGTCGGTCACAGAAGAATCTCCCTAAGTGCGCATCGCTGGGTCTCCTAGTTCGAAAAACTCGGTCCCGCACCGCGCGAGACATCCAGTCGAAACTCCCGTTTTTGACACGCCCTGGAAGAACGAGGTTCGCGAGTCGTGCGGTTGCGTTCGGCGGCTGGTACATTGGGACTTCTCTGTTCCGCACCCTCTGACGAGACAACTATGAGACACGCCATGAGACACGCCCCCACGCCCGTCCGACGAAGTTCGATTGTTCTGATTCTCAACATGCTGTTCCTCTCGCTGGCCGGCTCTTGGGTGATCCCCCAGGTCCGCGGCGAGCAGGCGCGGGGCGTTGTCTTCCACGACAAAGATGGCGACGGCCGCCGGCAACCGGGTGAACCGGGACTGCCTGGGATCAAGGTCTCCAACGGTGAGCAGATCGTCGCGACCAATCGCGCGGGCGAATACGAAGTGACGGTTTCCGATGACTCCATCGTGTTCGTGATCAAGCCGTCCGGATGGCGGACTCCGATTAGCGACGACCAACTGCCTCAGTTTTTTTACATCCACAAACCGAAGGGCTCGCCGCCCGCCAAATTCGCCGGAGTGAAGCCGACCGGACCGCTGCCCAAATCGATTGACTTTCCGCTCTACCCGCAACGCGAACCCGCAAAGTTTCGCGCCATCTTGTTTGGCGATCCCCAGCCGCGAAACCAGAAGGAGCTGGATTACATCGCCCACGATGTCGTGCAGGAATTGGTCGGCGTGAAAGCGGCCTTCGGAGTGACGCTCGGCGACATCGTTTTCGACGACCTCTCGCTGCTGAAACCTCAAGCGCAAACCATCGCGCTGCTGGGGATCCCCTGGTACAACGTGATCGGCAATCACGACATCAACACCGATGCGGCCGATGACGCGGGGAGCGACGAGACGTTCGAGCAGGTGTTCGGACCGTCCTACTATTCGTTCGACTACGGCACGACGCACTTTCTCGTTCTCGATGACATCGAGTGGATTGTCCCCGAGGGAGCCGAGAAAGGAAGTTATCGCGGCGGCTTCGGCAAGCGGCAGATTGAGTTCATTCGCAACGACCTCGCCTCGATTCCCAAGAACCAACTCGTCGTACTCCTGATGCACGTTCCTTTCACCGACGTCAACGATCGCCAAGAGGTCTACCGGTTAATTGAGCAGCGGCCCTTCTGCGTGTCCGTGTCGGGCCATACGCACTACCACGAACACCGCTACATCACGAAAGCCGACGGTTGGCAAGGCCCCGAACCGCATCACCACATCATCAATGTGACGGTGAGCGGTAGTTGGTGGGCGGGCATCCCCGACGAACGCGGCATTCCCCATACGCTGATGCGGGACGGAGCGCCCAACGGGTATTCGATCATCTCTTTCGACGGCTCCAAATACGATCTGGAATTTCGCGCTTCCGGCCGCCCGGCCGACTACCAGATGCAGATCCACGCACCCGACGCGGTGGCGGCCGCCGCGGCGGGAGAGACGACGATCTACGCCAACGTCTTCAACGGCTCCTCGCGATCCAAAGTTGAGATTCAGGTCGGCGAATCGCCGTGGCGGGCGATGCAGCACAGCGCCGAACCCGATCCCGGGTTCGTCAAAGTCGTGGCGGCGGAGAAGGCGATCGAAAAACCGACCTGGCGGGCCTTGCCCGCTGTCGTGCCCTCCAGTCACCTCTGGAAACTGAACCTGCCGGCCAAGTTGCCGGTCGGTGTTCACCTGATTCGCGTGCGAGCCACCGACGAAAAGGGGAAGGCCGTCAACGGCGCGCGAGTGATTCGCGTCGTGCCGGATACGGCGAGCCCGTAGCGCGAAGGATTCCGTGGCGGTTCGTTTGACGTACGATTCGTTTAATCGCGACGGGCGTTTGATCGGAAGGGCTTCCGCAATGCTCCACCGCGACGGTGGCTACATGCAGCCGTGACGGGCGTTTGATCGGGAGGTTGTTCGCAATGCTCCACCCGTCTGGCGACGGTAGCTATAGCTACACGATCAATACTCCCAGGCGTAGCCGAGACGAGCTGTGAACCCGGCGCCGTAGACACCCGAGCCGTGAACCAAGTAGTTCTTGTCAGTGATGTTCTCGAGGCTGAGGCTGACCCGGTGCTGGTTGTCGCATCCGTAGGCGCGACCGGCGCGAAGGTTGAGCGTCGCGTAACCAGGCGTTCCGCCAATCGGAATCCGCTCGTCGCCAACGTCGCGGACGGGGTCGAGTCGATCTTGGCGACGAACGATCCACGTGTACAGCGAGCAGTAGCTCGGTTGATCGGACGCCCGCCACCGCACTCCGACAATTCCCTGGGTCGGCGGAATGCGGCTGAGCGCTCCACCGGTCACATCATTGCGGCCGTAGGTGTACCAGAAGTTCCCGTAGAGGCTCCAGTCGTCCGCAAACAACCACTCACCGTCGAACTCGACACCCTGAATGTAAGAGTCCTGATTGGCTCGGCGAAATTGATTGGCGCCGGCGGAGACGGGGACGATGTTATTATCCAGATCGGTCCAGAAGACAAACGTCTGTGTGCGGAGGTTTTCGAAGTTCGTCTTGACGCCAACCTCGTAATTCACCGACCGCTCGGGAATCAACCCCAGGCTCGGCAAGTCTTGCCCCTGTTGCAGCACGTTGGGATTGTTGGCCGTCAATTCGTCGAGATTCGGAGCGCGATAGCCCTCCGAGATGGAGGCGACCAGATTGACATCGCACGTCAGCTCGTAGACCAACCCGCCGTGAGCAACCCAATCCCCAAACGACGGTTCGATGTGGACGGGAGCCCCCATCACGGTGGGCGTCGCAGCCACGTCGATGTGCTCGTACCGAACGCCGACGACGCCACTCAAGCATTCTGTGATGGACGTGTCCCAGTTCACAAAGGCGCCGATTCGCTCGTAGGTGGCGTCGTCGGGAATGATCGGTCCGGAAGCGGAGCCGCCGAAACTTGAATCGACGTCGTCGTGATACCAATCGGCTCCCGCGGTGACCTTGCCGTAACCAGCCAACTCGCGGCTCGACACCAGATTCAAACCGACCGACTCGACGTCGGTCTCCTGGTGTCGAGTGGTGGGCGCCCCGCGAGTCTGAATCTCGCGCTGTCGATGATAGGAAGCGGTGAACGTCAACGCGTCGCTCCACTCAAACAGCCCCAGCGATTGATAGCGAATGTACGCCAAATCGCGCTGCTGTGGATCGAAGAACCGCGCGTTGGCGGGCGTATTGCTCAAATTCAAATCGCCAGGGTAGCCGGGAAAACGATCGCTCCGAGGCAGTCCGTCAATCTCATGATGTTGCAGCGCTACGGTGAGCATCTCGAAATCGTTCAGCAGGTAGTTGAATTTGATGTCGCCCGAGTACTGCTGGTAGTTCGTTCCCGGCTGCCGCGGGAAGGCGTCAAAGCCCGTGTCGAGATCGCGAACATTGAGAAAGCTGCCTCCGCCGATGGCTCCCATGCCGCCGACCCAACCTTCGACGTTCAGCCGTGAATAGGACGATCCGTTGCTCGTGCTGTAAAACTGATTGAATTCGGCGCCCGTGTATCCGCAACATCCGCCGAAGTGTGTGGATGGACTGCGAGTCACGACGTTGATCACGCCACCGATCGCATCTGAACCCCACAGGACCGAACCGCCTCCACGGATGACTTCGATATGGTCGACCATTCCCGGGTCGATCGTGTTGAAGTACTGGTTGGGACCAAACCGAAACGTGGAGTTGTTCAAGCGGACGCCGTCGATCAGAATCAGCACCTGCTGTCCCGTGACGCCGCGCACGAAAGGTGACGCCTGCCCGGCCGCCGTGCTCTGCATCAACACGCCGACTTCGTTTTGCAAAGCGTGCAACATATCGGCCGCCTGCCGTTCGACAATCGCTTGCCGAGTCGTGATCGAAGCGGCGTTGGGAACGTCAAACAGATTGGCCGCGCCGCGGAATGCTCCCGTGTTCTCGCCAAACCCGTCCCGCTGTCCGAAATCCAAGTTGCGCAGATCCGGAAAGCCCGAGTTGCGCTCGACGTCACCCGCTCCTTCGTCGAAAACCTCGTCCGGCTCCACGACGATCGGTGGTAACGAGCGGGGTTCGTCCTGAGCGAAGCCGACCGACGCCAACAGGACCATCGAGAAGAGAAGTGTGGCGATGCGTCGAAAATACATGACGGGACCTCTTGCTCCATTGCTCATCCCTTCTTATCGGCGCTGAAAAACCGGCAGAATCACTTCGACCGTTGCAGCCGCCAAGCACCTCCCAAATAGCCCATTTATCCAGCGACCGGTGCATTGGGGGAATTGCTCGGCGAAGGAAAATCAACTGTGGATCGCGGTAGCAGGCGGCTCGGGAATAGGCGAATCGGCTCAAGTCGATTATCATCAATGGCTTGTGACAAGAGCCACCGCGTTGGCGATTTGGGGTTTCCCCTGGTTCGATTCCAGCGACTGACCGGAGCGGACGAAGTCGAACGGTTCGTTTGCTCGCCAGATCACCCCGGTGTCCCACCGTCTCAAGATCATCCGCAATCCTCCACAGCCACATTCCCGGCCGAGCGCCGCGACCAAATAGGACACGGTAGTGAATTTGCTTCTGTCGCAGATTCAGATCTTTCTTCCCACCACTACGTGGCGGATCTCGCTGCTTTGGTCTGGAGTAGTCCATCTGGCTGTGCTCGCTGTGGGCGTCGGGTGGACACCCGAAACCAACTCTGTTTCGCACCCCTCCGCGACTCCGTTGGTCATCACCCTGACTCTTCCCGAACAGGAACAGCAGACTTCTGTCGTCGAGATCGTGGCCGAGTCAGCCGATTCGGCGGAGCTCACTGCGGCGGTCACCGAGTTGGCGCAACAGGCGACGGAGATCGGTCGTCGCAAGCGGGCCCAGCATGTCGTCCAACCGGCGGAGAACACGACTTCGACTACTGTCGAACGAGCAAACCAACTCGACCAGCCCGCGCCCGAACCCGCGGCATCTGCGCAGCCGGCGCGGCCCAAGCGTCAACGATTTCAATCGGCCAGCATCGACGTCGCTGTCCGCGTCGATCATCAACCGGACTTCTCCCAGAACCAGCCGCCCAAGTATCCGCGCGTCGCTGTGATCAATCGCTGGGAGGGCGAGGTGATCCTGCAGCTGCATGTGGACGCCAGCGGCGCGGTAGTGCGAGTTGCGGTGGCGCAGTCTAGTGGCTATGCGGTGCTCGACGACGCGGCCGTACGAGCGGTGAGTCAGTGGCGAGGAGCGCCGGCCCGTCGCGGTTCGCGCAACGTTGGCACCGTCGAGCGGTTACCGATCCGCTTTCAGTTGCCCCGATAGCAACGGCCACTCGATGTGGGACGGCCAACTCTCGCTGTCCGTTTTCTGTCGCGCTCAACGCTTTCGCTTGGTCATTCGGGTCGGGTCGCGGTCAGTTCGCCCCGCCTCAGCAGTGGACCGAGTCCGAGCAGCGGATCGTCGAGATCGGCTTTGAGCACTTCACGATACCCAAGTCTACGAAGCCGGCTGTTCGAGCCGCGCAACGTGTTTGTAACGGCGGCGGATTTGCCAGCTCGAACGCCTTGCTTCATAATCGACCGCACTGGCCAAACTCCAAAACAGCGCATGTCTCGCCCATCACTTCACCCCCGCGCATCAACACTATTGGCCGTGTCCGCGATCATTGCGGCCCCGCTAGTTTGCGGCATTGTGGCGCTCGGGCTGTGGCGATTGCCGTCGGCCGCCGCGCTGGTCCAGTACACGCCTGACGGCAAACACCTGGCCTATATGACGGCGTTCCAAGAGATCATCTTTCGCGACGCCGAGACGCTCGCCATCGATCGACGATTCAAGATCGACGGCGGCCAGATCGGGTCTTTCGTGATCTCCGCCGACGGACAGCGAATTGTCGTTTACGAACCGTCCAAAGGATTGGTCACCGTGTTGGACGCCCAGTCGGGTAAGACCATGTTGACGTTTAAGCCGAGGACGCCGCTGCCGGTCGTGTTGGGGCTGGGCGACGATTTGGTCGCCTTGAATGGGGGTGGATTGGTCGAGGTCTGGGACATCCGGTCGGGTAAGTTAGTCGACGCGGTCAGTTTCCCCCAGGAGTCGTACCTGGCAGTATCGACAGCGACTCGCGGGCGCACCTTGGCCATCCAAACTCAGAGCTCAAGCATCCTGCGACTCTTCGAAGTCCGCGACGGTCGCCTGATGCTGCTGCGAGCTCCGAAACAATTCCTGGGTGGCATGACTCTGTCAGCCGACGGTCAGTTGGCGGTGGTTGCACCGTACACGGTCGGTACGGGAGGCCGGATCGTGCGACTCAGTGACGGAGAAGTGCTGCGGAACTTCACTTCGTCACAGGAAATCTACGACGGAGTTTTTTCCGCGGACGGCAAGACGTTCGCCGCCCCCACGTGGAACGGTCCGCCCGTCTTTGGCCACACGGCGTCCGCGGACGGTGGTCTGGCGACGTTGTCCCAAGCGCCGACCAACGTCAGCCGACAATTGGCCATCTCACCGGACGGTGAACGCGTGGCGATGGCTGGACCCACGGGCATCATTGGCGTTTGGGACCGCAACGGAGACAACATCGCGGCGGCTCCGCGGCGCTACTACGCCGAAATCGCCGTCGCAATGGGCGTTACGTCCGCGCTGGTGTGGGTGCTGGTCACCGCTTGGGGCCGGTTGGCGGGAGCTTCGCGAATCCGCGCATTCAACGACGTGATCGCCTTCAACACGGTCGTCCTGGGGGCGATGATGTACGTCGGATTCACGGAGATGGACCCGCGGCGCATCGAGACCGAGTCGGTCGCGGTCGTGCTCGGTTCGCTGGAGTCGTTGATCGGCCAATTGGCGATCTGGGGCTTCTTGAGTCAATGGCGGTGGACCTATCGCGTGGCCCTGATGTTGGCCGGCTCGGGCATCCTCTTGCTCGTCCCGCTGAGCCTGTTCGGCTCTGTCGTCGAACTCGCCTGGGCGGTGGTCATCGGTTCGGTCGCCGCGGCAGTCGCCCTCTCGATCGCGATGCTGCTGATGCGCTGGTCGGGCTTTGTCATCGTCAAAGGGGCCGCAGCGGTTGCCCGCGACGCCAGGGCTCGCCAGTGGCGGCTCACCGATCTCATCCTCTGGACGGCGGCGGCCGGCGTGCTGCTGATGGCCGTCCGCGTCACAACACCGATCACGCTGCCGGTCGATCTGGTCGTCTACACGCTGCTCGTCGGCGTCTCTGTTTGCATCACGGTGGCGATCAGCGCGTGGACGGCGCTCGGCGACGCCCCCTGGTGGGCGCGGGCGACGACGGCGCTGATCGGACTGCCATTCTTCGCGCTGCTTCCGATGACGCTGGCCAGCTTGCTCCCCTTACCGAGCGTCCAGTGGCATTTGGCGATCGCCGCTTCGACCGCTTTTGGAATCATCTGCAGCCATTCGATCGCGCGCCGCTACGGCTATCGGCTGAGATTCGTGCGCAACTTCAGGAGCGAATCGCTCGACATCGAACGGCCGACGGCACCCGCTACTGCCGGTGAAGAGCAGCCCTTTTCCTCGCTGTGACGACGCCGACCGCGATGGGCTACCAGAACTTCCACCACGGCTTTTTGTCGGGTGGCGGATCGCGCCGCACCGGGTCGGGTCCAACGGTGTGCTGCGAACCGCCCTGCGCGGGCTTCGCCGCTGGCGCGTCCGCACCTTGCTCCGCCGCGACGATCGGCGGGGTCTCGCTGGCCAATGGCCGCGGTTGCCAGCGCGGCCGCGGTTGGTGCTCGGCCTGCCGGCGGCCGTGCTTCTCGATAATGGCCGCCACCCGCGCTTGAAAACGCCGGCCCTTCTCGGGATCGACCATGGCGACGAAATTCGCGTAGCCCTCGATGCTGGCGATCACATCATCGCCGCCGCCCCAGTGCTTGCCCGCCGGACCCTCGCGCTCGACTTGATGGAGCACGGCTCGGAATCGCCTCAGGTCTTTTCGCGAGACGGCGACGCGCTCGTTGACAGTCAGGCCGGTTACTTCCTGTCGACGACCAGGTCTGAGAATCCTGGTCTTCCGCGGATGAATCGTGAAACCTTCCTCGCCGACGACGAAGCGGGCCCGCCGCAACAGTTGACCGACTCGTTCATTCGCGGCGGCGTCGCCGGAGAACGTCAAGTCATCGGCGTACCGCGAATAGCGAAAACCGAGTTTGACGGCCAAGCTCTGTAGCCTGGCGTCCATTCCCCGACAGAGGATGTTGGTGATGGCCGGACTGGTCGGCGCGCCTTGGGGCAACCGCCGCTCGCTGGTCGCCACGTGGTAGGTGTCTCCATCCACCGTGACTTCTTTGCGGTCGGGCTCTGTACACACCAAGGCGAACAAGGTGGCGACCGACTCGCTGAAGCCGAGGCTGCGGAACAGCCCTTTGACTCGTGGATAAGTCACCGTTGGAAAGAAGTTCTCGAGGTCGAGATTGACGACCACCGCGGCCCCGACATGCGGCTCGGCGTTGGTCACGATGGAGCGCCCTTTGCGGAAGCCGTGCACCGCCTCGTGCAACTCGACATTTTCGAGCAGGCTGTGGAGGATCCACTCTTGAACGCGTTTCAATCGGGGCATGGGCGCCGAGATCGTCCGCACGCCGCCCGTCTTCTTGGCGACGGTGAACTGCCGATAGTGGCTGATTCGCGAGGTCTTTCGATGAAAGGCGAGAAACCGCAACTCACCGATCGGCACGCCCATCGCGTCGGCCACTTCGACCGGCGTCCGCAACACGGGAAGCCGCTGTCCGTCGAGCCGCGACTCGTCGGGGTCGTCCTCCTGGAGCCCGCCCGAAACGCCAGCTCCCAAATAGGTCAACTCGCGCCGCTTCCGCTCCCGGTGCTGCTCAACCCGCCGTTGCTGATCGGCGACCTTCTGTTCTTTGCGCTGCTGCCGCTTGCGGCGCGACTCCTCCATCCGTTCTTGCCGCAACCTCCGTTTCAGCGCATCGGCGTCAGCGAGCCGGTTGCATTCGGTGAGCAGCGAGCGCATCTGCTTTTCCAGCTCCGCTCGACGGCGAACTTCATCGGCCGGGTCGTGAGGCGTCTCGCCGGCCGGCGGCCAGAATCCAAGCCGTATCATCTCCTCCAAGATGACTTCGTCCTTCGACGTGGCGCGAATGCGGTCGTAGATCTCTTGTCGCGTAGTCATGCCCTTTGCCGCCGCGATCCTGGTGATGTGCTGCGATCCTGGTATTGTGCTGGGCGACCCGCTCGGCCTTCGCAAGGCTCTCTGGACTGGGCCGTCTCAACTCAAGCGGATTGCCTCCCGTAGCGATGTTCAATTCGCGGAATTCAAACCGGAACGTCGCTACGGGAGGTATATCCGCACAGTCAAGAGCGGACCAGTGATGCGGTTCAAAACACTCGGCATGGATGGCGATACGCCATCCGGTTGCAAGGCTCACCGAGCGAGTCACCCAGCTGTACTGAGCTGTCCGAAACTAGTGGGGAGGCGCGGCGGCCGAACTCACCTTCGCAAGGCTCTCGGGACTGGGGCGTCTCAACTCAAGCGACCTGCGATACCGTCGATCATCTAGTCCTCGGGATTCTAACCGAGATGTCGACGGTATCGCGTTGGTCGCACAGTCAAGAGCGGACCAGTGATGCGGCTCAAAACACTTGGCATGGATGGCGATGCGCCACCCGGTTGCAAGGCTCGTGATTCGAACCGCCGCGCCGTGTTTTTGTCGAGGTGTGTGGGCTCTCCTTTGTCAATTGACCCAAAAGATGGCGTGACCGTCTTGTTCGTGTTGGTGGTGCTGCATCCGCAGCGCCAGGATATGTTGGCAGGGACCTTTGCGGAGACGATTCTGCCGATGCCAGTTGCAGGTGCAATTCGCGCCGACGATTCGCTGGTCGGCGTCGATGCGCAGCGACACTTGTTCGTGGCGGGTCACATCCGAAACCGACCCGCTGATGATGACGAAGCCGCCGCCCTCTTCGGCGCGGGCGATCAGCGCCTGACCGCGATCGACAAACTGTTGGGCAGCTTGTTCGCGCTCATTGACGAATCGCAAATCGCTGACCGCCAGCGGCTCGCGGCTCAACTCGCGAGCCCGATAGACGTTCTGCTCCAAGTCCCAGATGGCTCGCCCGGCTTGCGAGTACGCGCCGAGCGCGCCGAGCACGGTGGCTCGATCCAACTGGAGTCGGGCCGCCAAAGCGTCCGGCGACTCCCGCCAGTTCTCTTTTAAAGCCGTGAAAACTCTCTCCTTGGTCGTCGTGTCGACCTCGCCGCGAGGAGCCAGCAGATCAAAGTTGCCGCTCGCCGACCAGTCGTTCGCTGTCCAGCCCGACAACCCCAACGTAAACGACATGTCACCCAAGTCGGCCACGTAAAACGAAGGCATGCCCGAGCCCAAAAGATGGACGGTGAAGCTCCGCGCCAACGGAATCAGCCGCTCGAGAATGTGGAGACGACGCCTTCCCCAAACGCGAATCTCGTGCTCCTGTTCGCCCAAATATTCGGACCGCGGACAAGGGATCTCCCACCCCCACGGATCCAGCACCACCGTCACCGGTTCGCCCGGCTTCAAGCGGTAACGCAATGAGCGGGGACCGAGAACCTCTTTCTTTCTCCGCAATGCGAAGCAGATATTGTGAATATCCATCGGGTGCAAGCGGCAAGCGACCGCCGGCAGCGACATCGCCGAACTGACTTGCAGGAAACCCCGCACCCAACTGTCGGGCAGATCGATCTTCACTTCTTTGTAGGAGGGCTCCGCCGACGTCTGGACTTCGAATCCGGTGGGATCGACTTCGAACTGCGTGCGCTTGTAGCTGCGAATCTTCTGGAACTCGTCGTAGAGGTCGGACGAGTAGTCGATGTTCGTCGTCCCGCACGCGAACTCGCCCACGTTGCGAAACACGTCCAATCCGACACTCAATCGGCCGTAGCTCGATTCGTCGCGGCTGAAGCACTCAAAGAAAACTTGATCCGGGTGTACTGTGATCACGGGGTCGAGCACGACCCAAGCGTTGTAGTCGCGGACGAAGATATAGCGGAAGTACTTGGCCTGAGCGCGGTAATAATCGGCCATGCGGCTGTCGTGTCGCCGCCGCAGAGAATCCAATTCGGCGCGAACATCTTGCAGTTGGCGTTGCACGGTCGCCTGTTGTGCCGCCACCTGCGCCGCCTCCTCCTCGTCGCGCCGCTCGGCCCAAGCCAAGTAGGAGCTGCGGTCCTTCGGCGCCCAGCGCAAGTCGGAAATCACGACATCGTGCAAGGCGCTGATGGCTTCGCGAAACTCGACAGGCTTGCCGAGCTCTCCGCGAAAGTACGTCGGCGGCCGCAGCGTGTCGGGAGCGAACGACATTTGCGTGTCTCGCGCGCCGCTGTAGACGGACGTGTCTTGGGCGTAGCCGTAGGCGAATTCCATCTAGCGGCTCTCCAACACGGCCAGGCGGACCGGTGATTCGATTTCGGGATGCTGATCGCGGATCGCGGTCAGCGTTTCGATCGCCAGCGCTTTGTCGCCAATGGCGCAGGTGGCCGAAACGCGGCCGAGCACGTCGACCGCCACGCGGGCGAACTCGGCGTTCCTGGTCGCCTCCTGCGCGATGAATGCAAACACGCGCTGTTTGGCGACGCGGCCGCGGTTGACGCGCGACAACACCGAGACAAAGAACGGACTAAGCGAACGAAACCGTTCCAGATTGTCGACTGCGTAGGCCTCCAAGTAATTCGTGGCGAAAAGCTGCAACGAACTCGTCGGGTGCTCGCTCAACTTGAGCAAGTACTCGGGGCCGTCCACTGCGCGAAACCGGCGTGTGATCAACTCGCGGCCGAACTGTTGCACATCCGGCTTGGGGCTGTCGCAAATGGCGACGAGAATCTCGGGCGTCAGCTCGTCGTCGCGAAACTTCTCGCGAAAGAAGGTGAAGAAGTACTGTCTCGAGTCCTCCCACCTGGCGTCCAAGACTCGCATCGACGTCGCCAGCGCCGTCCTCATCCGGTCGAGGTCATCCGCGAACATCCGCCAACTCGCCTCGCGAACAGAGCGGACGTCGTGGCTGGCCAGATCGACAAGCTGCTCGACCTGCAGCGAACTGGGCGGCAAGTTGGCCCCCAGCAGCGCGCCGCCGACTTCTTGCGCCGGCTGGCTGCGGGAACGCAGCAATCGCCATATCGTCTCGGCTCCAATCTCTCCCAGATGGTCGAGCAGATCTTCCCGCAGCACTCGCGCCGTATGGCTCGGCACACCCTCGGCGGCGCCGGGAATCAAAATGGCGTCGACCAGCGCGGCCGCGATGCGTTTTCCAAAGGCGGCGTCTGATTGAGCCAGCTCGCGCACCGTTGGACGAATCTCCGCTCGAATGTCCGCCTGCGGATGGCGAGAGAGTTCGATCAGCAGTTCGATGCTGTTCTTGAGAACGGACGCGGGCAGCCCGGCGACGATGCGCACGGCCGCTTCTCGAACGATCGCTTCATCGTCCGCCAGCAGCGCCTTGACCAGCTCCATCGGCGGCTCGGCGGCCAGCGTCTGATGAGCGGCGATCAGATCGCCCGCGAACCGTCGCACAGCTGGGATCGAGCTGGACATCAGGTCGCCAATGATCTCCACGCCCACCTGAGCCAACTCGCGGCGATAAACCGAGTGCAACGTCAGGGCGACGTCCGCGGCGATCTCTGCTTGATCGGCAGCCGCGTCCGTCAAGAAACCGATCAGCCGACCGATCAGCGCCTGGGAAACCTCGGGACCAATCGTGACCGCTTTGAGCACGTCGCGAGCGTAGAGCCGGATGTCGGCGTGGGGCGCGGACACCACGCCAAATGCGAAGCTGCTGTCGGCAAAGAAGAACTGGCGGTTCTGATCGATCCAGGTGCAAGCCATCTTCCGCCCCCGCTCGACGACGCATTGCGCGAGCAACAGCACCAAATCTGGATCGGGCTGACTGGGATCGTAGGCGACGGCCGCCGCGTCGACGCCCAAATCCACCGTCACGTTGTAGGGTGCTTCCAACAACACGCGGAGGCCGGGCGTCTCGAGCGACCGCAGGAAATCTGGATGAGCGCGAAGGACTTTGGCGGCGAACGCGTGGACCGATTCGCAGCGGCTGCCGGCGACCAAAGGCATCACCGCCCCAGGCTCGCGGTCCCACAAATTGGCGAACGCCTCTTCGCGCCCCGTCGGCGCGGAGGCTCCGGGAGAGTACCCGCCCACACAACAGAACGACTTGCCGTCGGCGACCGGCCGGTAGCGGTTGCTATTCCGGTAAAGCAGTTGATTGAAAGCCCAATAACGATGGAATCGATCGTAGTGGACTTCGCGACTCTGGTAAGTCGAGTAGTCCCAGCAAACGCCGGTCGTCGGCTCGCCGCCGTCGTCATCGACAAAAGGCAGCAGAGCGCCGACGGCCATCGACAAATAGTGCCGGCTTTCCAACTCGCCCAATCTCCGCAACGTCCGCCAGATCCGCTTGCGAAAGTAATCGCGAGTCTGCGTGCTGTAAGCGGCGGTCGCTTCGGGACCGATGGTCGGCTTGCTGACCTTGCGCCAGCGAAATGTCCATTCGCTCGGCATGCGAAAGTTGCCGGGCGTCACTTCAAAGCGTCTCGCAATGACCCCGAAAGTCGCGGCGTCCCAACGAACTTCGGCCCATTTGAAGATCCGCCTGATCCGCAAGAACCCGTGCACTTGAAACGGCTCCCGGCCGAGAATCTCGAGCAAGATCGGCTGCAGCCGGTCGTTGTTGACGAAGTAGAGCCGTTCGATCAGTTGCCACCACGACGCGGCTCCGGCGCCGCGCTGGTTCTCGATTTCGCGCCGCAGCTCGTCGAGCTCGCCTTGGTGGATCAACGGTTGAATCGACTCGGGCAGCGAATCGATAGCGCGGCCCATCAGTTGCGATCGCAGGCCGTCGTCGGCGACATTGCGCATCGCCTCGAGAGCCATCCGGCGCACGTGGACCGAACGAGATTCGTTGCCGTGAATCGCGCGGAGGTGGTCGATGCTCGCCATCGAACCGCACCGCGAGAGGGCGGCCGCCGCGCAGTAGTCGAGCATCTCTCCGCCCTGGCCGATCAGCGCCGCGATCGCACTCTCCGCGGCCGCCAACTCCAACTCACCGGCTCGCCAAACAGCTCGCGTCAGCGGCCACCGCGAACTCGACCGCAGGCCGTCCGAAATCCGCGTCATCACGGCCGCGTCTCGCGGAGACAGCGGCTCCGGCTCGGGGCGCGCCGGCTCGCGGCGCGGGGCGGGTGGAGCATTGGGAGTCAGGTCCGGGTCGATCAACCCCGCTGGGGGCGAAGCAACCGGTTGTTCGCCGGCGACTCGATAACCCGCGGCGATCTTGGCTGAGACGAGTTCGTCGTAGATGCGTACCGCCTGCTCGCGCGTAACAGACGCCACGGTGCGCGTTCCGTCGCGCAGCGCGGAACCCGCGCGGCCAAAGCGGAAATTGACAACGAATTGATCGGGGCCAACCTCGCAAAGGTCGACCTCGTATACTTTCTCAACTCGACCTTCGGTGAGTA
>JASMLW010000486.1 GCA_030748485.1 Pirellulaceae bacterium
ATCGAGGGTGTGACAAGTAGCAACGCGAAGGATAGAAGCCATCGGCGGCAAGTTTCCTGGTTCATTTTGCGGGCCTCATGTTGCGAGAGAAACGGGGATCTGCGAGGGCGATTGTATATTGCGCCGGCTCCGTCGTGTGTCGGTACCGCGAAACTAACACGACGTTCCACTTTGTAGGTCCCGCCTGCCGGGCGGGACTTCGCGACGAAGTCGCGACAAGCAGGACGCGCCACTTTGTAGGTCCCGCCTGCCGGGCGGGACTTCGCGACGAAGTCGCGACAAGCAGCATCGAATCAGCCCGCGCTGTTCTTTAGCGCCAATCCAACAGCTTCGACAGCGGCAGCGTGAGCAGCGCGACGCCGGCCACGGCGTATGTGGCTGTGGAGAGAGTCGTGGCGTCGGAGAGCGCCCCCGCCATCGCTGGAGCCGCGGCGCTGGCCGCGATCACGATCGTATAGAAGACGCCGAACGCGCGCGCCTGGCGGTCTGGCGAGACGAAGTCGGCGACGGCGCCGTACAAGACCGACGACGTTCCGTTCAGGGCCGCGCCGAGCACCGGGAGAAGAAAGATCATCGCCGTATTGGGAATGTACAGCAGCGCCACGATTCCCACACATGTCAGCGTCTCGGTAAACCAGACCGTCGCTACCGCGCCGAACCGTTGGGCGCTCCAGCCACAGAGGAATTTACCTGCTGCGCCGCCCGCGAAAAGCAGTCCCAGCGCCATGCCGGCGCGCGCTTCCGTCTGGCCTCGTTCGATCAACAGGAACGGCAATAGTGTCAGCAATCCGTACCGAGTCATCGTGTCGATGACTCCGATACAAGACAACAGGGCGAACCCGCGTCGATTCTTCTCACCACTCGGACTCGACTGGCGCTCTCCGTCTCCGTTTATCTCACTTGATACGGGTTGTCCGATCTTCATCCACCGCAGTGCTACCAGCAGTAAGGCGGATCCAATGAGTGCGATTGCGCCGAGCAGAACCATCACGCTTGGCCAGGCGAAGCTGAGCAACGCGACTCCCGCGATGACCGGAAACAATACTTTGCCCAGGTCGCCGGCGAAGTTGTACGTGCCGATCGCAATGCGTCTGCCGCCGCTTCCGTACGCCTGCGCCACCAGCGACGCGCCCAGTGGGTGCTGCACGGAGGAGCCGATTCCGGAGACGATGAGCAACGTTGTGAGGCTGATGATCCCGTGGACTCGACCGGCGATCAGAAACGCCGCGCCGGCGACGACCGTTCCCGCAACCAGCAATCGGCGTTCGCCGATCCGTTCGGCGAGCAATCCGGCGGGTATTTGAAATACCGCCAGCGCGGCGAAGTAGAGACTGACGATGACGCCCAGTTGAGCGTGTGTGCAGTCGAATTCGCTCCGCCAAAATGGCAGAAAGACGTAGATCACGTCGGCCAACCCATCGTGCAGCAAATGGCAGCCGCAGATGCTGATCAACACGCCGCGCCTGCTGACGACCGGAGTGCTCGACTGGTTCGCGTCGTTCATGAACAAGAGTGTCTCGCGGCAAACCGCAGCGGCCGAGCAAGATAGATCTGGCTCAGCGATCTGCTTCGGAATACGGTATCATAGTCGGGCCCGCACAATCGCGGGCTTTGCAATTCGCCTCTCAGGACACAAGAGACGGATTCTTTATGAATCGCAGGCAGCTCTGTTTAGTATTTTTCATCACCGCCGCTCACGTTCCAGCGACCGCCATCTCAGCCGATTGGCCGATGTGGCGCAACGACGCGCAGCGATCCGCGGCGTCGAGTGAGCCGCTCCCGCGCGAGTTGACTCTGCTGTGGTCGCGGACTCTCGGTCCTCGACAACAAGCGTGGCTCGATCAGCTCAACGTTGATCTGATGACGTACGATCGCGTCTTCGAACCGATTGTCATGAGTGGTCGACTGTTCGTCGGTTTCAATGATCGCGATAAGCTGGCCGCTTTTGACGCGAAGACGGGCGAGTTGTTGTGGTCGTATTACACGGGCGGCCCCGTTCGGCTGCCGCCGGCCGGTTGGCGCGACCGAGTCTTCTTCTGCAGCGATGACGGTTACCTGTATTGCGTCAACGCGGCGGATGGTTCGTTGCACTGGCGGTTTCGCGGTGGTCCGAGCGGACAGCTGGCGATCGGCAACCAACGTTTTGTGTCGGCGTGGCCGGCCCGCGGCGGACCGCTGGTGCGAGACGACAAGGTCTACTTCGCGGCCAGCATCTGGCCGTTCATGGGTACGTTCATCTACGCATTGGACGCCGCGACTGGGAACGTCGAGTGGGTCAATGACCGAACCGGGTCGCAGTACATCAAGCAACCGCACTCCGCGCCGTCGTTCGCCGGCGTCGGGCCTCAAGGCGCACTGGTCGCTACTGACGATCTGCTGCTCGTCCCCGGCGGACGCTCCGTGCCGGCCGCGTTCAATCGAACTGACGGCTCGCTTCAATACTTCAACATCAACGCGGGCGGCAAAGGCACCGGAGGCTCGTTCGTCGCCGCCGACGCAACCCACTTCTATGTCCACACCCGAGTAGATGGGACGCGAGCTTTTCGAATCGCCGACGGGGTCAAGACCGCCTTCGTTCCCAATCAACCTGTGCTTGCCGATGGGTTGGTCTACGAGAGCGTCGCCGAAGGAGAAGCGCAGTTCGTTCGCGCCAACAGCGAACAGCACATGCCGCTCTGGCAAATCGACGCCGACGCGTCGGGCGATTTGATCTTGGCCGGCGATCGTCTTTACGCCGCCGGCAAGCGAGTTGTCACGACGATCCAGTTGCCGACGACGAAAGAGTCCGCGCGCGTGGTCCAGACCATGGAAATCGACGGGGATGTCGAACGCCTCGTGGCGGCGGACGGGAAGTTGTTCGCGGTCACACTGGACGGCCGGTTGATGGCGTTTGGCGAAAAGACTCCCGCCGCCAAGCCGCGGCGGATTGAATCGACTGAGAAGCCGATTGCCGACGTCGCCCCCGCGGCGCTGATGAGTGTGGCCGAACTCCTCTCGTCCGCCGACGCCGCCGGCTACGCATTTTGGTTCGGAGCCGAGGACGGCGAACTGATCAAGGCGCTGGCCGTCGATTCTCCGTTCGTCCAGTTGGCCGTCGTCGACCAGAACGAAAATACCGTTCAGCGCCTGCGACGCCAGTGGGATGACGCCGGCGTCTACGGCCGAGTGACCGCTCACCATGCACCGCCGGGAGCGTTTCAGCCGCCGCACCATGTGGCCAACGCAGTGTTCGTCGGTAGCGATGTCAGCATGTCGGCCGCCGCCGATCCGGCGCTCATGCGATCGCTCTACCAAGCCGTGCGGCCGTACGGCGGCGTGATGCACCTGTTGGCCGATCGCGGGCGAAAAGAGCTCGCCACGACAGTGACCGCCATGAATCTCGAACAAGCTGAAATTGAAGTCGGCGATCAGAGCGTGATCGTTCGCCGAGTGGGAGCTCTTCCCGGAGCCGGCGAGTGGACCCATCAACACGGCGACATCGGCAACACGGTCAAGTCGAACGACAGCCGCGTGAAACTACCGCTCGGGATCCTTTGGTTCGGCGGCAGCACCAATGACGACATCCTGCCTCGTCATGGCCACGGCCCGCCCGAGCAAGTTGTGGGCGGGCGGCTGTTTATCCAAGGACACAACTCGCTGTCGGCGCGCGATGTGTACACGGGGCGAGTTCTGTGGAAGCGTGAGTTCGAAGATCTGGGGACGTTCGACGTCTACTACGATCAGACCTACGCCGACACTCCGCTCGATTCAGCTTACAACCAGGTTCACATTCCGGGCGCGAACGCGCGCGGGACGAACTACGTGGTCACGAAAGATCGTGTCTACATTGTCGAGGGCGCGACGTGCCACGTTCTCGATCCGCGGACCGGCAAGACGCTCGTCGACATCGAACTGCCGGCCGACGCGTCGGGAGAACGCCGCGAATGGGGGTACATCGGCGTCTATCAGGACGTGCTGATCGGCGGATTGGGTTTCGCCAAGTACACCGAGCGGAACCAGTTGGTGTTTCCCGCTGACGCCAAGCGCACGCGAAACCAATCGGGGTTCGGGGCGAAGAGTTTGGATCGGGCCGCCAGCCGTACTCTCGTCGGCTTCGATCGGCGGACCGGGAAGTTGCTGTGGCGCATCGACTCGAAATACAGCTTCTGGCACAACGGCGTCGTCGCGGGCGGCGGTCGGATCTACTGTTTGGACAAACATCCGCGGCGAGTCGAGAACGCCCTCCGCCGCCGCGGCAAGGCTCCGCCCAGCACTTATCGAGTCGTCGCCATCGATCACCGCACGGGAGAGCCGGCGTGGGAGGTTGCCGAAGGCGTCACCGGTACGTGGCTCGGCTATTCGGCCAAAGAGGACTTGCTGTTGCTGGCCGGGGCCGCGACGAGCGATCGGCTGCCCGACGAGTCGAAATCCGGCATGGTCGTTTTTCGAGGAAAGAACGGCGACGTTCAGTGGCGCAACGACACTTTGAAGTACGCCGGCCCCTGCATTCTGCACAATGGAGTGATCATCACGAATGCGAATTCGTACAAGGTGAACGCCGGCGCCTTCCGTTTGCGAGACGGCGAGCAGGTGATGGTGGCCAATCCGCTCACCGGCGAAATGCAACCGTGGAAGATCACCCGAGCTTACGGATGCAGCAATGTCCTGGCCAGCGAAAACCTGCTGACCTTCCGCTCGGGAGCCGCCGGTTATTACGACCTGACCAATGAGTCGGGGACCGGGAATTTTGGCGGCTTCAAGTCGGGGTGTACGTCCAACCTCGTCGTTGCGGACGGAGTGCTCAACGCGCCGGACTACACGCGGACGTGCAGCTGCGCATACCAAAACCAGACGTCACTCGCGCTGATTCACATGCCGGGTCTCGAACTGTGGACCGTCAACTCGGCCGCCGCGACGTTATCGAAAAAGAGCCACGTCAGTCGGCTCGGCGTCAATTTTGGCGCGCCGGGAGATCGCCGCGACGACGAGGGCTTGTTGTGGCTCGAGTATCCGGTCGTCGCCGGCGCGTCGCCCGCGTTGACCGTTAAGATCAATCCAGACGTGACGTTTTTCCAGCACCACGCTTCGACGATGCGCGGCGGCGAGTTGCCGTGGGTGACCGCGTCGGGCGTCCACAAGCTGCGCGAGTTGGAGATTGCCCTGCGGGTGGGCGTTCGCCAACCGCTGACCGCCGGCGTCCGCGTCAGCCACAGCAAAGACGATGCTGTCGAGAATGTCGACGGCGTGGTGAATCAAGCCGCCAATGTCATCGACCTGGCCGCGGCCGATCAACTGGCCGGCCTCCGCTTTGATAAGATCCATCTGCCGAGGAGAGGTGAGATACGGAGCGCCTACATTCAGTTCACCGCCGCGCAAACGTCCGCTGTCCCGACGACGCTGGTGATCTCGGCCGAGCTGTCGAACAAGCGACGTCGTTTTTCCGCGGACGTCAACGATTTGTCGGCGCGCTCTCGAACGATCGCGGAAGTTGAGTGGACTCCGCCGGCCTGGACGACGGTGGACGAGTCGACCGAATTGCAGCGGACTCCCGACCTCGCCCCGTTGATTCGCGAAGTGACGAAGAGCAAGTTGTGGAGGCCGGGAAAATCGCTGGTCTTTTTTATTCGCGGCGCCGGTAAACGCGCGGTCAGATCGCAAGATGGAGCCGCCGAGCGGGCGGCGTCGCTCGTGATCGACGCCGATGAGGTCCCGGACCCAGTCAACTTCGTGCGGCGAAAGTACCGCGTCCGCTTGCTGTTTGGGACACCCAAACCCGCCGGCTTCGCCAAGTCGGTGTTCGACGTCTACTTGCAGGATGAGCGAGTGCTGACAGGTGTCGAGATCGATCCGGCGAAATCGCGAACGACCATCCGCACGATCGACGAAGTGTCAGCGGGAACGACGCTCAAGCTGCGGTTCGAACGAAAGTCGGGCGAGCCGCTGTTGTCGGGAATCGAGTTGATTGAGATCGCCGAACAAACGGGCGAAGCGAACTGACCGCGCGCCGCGCTCATTGGCGCGCAATCACCTCGCTCGCCGCGTTCAGCGAATCGCCGAGTAGTCGGTGGATTTCATATAGACCGATTTCGGCGGCTTGGCCAGCCGACCGACCCCCGACTCGCGAGCGGCCTTCTTCCAATCGGGATCGGCGATAAACGCCTTCCACGAATCCTTGGAGGCGTCGCGACTGTCGTGCTTGATGATGTAGATCAGCGTGTCCGCCGACGCCGGCTCGTCGGTCGGGTGCCAGTAGGCGACCGACTTCATGCCATGTCGAAGGAACAGCTTGATCGTGTGGTCGCGGAAGCGGGCGTCGAGCTTGCCGAGTTTTCCTTCGGCAGCCTTGTAAATGCGCAGCTCAAACACATCGTCGTCATCGGCCTTGCTGTTCTTCCACGTCGGCGAGTAGTCGGTGGTTTCCATGTAGACCGACTCGGGCCGCTTGGCGAGGATTTGGCCGTCGACCTGGGATTCTCGAGCCACTTTGCGCCATTCCGGGTCGGCTACGAACGCTTTCCAAGACGCGGCGGCCGCATCGCGGCCCTTGTGCTTGATCACATAGATCAAGGTGTTCTTCGACTTCGGTTCGTCGACGGGGACCCAGTAACCGACCGACTCGATTCCGTGCTTCTTGAACAGCTTCACCGTGTGATCGCGGAACCGTTTGTTCAAGTTGTCCAGCTTTCCTTCGTTGGTTGTGTAGGTGCGCAGTTCGTAGACGTCCGCGTGGGCGGAAGAAACGACGGCGGCGAGTGAACCAAAGGAGAGGACGGCGGTGAGCGTCGAAAGAAGTCTCTTCATGGCGGAGTTCTTTATGTTTGAGTTGTGAGAGTTCCCTGACTCGAACCGGCGATTATACGCCCCCACGGAGGCCCATCGTAGTAGGTCCTGCCGGACAATCGACGTCCCACCTACTTCACCGCGGCGATTTGACTTAACGATCAGCACGAAGCGCGATCACAGATCGTCGCACTGCACCGCCGATCGGCTAGAATGACCATTCACTTCATCACGCGTGTCTCGATCGATTCCGATTGTCGGGGAGCTGTCCCATGTCCACTTGGCGTGCGAAGTACCTGAGCTTCAGCCTCCGCTGGATGTTGCTGATCGTCTTTGTGACGCCGGCGGCCGTCTGGGTGTTCTGGTGGCGCCGGCCGTTCGAAAAAGAGGTGGTGATTGAAGTCGAGCCGGCGAGGCCTCGCGACGTGATGGTTGGCGACGACGGGCGTGAGTACCGTGTGCGGCCGTTCTATCTGCTTCGTCCAGGGCCTCCCATTAAAGGCGTGAGCGAATTCTCTGACGCGATGCAGAGGAAAGTTGGCTACTACCGCCGCGACGTCCGCACCGTGCGGCTCACGGGGCGCAACGAACTCGAGCGGCACGGGACGACGCGATCGTACAACAAAGTTGGACGCTTGATCGTGGAGGAGTCCTGGCGCAACGGCGCCCTGCACGGTCCCTATCGGCATTGGGATGAGAACGGGAAGTTGCGGTTCTCCGGGCAGTTCACGCGCGGCGAGCGAGACGGCGAGTGGACCGATTGGGACGAGGCCGGCAAGGTCTCGAAGATTCGATCGTTTCGGTCTGGTGAGCCGATCGGCACATGGGTTGAGTTCTCTAATCCAAAGTCGTATATCGTGCGCGTGTATGCAGGAGGCGTGCAGCGGAAAACGGTGCAGGTCAACAAGCAGTGGGGTTGGATGGTTCGCCGTGATCATGACAAACGGGGAAAACTACAGCTGACTCGGCGATTCGAAAAGAACGAGCAGGGCGGGTACACCGAGACGCAGCGGACTGAGTTCCGAGACGGTGTGCAACACGGCCAAATGATTCGGCGTCATCTCGATGGCTCTTTACTGACGAGCGGTGAGTATCGGCAGGGTAAGCCGCTTGGCCGCTGGGTTTTCTACGACGAACAGGGCCAGTTGTTGAGGACGTGTGAATTCGCCGATGGCTTATTGAAGACCGTCAACGGTAAGGAAGTAACCGACGTGACCAACTTCTGCCGCGCAACGGACGGCGACCAGCGCGGCGCCCGCTGTTGCCTGGCGTTGACGGAAGAAACGACTATTAGGCTCTCTGATAAGCCTCTCGAAGAATTGGTCAGTTACTTGGGCGACCTCCACTACCTTCTCTTTTCGATTGATTCGGAGGTCATGCGGGACGAGTCTTTTGAAGAGAAACTGACGGTCGATCTGCGCGGGTTGCCGCTCAGCACAGCGTTAACCATATTGCTGGAGGAACGCGGTTGGACTTGCGTCTCCCGCGACGAGCACTTGCGGATCACGACGATGAAGAAGGCGATGGGGCGGAGTACTGACAATGGCTTGTCAGACTTGGCTGCCCCGCCGGCGATCGCCAGAGCTCTGGCTGAAGATACGACCTTGGAGTTCAAACAGGTCACGCTGAGCAACATTGTCGCCTACCTGTCCAAGCTTCATCGCATTCCGATTCGCGTGTCGCCCGAATTGGCGGATGTCGAGTGCCGCGGCTCGCTCAATCTTCGCAACATTTCACTGCGATCGTCCCTCTCGGTGATGTTCGACGACAACAACCTCAAGTGCGAAGTGGACGGCGACACGCTCGTGATCAAACCGCGCTGAGCAGGCGCGTAGTAGGTCCTGCCTGCCGGGCAGGACTTCGCGACACCAGCCCGTCGCGCCAGCGGCGGCCCGCCGCGACACCAGCCTGCCGCGCACACCAGCGCGACGCGCGAGCGAGGGATCGCAGCGCGACGGGTTTTCAACCGTCACGTACTCGACGTAACGTCGATACAGCCGCCGCCTCTTGCGTGCGCTGCGGGCTGGTGTATACGAACCACTGCACACCAGCGGAACGGCGTCGCACACCAGCGCGACACCAGCGCGCACACCAGCCCGACGCGCGAGCGAGGGATCACAGCGCGACGGACTTTCAACCGCCAGGCACTCGACGTAACGTCGATATAGCCGCCGCCCCTTGCTTGCGCTGCGGGCTGGTGTCGCGAAGTCCGCTCGACAGGCAGGACCCACTAATTCTTGTTGACAATAAGGCGTGACGCCTTACAATGCAGGCGAAACGCCTTAATTCCTGGATGAGAAAGACATGTCCAAGCAGACCCGAGCGGTTAGCGACACCGAGTTCGCCATTTTGAACGTGCTTTGGGACCGCGGATCGAGCACGGTACGTGAGATCGTCGAGGCTGTTTACAAGGAACATACTCATTCGCTGCACGCGAGCGTCAAGAGCCTGTTGGAGCGGCTGGCCGCCAAGGGCTATGTGTCCTGCGAGCGGCGAGGAGCCGCCCATTTCTTTTTGGCGACGGTGGAGCGAGAGAGCTTCGTGGCTCAAGAGCTCCAATTGCTGGCCGACAGCAACTTTGGCGGTTCACTTGCTCCTTTGCTGTTGACGCTCGTCGACAACGTGAAGCTCAGCGGCAAGGACCGTAAGACGATTCAGCGAATCATCGACAAGATCGACTAGCCGCTACGAAGTGGAGTTCATGATGCTCACCGCCCTGCTGTGGAATCTGTTGGTGACTTCGGCGTTGGCGATCGCGCTTGCCGGGGTCTGTCGTTTGGCGTGGATGCGCAGGCGTCCGGCCGTGCGACATACGCTTTGGTTGTTACTGCTGGCCAAGATGGTGACGCCACCGCTGATTCCAGTGCCGTTGCTGCCGGCTTCTGAGCACGGCGATGAGGCGGTCGATGAGGCGGTTGCTGCGATTGCGGCGAACGAATCGCCGGAAGTTCGCCAATCCCCTCTCGAGCATCGCGCCCGGCCGGGCGCGCCTGACCCGGGCGCCAGTTCGAAGTTGATCGACGGACCTGAGACGCGCGTCACCGACCAAGTCGATTCCGTGGATCTCGCGCCCGTCACGTGGCCGCCGTTCGACCGCGTGTTGCTGTTCTGCTCACTCGTCGGAACTCTCGTGTTGATATCCGTCCACGGAGTTCGCTGCGCGACGTTCCGCCGCTGGCTGACACGGGCGGGAGCCGACAATTTGGCGCTTGCTCAGTGCTGCGCCGAAGTGGCGGCGAGCTTGGGGATTCGTGGGACCGTTCGCGGTCGTGTCGTGAATGCCCGGGCGGCGCCGATGCTGTGGGGATGTTGGCGGCCGGTCGTCGTAATCCCCCGCCAGCTCATCGACGACCTGAGTCCGGAGCAATTGCGCAGCATCGTGGCCCATGAGATGGCTCACTTCGCGCGACGAGACCCGTGGTCCAACCTGTTTGCCTTCCTTGTCAAGACGCTGATGTGGTGGAATCCCATCGCCTGGTGGGCTCACCGCGAAGTGCGCGCCGCCCAGGAACTCTGCTGCGACGCCATCGCCATCGACGTCGCTAGTCGCAACTGTTACGCCACCACGCTCCTCAAAGCGGTGGACTTTGTTCAGGCGGAACAGTTCGCCCACTGTGAACTCGCTCTTGAAATGGGCGCTCGCCACTCCATCCTAAGGAGATTTGAAATGATTGCTGACACCAAGTTGTCACACCGGATGTCGCGGCGGTGGATGTTGCTGCTGGCGGTTTCGATTGCCCCTCTACTCTGCATACCCGTGCGTGGCCAGGAGGCGAGGCCGCCCGCCGCGGCGCAGCGGGCTCCCGATGACGCGGAGGGTAGGGTGTTGACCGCCGGCGATCAACCAGACAGCGTTGTTCTTGTTGGGATCGTCTTCGCGCGGGTGTCTCCACAGGATGAGAAACAACTAACTGCCTGGATAAACGATCGCGCGAGGGCCAAGCGGACAGTCGTTCACAAAGGCTCGGTGTTCCGAGTCGGCCGCACTTCCGCCACCGTCAAGGAATTGCGAAAAGACGTCGTCGTAGTGAAGCTCAATGACAAAGTGCGCACGTGGAAACTAGGAGAGAACTTCGCCGCCTTGCTCAAGGACGAAAAGAAGAGTGCCGAGCGGGCCGCGACCGAGGAGTCCGCCAAGAACGCGCCAAACGAGAATCGCGGGCGCGACGCCGCTCAGCGGTTCAAGGTGCAACTTGAAGTGATCGGGGATCAGTTGCTGATTCGCGGCGAAGACGAGGATGTGAAAAAGGTCACCGAATTGCTGCGGCGGCTCGAAAAGGGAAAGATCAAGCCGCCTCGAGCCGCCGAGGATGACGAGCGACTGCCGAGTCTGCAAACCTATTTGCTCGACGAACTCGACCCCGATGTGGTGCGGGACGTGGCGCAGACTCTGTTGGCTGCACACCCTGACGCGCGTCTGACGGTCGACGAAAAGTCCGGCAGGCTGATCGTGTTGGGCCGCCGCGACGACCACGCTCTCGTTCGCTCGATGTTGGAAAGACTCCGAGGAAACATCGGCGATGACGCGGCCAAACGGAAGCAGGACCTGCCCGCAATTGACGATGACGGGAAGCTGCGGTTCGCATTCAACAAGCAGCCGTGGAGCGACGCCTTGGAGTGGTACGCCAAGCACGCCGGATTGTCACTACTGGTCGAAGATCCGATTCCCGGCACGTTCACGTTCCGCGACACCAAAGCGTATACAGTCGCGGAGTCCTTGGATTTGTTCAACGCTGTGCTCGTCGCCAGGGGCTACGCCTTGTTGCGTCGCGATCGCTTTTTGATGGTTGTGAACATTGAGGACGGCATTCCGTCTGAGTTGGCGCCGCGTGTCGAGATCAGCGAGTTGGACAAGCGCGGCAAATTCGAATTTGTCAGCGTCATGTTCCCGCTCGGCGGACGCGACGCCGAGAAAACGCGCGATGAGATACTTCCTCTGCTGAGCAAGGGCGCCCGGGTCGCGATCCTCCCGCAAACTCGCAAGCTGCTCGTGACCGAAAGGGCGGGCGTCATGCGTTCGATCCGCAAGGTGATCGAGTCGATTGACGACCCACAACGCTAGGCGTCCGAGCGAGCTCGCCCCAACCGCGATCGAGCCAGGATCGTTTGCGGGCAAGTGAAAGACTATTATTCATTCCCGACGGAGCTTCCCCAAAGAACAAAGCACTGAGCATTCGCATTCGGACAACGCATGACTGCTGACGTGAAGCTAGTCGGCCTCGATTTCGGCACGACAACAAGCAGCGCCGTCATTGCCTCCGCTCAGCTCGCTCGCAATGCAGTCACAGCCAAGACGGAGTTGACCGGAGTTCGAGAAGTTTACCGTTCGGCAATGGTGTTCACGCCCACTCTCGACGACGGGCTCGATGAACGCGCGTTGGCTCGGCTGGTGGACGAATGGATGTTGTGCGGCGAGATCGATCCGCGGGACGTTTTCGGCGGTGGGGCCTTGTTGACGGGATTAGCGGCTCAGCGAGCCAACGCCGCGGCCGTTGTTCGCACGATTCGCAATCATCTGAAGAATGCGTTGATTGCGACGGCCGATGATCCGAGTCTCGAGTCGTGGCTGGCGTTCATGGGCGGCTGTGCGAGTTTGTCGCGAGCTCACCCGGACCTGCCGATCGTCAATCTCGACATCGGCGGCGGGACGACCAATCTCGCCCTCGGTCTGGCCGGCAACGTGTTGCGGACCGGCTGTCTTTACGTTGGCGCTCGCCATATCGAGGTCATCCCGGGCGGCTATCGGATTCGGAGACTCTCGCCGCAGGCCGAACAACTGCTCACCGAACTGCGGATCGCCAAGGGCGTCGGCGACTGCTTGACGGAAGCGGAAGTCAATGCCGTACTCGACTTCTACATCGACCTTCTGTCAACTGCGCTCGAGGGCGAGTCGGATAAGAACGAGAGTCGCGCGGCTCAACTTCACGACGTGACCGCGCTGCGCATTCCACCCAACCTGGACAACAGGGAAAACATAGTTGTCACCGTTTCGGGCGGAGTCGGCGCGCTGATCTACTCGCGGCTGAGCGGACAAGCGTGGCCGTCCACGACGCGATACGGGGACCTGGGAATCGACTTGGCGCGAAGATTGCTCGATTCTCCATGGGCCGAATCCTTGCGGAGTTATGCCTCGCAGTCGGCCGGTCGCGCCACCGTGTACGGACTGCTTCGCCACAACACGGAGGTTTCGGGCAGGACCTTGTTTCTGCCGCATCCTGAATGCCTGCCCCTGACGGACGTCCCAATTTTCGGCGTCATCGCATCCGACTCGACGGACGAAGACATCGAGAATCTGACGTCGCTAATGCAGAGAGCTGGCGGCGGGGCCTGCGTTCAGCTCAAACTAACCATTGACGACGGACCGCCAACCGGACCGGCAATCCGCGCACTGGCGGAGAGGTTGTCGCGAACTCTCCAGGCGCGGGACTTTCCGCCCGACCAACCGCTGGTCTTGCTCGTGGCTGAAAACGTGGGGAAGGTTTTGGGAAACTATTTGACGGAGTGGGGAGGACTGCCGTTGAATCTGATCGTAGTCGACGAAGTGGACGCGCCGCGCGCCCAATACGTTCGGATTGGGCGGCTGCGCGAACAGGTCGTGCCTGTTTCCTTCTACGGATTGCAAGACTAGGGGGATTCACATGAAGACGCTGACTCCGCTCGCTGAGATTCACGCGCCCGACGCGCGGCCCGACCAAGTCTACACCACGGCGCGCGTGGATCAGCAGTTCTCATTTCCGAGTTTGAAAGCGCTGCTCGGCGCGGCCGACTATAGCAAAGCGGGTGAACGAAACGCCGGACTGGCCGCCTCGACAGAGACCGCCCGCGAGGCGGCGCGGAGCATCGTATCCGAACTGACGCTGCAGCATCTGTTCGATCATCCGCTGACCGACGAGCGAGGGGCGGTCGATTCGGTCATGCGAGTGAACTACGACATCGATCGAGACAAGTTTGCGGCGCTGTCGGCAATGACGGTTGGTGAGTTGAAGAATCACTTGCTTCGCGCGCCGGGGAGTGAAGTCGAATCCGTTGGCTCGGCGTTGACGGGCGTGATGGCGGCCGCGGTCGCCAAGCTTTGCGATGTGCACGAGTTGATTCTGATCGCCAAGAAGATCTCCCGTCCCACGAGGGCTCGCACGTTGCTGGGTGCTCCCGGTCGGCTCTCCTCTCGTCTGCAGCCGAACCACCCGACCGATGACATTCGCGGAATCGCACTGCTGTGTTATCTCGGACTGTCGGTGGGATCGGGAGACGCACTCATCGGAGTCAACCCGGCGGTCGATACGGTCGAGAACGTCTCGTCGCTGCTCCACCACCTCGATGGATTGCGCCGCGGAACGGGAGCGCCGACACAGATCTGCGTGCTCGCGCACATCAAGACACAACTGTCGTGTCTTGAGCGAGGAGCGCCGGTCGAGGTTTTGTTTCAGAGCCTGGCGGGAACTGAACGCGCGAACTTGCTCGAGTTCGACATCTCCGTCGGTCTTTTGGATCAGGCGTTCCTCAGCATGGTCGAGTGCGGACCACTCAAGGAGAGCGCCGCGCAGTTCATGTACTTCGAGACGGGACAGGGCAGCGAATTTACGTACGGCAAACACAACGGCGTCGACATGACGACGACGGAGGCTCTTTGCTACGGGCTGGCCCGGCGTTACGACCCGTTCATGGTCAACAATGTGACCGGATTCATCGGACCCGAGACGCACCTCAACAGTTTCGAAATGATCCTCTCAAATCTGCAGGACCATTTCATGGGCAAGCTGCTGGGGCTGCCGATGGGGATGGCTCCCTGCTACACACTGCATTCGAATATCACTCTGGAAGGACAGCAGATGGCCACCGAACTGCTGACGGCGGCCGGGGCCGGCTACTACATGGACGTCGCCTTGAATACGGACCGGATGCTCGCCTACTTCGACACTAGCGGCCACGACGATCAGACGCTCCGCGAAATACACGATCGGCTTCCCGCCGAGGAGTTCCTCGAGTGGTGCGTGTCCAAGGAGATCTTCGCCCGCGGACCTCAAGGCGAAGTGACTCGCGGCCCGCGCTGGGGCGATCCGACTCAGTTCTGCGATTCGGAGGCCGAGTTCGCTGAGTTGCTGAGCGCGACGCCCGCCGTGCCGGGCTTCGAAACGGCCGGACCCCGCCCCGTCGATGACGTGCAGCGCGAGATGAGAGTCAACCAGGCGATCGGTCGCGAGGCCATCCACGCCGAACTGCGGATCGACGAGCTGCAACGCATCACTCCGCTACGAATAATTGAGACCCAGGCTGTGGACAAGGAAGCTCATCTCAACTCGCCCGAACTCGGCGCGCGTCTCGCAGCTTCCAGTTTTGATTTGTTGGCGCCAGAGGACTGTCAGGCGCAGGTTTTGATCTCGGACGGCCTGAGCGCCGAGGCGGTGCATCACAACGCGGCCGACGTGTTGCCGGTCATTCTCGACGGACTACAAGCCCGCAACGTATCGATCGGTCAGCCGCTGGTGGCTCGGTACGGGCGAGTCAAACTGGCTGAACAGGTGGCCGAGCAGCTCGCGGCGGACATCGTCATTCACCTGATCGGAGAACGGCCGGGCGGAGACGCACTCGCTTCGCGCAGTCTCTCCGCCTATCTGGTCTATCGTCTGGCGGACGCATCCACCCAAGCCGCTGCTGCGAGATTTGGCGGCAACGCCGACGTGCGATTCGAAGTCACCGTGATTTCCAACATCTACTCCGGCGGATTGCCCGCACTGGAGGCCGGCGGTGTGATCGTGGAACGGGTGAGCGAGATCCTCGCACAGCGGGCCGCCGGCAACCGGTTGGAATCGCTGCTCGAATCGCCGGGTCGTGACGGGGGCGGTGTTGGACGATGAGTTTTATCGGATCTGCAGTCATTGCGTTGATCATGTTGTGCGCGGCGATCGGAGCCGTGGCGTCGATCCGCGATCCCGAGAAGGGGTTGGGCAAAGAGTTTCTCGAGGGTCTGCATTCGATCGGCTACATCTTTATTCCCGTCGCTGGAATCATGGCGGCCATCCCACTGCTTTCGCAATTCGTCGATAGCTTCTTTGGTCCCGTCTTGAATTCCATTGGAGCGGATCCGGCGATCGCCGCCACATCGCTGATCGCCGTGGACATGGGCGGCTACCAACTCGCCGACCGTCTGGCCGAGTCGCGCGAGAGCTGGATCATGGCGATGATGGTCGGGTACATGGCGGGCGCGACGATCGTCTTTTCGATCCCGGTGGGGCTGGCGATGGTCGAGAAGAGAGACCACAAGTACCTGGCGCTGGGGATCCTGTCGGGCATTCTGTCGATTCCCTTCGGCGTGCTCATTTCATCGGTCGTGATCTATCTGACCGATCCCTTCGTGCGGGCCGTTCCCAAGACCGACGGACCATCTACGACTCAACTGCATCTCGAACTCGGCGCGATCGGGATCAACCTGGTACCGCTGATCGTGTTTGTGTTGCTGATCGCGATTGGATTGCGTCTGTTCCCCAACGGCATGATTCGCGGGTTCATGGTGTTCGGCCGGTTGCTGGACGCGGCGATCAAGCTCGTCCTGGCAGCTTGCATCATTGAGTATTTCACGCAGGTTTTTTCTTCGACGGTGGGCTGGCGGTTCGACCCGATCATCGCTGACGACGCGGATCGCTTTCGCGCTTTGGAAGTCGCCGGCTACATCGGGATCATGTTGGCGGGCGCGTTTCCGATGGTCTATTTGATCCGCAAGTACTTGGCGAAGCCGGTCAATCGTCTCGGCGAAATCGCCGGTTTAGAGGGGGCCGGTGCGGCCGGGATTCTGGCGGCGGTGGCGAACATTCTCGCCATGTTCCGACTGATTCGCGAGATGCGTCCGCAGGACAAGGTGCTGAACATTGCGTTTGCCGTGTGCGCCGCGTTTTTGTTTGGGGACCATCTCTCCTTCACGGCCAACTTTCAGCCGAACCTGATTCCGGCGGTGATGCTCGGCAAACTGGGAGGCGGCGTTATCGCGATCGGCCTGGCCTATCGTCTCTCCGTACCCAGAGCGTTGGAATTGGCGCGCGAGGACAAGCGACGCGACGAGGCGGCGGCGGCCGCCGACACGACCACGCCAGCGAACTCCACGCCAACCTGAGACCTCTATGCCAGCGACTTCAACATCGGCTATAAATCGATGAGTTCAACGGACATCAAGACCGCGAATCTTCTTCCCGAAAACCAAATCTTGCGCCCATAGCTCAGTTGGATAGAGCAACGGACTTCTAATCCGTAGGTCGTAGGTTCGAATCCTACTGGGCGTGCTGAGTTACGGCGTTTGTGTTTCGCTGCGCAGCGCATGTGTGGACGCCACCCGCGGATTTGATTCCTCCAGGTGGCACATTGGAATTGCCCCCACCGAATCCAAATATCTTTGACGAAAGATGATTGTTGATCACCCACTCTATTGGCCTGACGTAAAAAGTAGCTTCCCGGTTTTCGCCGAGTGGGTGAAGACTCTGCCGCTAGTTTTTTCTTTCATGTGTGGAGGATTAACGCAATGAACCTGCGAGGGGAATTGCGTTTAAGAGGGATTCTAGATCAGAACGACCGAACGCAATACTTCGAAATGCTCGCAGAAGTGTGTGACAGTAACGTCGGCGGTTCCGCAACTGAGGTTCTACCTTCTTTTCTTTCTAGATTGGATGACCCAACCAGACGGAAATTAGACGACTGATCGGCTCGTGTAGAATACGCTCAGACGTTTGTTGGTCAAATGTCAAGATGGTAGTGACGCGATCGTGTCACACCAGGCGTAGATCGTCGCGGCGCGCCGTTAGCACTCTAAACCCCGAAGTATCATTATGACTAAGGATCTCTTTAACGACGTCTTGAACGCCTGGAATCAAGATCGATTTGCACTTGCACTGTTACTTTCTCAAAGACTATTGACAGAGCGTCCGAAGTTTGGTCACGGCCTTCTCATTCATGGTACGTTGTTGTACGAGCTAAACCGATTTGATGAAGCAGAGCAGGCGATTCGTGATGCACTCCCATTGCTTCCCGAGTCCTCAACCCACCAAGCATATGCACGGTTGGGTCATTTAGAGAAAGACCGGGGGTGCTTCGATGCTGCCGAATGCCACTATCGGAGAGCGATTGACAACGCGCCAGATCATCCGGAGCCGCTCATATTCCTTGGCTCAATTCTAAAACGAACTTGCCGCTTTGACGAAGCTGAGAAGTGTTTCACCGCGGCTGTCGAATGCACCAAAGGATACAAGGCTGATGCGTTATTGAACCTCGGCTATCTTCTGCGGTCGCAGGGGCGATTCCGTGAAGCCGGTGTCGCTTTCGAGCAATTCCTGCAGACTTCCCCGAAACACGCGGATGCCGTGGATGCCTTGGTCGCGCAATCGGACGTCGAAGCTGCATTGCAATTTGAGATTGAAGACCGGGGATAGCGGCTGCAAATGTAGGGTTGAATACGCTCAGACGTTTGTTGGTTAAATGTCAAGATGGGTAGTGACGCGATCGTGTCACACCAGGCGCAGATCGTCGCGGCGCGCCGTTAGCACTCTAGCTCCCTTTCTTACGTAATTCTGTGACAACAGTGAGTCACTAACTTAACTAGAAAGAGAGCGAATTTGGGGTAGATTGCCTACCTTGACTATAGACCAACAAACGTCTGATCGCATTCTTCGTAACGGGTGCGGTAGCAACTTCGGAAACTGGCCCCGGAGCGGCGATCAGTTGTTTTGTAACCGCCCTTGTCTCATCTCCGTTCTGGGATCCCATGGTGGATTCTGTTTTGTGGGTGTTGCAAAATGTGGCGGCTGGGACTAGCCCACTTGATGGCGCTCGACAATGCTTGAGGCTCGCCAACATCTTTCGCACCGGCACATTCCCCGATGACCCTATGTAGTGTTGGCGAAAATGCGATACGCCTTTGACACCGTTGCGATTCTAACCGCTCTGCTAATATTCGCCGTCGGTGTCGGCATTTCTTGGCGACAATCCGACTGGGAGAACTTAGTCGTCCCTGGAATTGTTTCGATAGGGATTTTATTTCAGTGGATACGGTTCCGTAAGCGGGTTCACACCTCAACGAGCCTAGCTGCTCGCGAGTCATATCGGGAAGCAGTCGCGTCTGAGCTTAAATACTCCAGAAGCTGGAAACGTAGTTTCATCTTTTCATTCTGCCTTTGTGTACTTCTGTTGTTGGCACTAATATTGATTCAGGTGTTGACGTAGAAAATGTGGATGCGGAACGCGCCATGATCGAAACCATTCTGGACACCTGAGAAACAGCCAATGACTCCCCGTCTTAAGGCAGCCTTCGCGACGGTCTTCATGATCGCGCATGGGACCAACCACGCGATTCGCTCACAGCGATACCATTACATTCGCTACCGCGGCGGGGGTGAGGGACTTTACGACACGGCGCCCAGCGTATCGCCGCCGCTGCTGGGCGCTCCGGCTACGCACTGATACCTTTCGTGACAGTGGCTCTTCGCGAAAACCGCCAAAC
>JASMLW010000487.1 GCA_030748485.1 Pirellulaceae bacterium
CGCATCGTGATCCGCTCCCGCACGCCCTTCCGTTCGACCGACCACATGTCGCCGCCAAACTCGCCCGCCAAGTAATACCAATCCTCCGAATGGCCCGGTTCAAAACCGAACCGTCTGGCGACCTTCGGGCTGGGAAAAAGCAAATCCAGGCGGAAGTCGTCGTGGGGAGTCCAGATGACGCCGCCCGCCGGCAGGACGGCCACATCGTTGCGGTCCAAGTAGAGCACGCCGAACAACACCTGCCATTGCGGAGCCGTCAGCTGCCACTTCAACAGACCTTTCCCCGTGATGCGGAACGCGTCGTCGTCGATGTTCTCCGCATCGCTGTAGATGCCGGGAGACACCGCGACGATGGCGGTCCAGTTGTCATTGATCCGGGGGACCCACATCAGTTCCAAGTAAGCGTCGAAGACACGCGAGGGCAACTCGACGCCTCGCGGGCCGTCAAACAAGCGGTCGTTGTAGCCCGTGGTGATCAACAGCGGATGTTGTTTGGTTGGCGCGGGCAGAGCAACCGTGGTGAAGAACTTCGTCTCGATGATTCCGAAGTCGGCCGAGTCACCGCGGTTGATGTAGCCCACCGACAACGACAGCTTCTGAAAGAACCCCGACTTGTGGCTCGTGACGGCGGGATTGAGCAACGGCTCTTTCGAAGCGGCCAAAGCGGCCGCGCCGATCGAGTCGGCCGTGTAGGGCGGTTGATGGAGCGCCGTGCGGCGGTACTGGTCCGGAGTGAAATGCGACTGCGGACCATTCGTCAAAGGCAACCGCGCCGAGATGTTGGGGCCGGGAAACTGCGGGTCGACAGGGGGCGATCCGGCTGTTGGACGAGCCGTCGGATAAGGATAGGCGGCCGAGGGCAACGTCTGCATCGAGGGCGCGGTCACGCCTTGGCTCCATTGCGCGTTGGCCGGCGCTGCAGACGCGACCGCGGCAACCGCAGCGGCGAACAAAACCGCCCGGACGGGCCATCGATAGACAGACCGCACGCGGTGGAACTTCAGCACTCGTCGCCGGCTCCTACTCATCAATACGCAATCCCTCCTCGAACCATGAAGGTGTCGCGGAGCGTGAAGTTGTCTTGCGGGCGACGGACGTAAATGACCTCGCGGTCGAGCACCCAGCCGGCCTCGACGAAGAACAAGCGGCGGCCTTCGGCAAGCAGTGCGGAATCCCCGCACTCCAGTCCGACCGTGATGCGGATGTCGTTGAGGTCGACACGATCGGACATGCCGTCGACGGCTCGCTCAATCGTCCACGAACCCCCGCCAAACTCACCACCCAGATACCACCACACGTCATGGTTGCCGAATGTCGTGAGGTATTGGGAGAGCTTCGGATTGGGGAAGAAAACGTCGAAACGGGTGCGCGGGTTCGGCTCCCACAAGACGCCGCCCGCCGGCAACATCTTGACCTGAGCCCGGTCGACGTACAAAACGCCACCGCGAATCGACAGTTGCGGCGTCATCTGATAGCGAAGCAATCCCTTGCCTTGGACTCTCAAGCTGTCGGTCGTCAAGGTGTCGAAGTCGGTGAAGATGCCGACTCGAACCCCCACTTCAACTCCGACAATGCGCGCCGGATCGGACTGCCATCCCGTGTCGATGAACGCGTCGAACGCTTGGCCGGGCAGATCGGCGGCGGCCGGCAGCGGCGGACCTTTCGGCCCGTCCCACATGTGGAGCGAGAATGACGGCAGGACGTAGAGCGGTTGGTTGGACGTGAGAAAATTCGGGAACATCACGGCCATCGAGACGTCCGTGTCGTGGATCTGCAACTCGCGGTCGTCGTTGCCGGCCAACCAGGTGTGGCGAACTCGCGGCCCTTGCACAAATCGCCACGGCTCAGAAAACTCCCAACCGTCGGGCCAGTTTGGGTTCCAGCCCATGCCATTGGGAAACTGCGCAGGCGGTTGATTGGGGAACGCCGGGTCGACATAGCCGCCCGGTGAGGATCCACCGTATTCGGGGGCCAGTGAGTACGGATCGAACGACGAATTCGAATTGCGAAAACGGTCCGCCCCGCTGCCGACATTGTCGTAGGTCCGAGTCGCGTTGTCGTGACCGCGTTCGAGCCCATCGTAGGCTCGATCGGCCGCGTCTCGGCCGCGGTCAATCGCGCGCTCGCCACGTCCGACCGTCGAGTCGTCGTAGGGATCGGGAAATCGCAATCGGCGCTGGCCGCACAGCGGGCTCGCCTGCAGGCAGACCGCCGCTAGCATCGCTCCGAGAATAAGTAATCCGCGCAGATTCACAGAATTGGCTCACGAAACATCGGGCTCAGGTCGATACAAAACGAATTTCAGCGGCCGTTAAGTAGCAACCTCGGCCGTTCGGGTCAACGCCAAGGCATCGGTTTTGAAATGCGCTCTAGTCGCACGGGTGAACCAGGCGCTGCTGCTGCATCCAACGCTCCATTCCCGCGTCGCCCCGCGCCATCGCGTTCCAACGATTTCGTTCCGGCTGCATCCAACGCCCCATTCCCGCGCTGCCCCGCGCCATCGCGTAGCAAGAAAGACGAGGGCGTTTACGCCCTCCGCCGCCGCAGGCGGTCATAGGCCCGTGCTTGAGCACGGGTGAACCAGGCGCTGCTGCTGCATCCAACGCTCCATTCCCGCGCTGCCCCGCGCCATCGCGTTCCAACGATTTCGTTCCGGCTGCATCCAACGTCCCATTCCCGCGCTGCCCCGCGCCATCGCGTAGCAAGAAAGACGAGGGCGTTTACGCCCTCCTCCGCCGCAGGCGGTCATAGGCCCGTGCTTGAGCACGGGTGAACCAGGCGCTGCTGCTGCATCCAACGCTCCATTCCCGCGCTGCCCCGCGCCATCGCGTTCCAACGATTTCGTTCCGG
>JASMLW010000488.1 GCA_030748485.1 Pirellulaceae bacterium
AAACCTTGTACGATGGCCTTCCAAGGCCGTCGAATTTGGAAATCCTCGGGAAACGACGGCCTTGGAAGGCCATCGTACGGCAAGACATCGGTTTTGAAACGCGCTCTAATGACTAACTAAGGAAGACGGGGAGTCTTGCCGTTTTTGCGTTTCTCGCGGCCATCCCTCAGAATCATCGCATGCAAATCGATGAACGTGAATGACCATTGACGCTTCTGTGGAAACCGACTGATGAACACGCTCGCTCGCCTTTCTTTGTTGCTTGTCGCCTGCACCGGGCTGCTACTCGCGCTCTCGTTCGATCGCAACGTCGCCAGCGCGGCCGATCAACCTAACATCGTGCTCATCCTGGCGGACGATCTCGGAGTCGAGGGATTGAACTGTTACGGCGGGACGAGTTACCGGACACCGCGGTTGGACCAACTGGCCGCCGAAGGACTGCGATTCACACACGCCTACTCGCAGCCACTGTGCACGAATACTCGCATTCAACTGATGACGGGGCTCTACAACCATCGCAACTGGTTGTATTTCGGGTGTCTGAATCCGCGAGCTCGAACGATCGGACATTGGATGCGGGACGCCGGCTACCACACCTGCATCGCCGGCAAGTGGCAACTCTACAGCTACGACCCACCCGATTACCCAGGCGCCGAGTTGCGTCGGGGCAAGGGGATGCACCCGAAGGACGCGGGCTTCGACGAGTATTCGCTGTGGCACACGGGGCACACCGAGAGGAAAGGGCCGCGATACGCCGATCCGGTGATTCTTGAGAACGGCAAGTTTCGCTCAAACACTCGCGGTCGATACGGAGAGGACGTCTGGGTTGAGTTCATTGAGAAATTCATGCGGCGGCATGCCAGTTCCGATCGCCCGTTCTTTGTCTACTACCCGATGACGCTCCCGCACTGGCCTTTTGTACCGACTCCCCGCAGCAAGGATTGGGGAGTCGAAGAGAAGATGCATCCGCCCCTGGGAACGTCCGGCGGCGATGCGAAGTACTTCCCCGACATGGTGTCGTATATGGATGAAGTCGTCGGCCGTGTAGTCGACGCCGTCGATGATCTGGGGCTCCGCGAGCAGACACTGATCATCTACCTCAGTGACAACGGGACCGATCGCAAAGTGCTCTCCCAAACGGTCTACGGAAATGTGCTCGGCGGCAAAGGACTCACCACCGACGCGGGAACGCACGTGCCGCTGATCGCGCGATGGCCGGGGCGCCTCAAACAGGGCATCTGCAACGACCTTGTCGACTCGACCGACCTGTTGCCCACGCTGCTCGCCGCCGCCGGCAAGTCCCTGCCAAACGATGTGGCGACCGACGGAATCAGTTTCTTCTCCCAACTTGTGGGTGAATCCGGGCCGAAGCGTCAGTGGACTTTCTGCCACTACGATCCGCGGCCCGGTTGGGACAAAGATCGCTACGGCACGGTGCGCTATGCGCGCACGAAGCGATACAAGTTGTACGGCAACGGTCGGCTCTACGACATCGCCAATGATCGGCTCGAGACGCGGCCCATTCCGCCCGTCGACGACACGGCCCGGTCGAAACGAGCTCGCGGGTTGCTCAAAGAAGTGCTGACGTCGATGGCGAAGAAAACTGCGAAATAGGGTCACGGTGGCGACGCGACCAGAGGGCGACTTGACGAAGCAATCAAGAAAACAAGCTCAACGCGAAGCCATTGAAAGACCTGCCACTACCAAACATCCGCGGCGGCGACGGCTTTCGCAGCCGCCAACTCATTCGTTTTGGGGCGGCACTCCAACCCGACGTACCCTTCGTATCCCAATTCGAGCGCTTCGCGCAACACGCGGTTGTAGTGGATTTCACCCGTTCCCGGTTCGTTCCGGCCGGGATGGTCGGCCAGTTGCAAATAACCGATCTGGTCGATGCCTTCCTTCATCCTGCCGCACAAGTCGCCCTCCGTGATCTGCATGTGGTACAGATCCCAGTTGATTTTCACGAACTCCGAGTCGACTTCGCGGCAGATCTTCAAGGCGTCCGGGCTGCCGTACAAGCAATGTCCCGGGTGGTCGACGCGGCCATTCATCGGCTCGAGTATCGCCATCACCTTGTTCTTCTCCAGAATCGGAGCGGCTCTCTTCAACGTCTTGGTTACTTGAGCCAACATCTGCTCCTGTGTCATCCCCTTCTGCAGATTGCCCGCCACGACTGTCATTTTCTTGCAGTTGAGCTTGTGAGCCACGGCGCATGACTCTTCGAGTTTGGCGATCACCTTATCTTCGTTGTTGGGGTTGTTCATCCCGGGCGAGAATCCCCACGCGGTGAATTGGGCGAGCTCGATCTTCAGCTCTTCTTTCAATTTGACGAGTGCCTCGAGATCCTTGTTCTCGTAGGGCCACATCTCGAATGCCAAGAATCCGTATTCCGCCGCCTTGCGCACTCGATCGAGAAACGGCAGCTTCGTCCACCACATTTCCAAGTTGGGCGCGAACTTGGTGTGTGGCGTATTGCCCACACCAGTGGTGTCCGCCTCGCCCTCCCCGCGGCAATCACCGATGCCGACCGATGCGGCGCCAAGCGCGGCGGCTGACACTCCGATGAACTCACGACGGTTTGACTTCGACATGGCTAAACTCTGTTGAGGTTGAAGGATTCTGGATGCGGTCACTTGGGCAACGGATCCACTTTCCAGTCCTTGTTACGGCGGAGACCGTAGTATGGGTAGTAATCCCACAGGGCTGGCTTTCCGGTGGCGCGAGGATCGCCCGTTTTCACCAAGTACTGCTGCAGCTCCTTGCGCATTTCCAACAATCGCGGAGCGTGGGCGGGATCGGCGGCGACGTTGTTCAGTTGGTGAGGATCTTTCGACAAGTCGTACAGCTCTTCCACCGGGTGTTTGGCGAAAGCCAGATCGTAATAGCGGCGAAATCCGGCTCGCTCGGCGTTCTCCATCAGCAGGTTCTTTGTCGGCGAGGAATCGACTTCGCCAAACGGAATCGCCCGAGCGCAAACGGAGGCGTCCGGGTCTCCCGCCGGCCAGCGGTCGGGCTCGTGGTTCTTGATGTAGAGCCAACCGGCCTTCCGCAATGCACGGCAGGGGTATCCCTTGCCGCCTCGTCGGCAACCGTCGTGGCGCTCCATGGCAATGATCGCGCGATCGAAGGCGGGTCTTCCCGGTATCGGTGGCGATTGGGTGAGTTCGTTGAGCAGGCTGCGAGACGTCATTGCCGGGTGGGGTTTGAGACCGGCCGCTTCGAGAAATGTCGCAGCCAGATCGCTCAGGTTCACGATGGCGTCCGAAACTCGGCCGGGCTTGGCGACGCCCGCCGGCCAGCGGATGGCCAGCGGAACGCGAGTACCCGCGTCGTACAAGCTGGCCTTCGCGCGAGGAAACGGCATGCCGTGATCACTGGTCACCACGACGATCGTGTTCTCCAACTCGCCGGCTCGCTCGAGCTGTGTCATCGCATCGGCGACGACGGAGTCGAAGTACTCGACCTCGACGAAGTAGTCCAAGAGGTCGTTGCGAACGACCGGGTGATCGGGGAAGAAGGGTGGCACGACGACGTTGGCTGGGTCCTTTCCGGAAGCGGCTCCGACGCCCGCCTGAAATCCGCGATGAGGTTCATGTGTGCCGAGCCAAAAGCAGAACGGCCTGTCCGCTGGCCGCGTCTTCAGAAAATCAGCGAAGTTGCCCGCGTAATCTTTGTTCGACATGCCGCCGTGCGGCGGTCGCCGCTTGCGGGCGGCGAACAATGGGCCGGCTGGATTCTCCGTACGGCCGCCAGGCTCTAAGCGCCCCGGCGACCACGCCTTGCCAGTACTGCCCACAAAGTAATCAGCGGCGGCGAGCATCCCGGTGTAAGTGGCGAACTCGGCCGGCAGCGTGCTGTGAATGTTGCCCGCTTCTTTCAAACGCCAGATGTGTTGTCCCGTCAGAATCGCGCTGCGGGAGGGGCCGCACGTCGGCGCGTCGCAGAATGCGTGCGTGAACCGCACTCCCTCCCGCGCGACTCGGTCGAACGCCGGAGTCTTCACGACAGGGTCCCCGTTGGCTCCCGTATGGGCGTAGCTCTGATCGTCCGAGATACAGAAGAGAATGTTGGGACGATCGGCGGCCGACAACGCCGAGCCGCCGAGAACCGCGCATGCCCACACGATCACCGTCCGCCATTGCGGGCGTCTTGTCCCCCGATCATTCCGATTTCGAGCCATCGTAAGGAACTATCCCGCGTCTGTTTTCTGGGGGGACGAATCAGTCGGGCGCCGCTACGCCAATATGCTCTTTATGACTTCGCCGTGGATGTCGGTCAGGCGGAAGTGACGGCCTTGGAATTTGAACGTCAAGCGCTCGTGGTCGATGCCGAGCTGGTGCATGAGCGTCGCTTGCAGGTCGTGCGGGTGAACTCCGTCTTTCGCGACGTTGAAAGCGAAGTCGTCAGACTCACCATGTGTGTAGCCGGCCTTGATTCCGCCTCCGGCCAGCCAACTCGTGAAGACGTACGGATGATGATCGCGACCGAGTTGCTTGGCGTTCTTCAGGCTGCCCTGTACGAAGGGAGTTCGGCCGAACTCACCGGACCAAATGATCAATGTGTCGTCGAGCAGACCGCGTTGCTTGAGATCTTTCAGCAAGGCTGCCACCGGCTGGTCGATGCG
>JASMLW010000489.1 GCA_030748485.1 Pirellulaceae bacterium
GCGTAGTAGGCGACCGATACGATGCGCTCGCGAGGATCCCGTTCGATGGCGCCGAATGTGTAGAGCTGCTCGAGGTAGACGTCATCGACGCCCGTCTCCTCGCTCAACTCGCGCCGCGCCGCGTCATCAAGCGTCTCATCGATTCGCACGAAGCCGCCGGGCAAGGCCCAGTCGCCGCGATGTGGTTGTTGGCCGCGCTTGACCAACAGGACGCGTAGCGTGTCCGCATCCAATCCGAAGACGACGCAGTCCACGGTAAGCGCCGGGCGGGCGTACTCGTATGCATGGCTAGCTGCCATGGTCGGCCTCCGACTCCGCCGCCAACTCGGCTCTGAGCGCCTGCAGTTCTCTGCGATATCCGCCTGACAGAATGGGAAAGCGGCACCAAGTTTTGGGGTCGAGGTTCTCGTCGTCCAGATGAAAGGAAGGAGCGTAACGTTCGCGCTTCCACTGGTTGCGGCACCACAGTCGGAAAAATCTCTCGACCCAGCCGCCCAACTGAAGGCGCGAATACTGTCGCAGTTCGGGTTCGATGCGGCGCAGCACTTCGCGCGGCGTCAGTTTGTCGCGGATCGCCGCCCGCTCGATGATGTCCAGCACGTCGTACGGCATCAGATCGTCTTCGTCCGTTTGATTGGCGTCCTGTGGCCGGAGTTCGGCGGTTGGCTGCTGGCGGTTGACGGCCGCCAGCGCCGCCACGGGGCCGAGTGCGGCCGGGCCCTCGTCCTCCATCCATCGCAACCAATGTCTGAGAAACGCCTTGTCGATTCCGGCGATCGGCGACAGGCCCCCCGACGTGTCGCCGTCCATGGTCGCGTAGCCGACCGCGGCCTCCGAGCGGTTGCTGGTCGACAGCAGCAGCGCTCCTCGCAAATTGGCCAGCATCCAAACACCGGGAGAGCGGACGCGCGCCTGAATGTTCTGCAGGGCGATGTCGTCTGTCTCCCAGGACAGCTCGCGACCGATGCCGCCTTCGACGAGCGCCACGTATTTTTCGACGATTTCGTCGACATCGAAGTCGATGAACTCGGCTCCCAAGCCGGCGGCCAAGCCGGCCGCCGCGGCGCTGGTCGTCTCCGAACTGTTGCGAGTTCGTTGGTACACGCACAGCAAGAGTTGGTGTGCGAGTTCGTCGGCGGACTGACTTTGGGCCGCTGAATTCCCATAGGAGAGTTTCCGGCGGACGCCGTCCAAGCCGATGTCGCTGGCCGCCAATGCGACCGCCAGTTTGCAAAGCGTGGCCACCGCCGCCGAATCGGCTCCGCCGCTTAGCGAGACGACGAATCCGCGCGAAAACGACTTGCGCATGTAGTCGAAGAGCGCCAGCGAGACGGCGTGCGTGAATTCCTCCTCCTTCGTCGCCATTTCCGATTCGACTTCATCGTCGTTTTCAATGTGATCGATCGCCGGGAAATCAAATGGCGCGGAGATGATGCGATCGTCGTCGCCGCCCAGCACCGGCCGAAAGCTGCCGGTGCGCGAGCGATTCATGCGCGTCGCGTCGACGTCGATGACGGCCGTCGTCAGCAGCATGTCCGCAAAAGAGAATCGCGGGCCGTTGGCCAACATCCGCCCGCAGCTGGCGATCATCGCATCGCCGTCGTAGATCGTCCGCCCCGACTCGTTCCCCAGCAGGTTTGCGTAGAGGTAACTGACGCTGAACGCCCGCGAGCCCTCCAGCACAAACCGTCGACGGATGGCGTGCTTGCCAAACGCGAAGTGACTCGCGCTGGGATTCAATATGATGTCGGCCCCGAGTTGAGCCAACTCGCCGCCCGGCCGATTGGCCACCCAAGCGTCCTCGCAAATCTCGAAACCAATCAAGACCTCACCGCAACGGAACATCACGTCGCCGATGGGGTAACTGCGGTTGCCGATCCGCAGATCGTCGCGAATTCCATGGGGCCAGCGTTTGAACCACCGCGGCTCGTAGTGCACACCTTCGCCCGCCAGGTTCTGCTTGCCGACAAATCCCAACAATTGACCGTCGGCGACCAGGCAGCTCGTGTTGAATAGCGCCCCGCCCGACATCACGGGCAATCCGAGCGATACGATCATTCCGCCCGTGTGCGGAATCAACTCTTCCAGCATCGATAACGCGGTCGCTTGCACGCCCGGCGAATGAAACGCGTCCTCACATCCGTAACCCGTGATGCATAGCTCCGGCAAGCAGAGCAATGTCACCTCCTCCGCGCGAGCTCGTTCGATCGCCTCAATGATTCGCCGCTGATTCCCATCCCAATCCAAGGGGGTCTGATTCAGAACGGCGGAGCCTGTTTTGATGAGCTTCACGACTGAACTCCTTCGCTGCGAGCCGCTGCAATTAACTCCGCCCGGCGTTCGTAGAGCGATCGCTCCAGGCCAACTTCGTAGGCTGACGGACCGTTGAGACGAGTTACGGTCGCCGGCAAGCGAGCCAACTGTGATTGAGCGCGCTCGCGCGCCAGAGCCGCCGATGGCGGTTCATTCTGAAGAACGCCCGATCGAAACACGGGTGTCAGCAGGTCTTCGAACGCCGCCGATGAACTGTACGTGTATTCGGCTGCGTTGTCCGTTCGCACAAAGCGCCCCTCGCGCGGGCAACCCAGCGTCTCGTCGTAAATCATATCGCCCACGAAAACCTCGCCATTGTCAAATCGACGGATTTGTAGAACGCCAGGAGTCGACACCTTGATGGCCTGTTCGGACAACTTGACCTTGAAACGCCACTGGTGGCTCTCGTCAGCGCGGATCGCCGACAGCTTGTAGACGCCACCCAACGCCGGCTGATCGTAGGCCGTCGCCAACTTTGTGCCCACGCCCCAAACGTTGATTTGAGCGCCCGCCGATTTCAACTCGGCGATCAAGTGCTCATCCAAGTCGTTGCTGGCGACAATCGCCGCCGCCGGGAATCCCGCCGCGTCCAGCATGCGACGCGCGTCGATGCTCAACTGTCGCAAGTCGCCCGAATCAAGCCGGATGCCGACCATCTCGTAACCGGACGCCCGCAACTGACGTCCCACCTCGATCGCCCGCTCCACACCCCGGATCGTGTCGTACGTGTCGACCAAGAACACGGCGTTGTTCGGCATCGCCTCACCGTATGCGGCGAACGCCTCCGGCTCGCTGTCGAACGACATGACCCAACTGTGAGCATGTGTGCCGCGGACGGGGATACCGAACATCCGGCCGGCCAGCACATTGCTCGTCGCCGCGCAACCACCAATGTACGCCGCTCGGCTCGCCGACAATCCCCCGTCGATGCTCTGCGCTCGACGGAGTCCAAACTCCAGTACGCCGTCCTCGCCCGCCGATCGGCAAACTCGCGCCGCCTTCGTCGCGCAGAGCGTTTGGAAATTCACCATGTTCAACAGCCCGGTCTCGATGATTTGAGCTTGAGCCAATGGGCCGACGACTCGCACCAACGGCTCGTGGGCGAAGACGGCCGTGCCCTCGGGCGCCGCGTCGACGTCGCAGCGAAACTCCCAACCTCGCAAGTAGTCGAGAAACCCATCATCGAACAAACGCCGGTTGTCGTTGCCCTTGAGCGTCGACAAGTACGACAGCTCGTCGTCCTCAAACCGAAACCCCTGCAGCCAATCGGCGACGTACGCCAGGCCGGCCGCCACCGCGTATTGGCCTCCAAACGGGCAACTGCGAAATGACAAGTGAAAGGCGGCCTGCTGATCGGCCATCCCCTGCTTCCAATACGAGTAGGCCATCGTCAGTTGGTACAGGTCCGTCAGCAGCGAAAGGTTGTTTCGATACAGGCTCTGCAAACTCATCATTCCACCCTCTCCCGACTCCACAGTTCATTTAGTGTAAAACATACACTAAGTATCGTGGCCAGTCAAGTGGGACGGGCGACGAGCACTGCTTCGTGCCGATCATCTTCGCCCCACCCTTCGCGATAATGGACGACCTCCAATTCGGCGGGAATCAAGTCTGGGAGCTCTGCGGGCTCGAGCAAGAACCGGCGGCTGGGGCGCGGGTGGCGTTTGAGATTGGTCGTCGTGGGGTGGATCACAACGAGTGACCCGTCGCCAGCTAACTGACGGCCAAGATCTGAAAAGAGGGACCGCTGGAGGTATTGGCAGCAGAGAATCAACTGCCACGGACCTGGCGGCGGGGACTCTCTTTCCAGATCGGCTTGAATGGTCGTCAGTTGCGAGCCTGCATTGGCTGCTCGTCGCTGGGCCAGCATGAGACCTTCGTCGGAGATGTCGACCAAGGTGACGTCCAGCCCTCTTTGGGCGAGCCACAGGGCGTTGCGTCCGCTGCCGCCGGCGACGTCCAGCGCCGCGCCCGATTTGGGGAGGTAGGAGATGATCTCGCTGACGAGCGGCGCGGCGGGCTGATCGTCGGCGTGGCTGCCGCCGGCGTAGCGATCATTCCATCGTTGGCGTTCGTCTGGATTCATCGACGGACTGTATCATCGACGGACTATATCGACGGACTATGACGTCTCGCAAAGCCGGACGCGGCTAATTCCGTCGCCGCCGTCCGCGTCGCCCGCCGCCGCCATTGTTGCCGCTGTTTTTTCGGCCGGCGAGGTTCTTGTCGACGACACTGGAAATCGCATCTTCCCAAGTGGGAATTTTCTTTTGCTTGCGAGCAGACTGGTCGCCCGTCTCGTCACTGTCGCCATCGGGCTCGCTTTCCTCGGCCGTTGCCGCTTCCCCATCGCTGGGAGCCGACCGCCGCCGCCGCCGACGCTTTCGTTTCGGTCGGCCCTCACCGTCATCGTCTGAATCCGAGCGTTCCGATGTCTTTGCGGGCGCGGGTTCTTCGGCGACTTCCGTTACTTCATCGACGTCGTTTGGCGTCTCAACTTCTTCCACGGCGGCCGCCTCGTCTGACTCTTCGTCGGTTTCATCGCGGGAACCGCCCCGCCCACGACCTCTGCCACGCCGCCGGCCTCGTCGGCCGCGGCGACCTCGTGATCCCACACTATCATCGTCCGCGCCGGCCGAACGATCTTCGCTCGCTTCGGCGCCCGCCTCGGCCACCGGTTCTTCGATGGCGACTTCTGCGGCCGTCTCCTCGACAACGACAGTTGACTCGTCCGAGTCGACTTCCAGGGAGGGAGTGACCGGGTCCGCCGGGGCTTCCACCACTGGCTCAACCGCGGGCCGTTCTTCCTCTTCCTCTTTCGCTTCTTCCTCTTCCTCTGGCGCCGAATCGCCTTGAATGCCGAGCAGGCTGGCGATGCCGCCCCAGTGGGAGCGTTTCTTCTTCTTGCGTTTTGGGGCTGGTGGCTCGGGGGGGGCGGGAGTCTCGGCGATCACTTCCGCAGGCTCTTCAGCTGCGGCCTGGACGACGACTTCGACGACCGGTTCTTCTTCGGCAACTTCTTCAACGACGGGTTCTTCCGCTACGACTTCTTCCTCGACCACTTCCGCAGTCGCGTCCGCGCCGGCAATCGCATCAGTCGCCCCAACTTCGGCCGTTTCTTCGGCTTCGGCGGAGGCGTCGGTGACTGGCTGGGGCGGTTCGGGCACTTCGGCGCCGAGGTCGGAAGCGATGTCGTTCCAGTGGTCGTTATTTGGCATGAGGTTGATTTGGCCTTTCTCGATTTGGGGAATCTGAACAATATAGTGCCTTCGGCAAATGTTGTGAAGTCGTTGTGTCTTTTGGCTTTACGAGCTCGCCGATGCGCCGGATGTGGGGGTTTGCGTAGAATGGTTGCAATCGGTGGGGTGCTTGGGCGTCTAGTCAGGAGGAACTGACGTGGATCGAGAACAACAGCCATTTGAGGACATTGAGGTTCGCGGGCACATCATTGACAGCTTGTTGCTCCCCAAGATTCTCGACGTGATCACGACTGGTGGAGGCTCATTTAGCATCGACGAGATCGCAGTCGGGCAGTCGCGGCACGACTCAAGTTACGCGCGAGTGCGGATTTCTGCGGACGATGACGAGCAGCTGAACGAGATTCTCCGCCAGGTCAGCGACCACGGTGCGACTCCGATCGCCGCCGCCGACTGCCGGTGGGAGGCGGCGTCGATCGACGGCGCTTTCCCGGAGGCGTTTTATAGTACGACGAATCAGCGGACTGAGGTGCGGCTGTCCAACACCTGGGTTGAGGTGCGGTTGCAGGAGATGGATTGCGGCATCGTGATCGACGGCGCGGGGGGCGCCGAGTGTCGACCGATGACCGATATTCGCCGCGGGGATCAGGTCGTGGTCGGGCATTTGGGCGTTCGCGTCTTTCCGCAGGACCGCTCGACCGATCGCGGGGGATTTGAGTTCATGAACAGCGCCGTTTCCACGGAGAAGCCCAAAGGCGTCGCCATTCGCCAGGTGGCGGAGCAATTGACGGCCACCCGCGCAAGCGGCGGCCGCACTCTGCTCGTCGGCGGGCCAGCGATCGTTCACACGGGCAGTGTCGAGGCGCTCTGCGAACTGATCCGCGAGGGTTACATCAACTTGCTCTTCGCCGGCAACGCGTTGGCGACGCACGACATCGAGCACGCGCTGTTCGGCACCAGCCTCGGAGTCCGGCTCGACTGCGGCGACATCGTCGAGGCGGGGCATGAGCACCATCTGCGAGCCATCAATCGGATCCGCCTTGTCGGCGGCATCCGCGCCGCCGTCGAAGCGGGCGCGTTGACGAGCGGAATCATGTACGAGTGTGTTCAGCACGACGTTCCGTTTCTATTGGCGGGGAGTATTCGCGACGACGGGCCGCTGCCGGAGGTGGTGACCGACGCGCTCGAAGCGCAACGTCAAATGCGTTCGCTTTCGCAGGGGGTCGACTTTTGTCTGATGGTGGCGACGACGCTTCATTCGGTGGCGGTTGGAAACTTGCTGCCCGCCTGGGTTCGAGTCGTGTGCGTTGACATCAATCCGTCCACGGTCATCAAGCTGAACGACCGCGGCTCGTTCCAAACCGTCGGAATCGTGACGGACGTCGCGCCGTTTCTCACCGCGCTGGTCGCGGACCTCCGCCAGCTTCCCGACGGGTAGCAGAACGCAGCTCAGCGTAGTCTCCGCATCAGAGGGTCTTCCATGGTTGATCAGCAGGCTCACATCCTGATGTGTTCGCCCGACTACTACGGGATTGAATACGAGATTAATCCGTGGATGGACTGCGCTCGCGGCGCGGATCACGCCACGGCGATCGATCAGTGGAGCAAGCTGCACGCGCTGCTGCAGTCGCTGGGCGCGAGGATCTCGTTGGTGGATCCAGTCGAGGGGCTGCCCGACTTGGTCTTCACGGCGAACGCGGCGGCTGTGCTCGGCGACCAGGCGGTGCTATCGCGGTTTCGATTTGAGCAGCGGCAGGGCGAAGAGGTTTACTTTCAACGGCGACTTTCCGAACTTGGTTTCGCCGTGCTGACGTTGGACGAGAGCGAGTTCTTCGAAGGCGCCGGCGATGCGTTGTTCTGCGGCGACACGCTCTTCGCTGGATACCGGATTCGCAGCGACGCCCAAGCTCATCAACGGGTCGGTGAGTTGTTGGGACGCCGCGTGATTCCGATGGAATTGGTGGACGACTACTTCTACCACTTGGATACGTGTTTTTGCCCGCTCACGCCCACGACCGCCCTGTACTATCCGGGAGCGTTCGACGACTACGCGCGACGGGCGCTGGCGGAGCACATCGAGACGTTGGTCGAAGTCGGCGCCACAGAAGCAAGGCGATTCGCTTGCAACGCGGTCGTCGTCGGCGACCACGTCGTCACTAACGTGGGATGTCCGCGGATGCACGAGCAGCTTCGCCGAGGCGGATTCCACCCGCACGAAACCTCGCTGAGCGAGTTCGTGAAAGCGGGCGGCAGCGCCAAGTGTCTCACCCTGCGGCTCGACGGCGAAGAGTCGACGCGACCCGCCTAGCGCGGACCGCCCCGGGCTTGGCTGTCGTCGAGCAACTCGGCTGCGTTCCCACTGGCCATCTGCGCCAATTCCTGGGCGTTGAATCCGGCCGCTTTGAGTTCGAGCAGGAATGACTTGAGCCCAGGCATTATGCAGCCGAGATTCGAGCGACGCAACAAAAGACGCCGCCCGCGAAGAGGACGGCGTCTGTTCGTTGTTGTCGTTCCGAGCGCTTCGACCGCGATCGGCTTAGCGATCGACAAGGAATGATCCGTTGTCCGCCACGTTGAAGAGCGGCCGGTAGTAGTCGACTTCGCCGGTCGGGCAACCCGGTCGCCAGACAAGACTGAGTCCCACGTTCCACGACTCGTGTATGTCGCCGCCGTTGTTGGTCGATTGCTCGGGGATCAAATATGCGAATCCCGAACGCACGGAGACCGAATCGCAAAGCGGCAATTCGAATTCCGCTCCCAGGAAGCCGTCGCTGTCGCCGGTGAATCCCGCGAAGATCCGGCCATCTCCACCGCAGTCGTGGCGGTAGCGATAGAAGAACGCATAGATGTCCGTCGCCACAAACGTCTCAGTCGTGGGCGCTGCGCCGACGTCGAACGTCTGGGTGTCGCTTTGCAAGCTGGAGGTGAACCAGAAGCCGAACTCATGTGCGTAGGGGAACATCCACGACATCTCGCCACGAAGCTGAGCGAGGTTCACCTCGTGGTACCACTCGTCGAACAAGTAGTCGATGACCACGCCGCCTTGCAGTCCCCAGTCGACGCGGCGGAAACCGCCGGCCGTCACGAACAACTGCTCGCGCTGATCGAGGGTCAGCGCCGATCCGGCGCCGGACAAGTTGCTCTGCACGGCGCGAGCACCAAATTGAGCGCCGATTCCCCAGCAATCGAGGCAAGGAAATGGAGCCGACCAATTGACGCTTTCATGGAAGCCAAAGCTGCCCGAGTCGCCTCGATTCGTCGGCCCTGTGAACCCCTGCACACCGGCGGAGATTTCCAGGTTGTCCCAGATCAAGATCGGACACGGCACCAAACATCCGCCACCGCATCCCGCCGCGCCGCACGAAGTGCATCCATCGTCCACGACACCCATGTCGATCGCGCCGGAAACGTCTTCGTAAACCGTCTCTTCGGGAATTACCTCGACCTGTTCGCCCTCGCGCAATACGACTGAGTGCGAACGCGTATGGGGTGGTTGATAACCGTGTCGGTGAAACGGATACGAGACCGGTCGAAAGAGCGATCCCAGCGAGGGGCCCCGCCGGATGGGACGCTGCGAAGCCGGCTTGGCCACCGTTTGCCCAAGGGCTACGAGCGGACTCGCCACCATACCCAAAAGTAAGCTGCCCAGCAGGCAAATGCGAATGCTATGCGACCACCTACTCATCGATCTCGCCCTTTCCAATTGCGAATTCTCCAGGGGAGTGACTTACGTCCAACCTCCCATCCTCCATCGCTCAACGCAGCGCAATCGTCCGCGCATACGAGGTCAGCACTGGAGGAGCCGCGAGTACAAATCGCCCCACGACAGCCACTGTCATCGGACGTTGCCCAATCGGAACTTTCGTCAAAACCGGAATAATCCGAAATCACAACTCAAACCACCCACTTTGAAATGGCAGGTTGGGCAGCTGGGAGAGAGATTGTCGATTGGGTGAGTGGTAATGGTCCTACGGGAAAATTTGGTGCGAGTGATTGTGCTGGCTCGATAACTTCTACCGCGAGTTCCCCTTGGACACAGATCCCACTCTACGCTCGGAGACGTCGGATGAACTATTCACGCTTGGCGCTGGTCGCTCTCGCGCTGGCGATC
>JASMLW010000490.1 GCA_030748485.1 Pirellulaceae bacterium
AAGAACTGGCCGGCCGCGCGGAAAGCCCTGTCGCATCACATCCTCGACAATCACCCCATTCTCAGTCAGGTCGGAGGCGTATCGCAGCGGAGCGAGTGATGCTCGTCCGCGATCGAGTCCCAGTTCCCCAATCCCGCACCGCACAGCAATCGACAGGAATAGATCCATGATCAACTCATCGTCGCGACGCGACTTCTTGAAATCAGTTGGCCTCACCACCTCCGCGATCGGCCTGGCGGGCGCGGCGCTGGCTCAGCAGCAGCCGCCGACAATCCCCGGATTCGAGAATGCGAAGACCGATCCCAACGCCTCGAAAGGATGGAAACCCTTCTCCGATCGCAAGATCCGCGTCGGCGTCGCCGGTTACGGCTTGTGCGCGTTCGGAGCGCAATTCAGTTTCCAGAAACACCCGAACGTCGAGGTGGCGGCGGTCACCGATCTGATCCCCGCGCGCCGCGCCCAACTGGCGAAGGCCTGCGGCTGCGAGCAGACCTACCCGTCGTGCGAGAAGATGATCGAGGACGACAGCATCGAAGCCGTCTTCATCGCCACCGACGCGCCGAGTCACGCGCGGCTGGCGGTGGCGGCGCTGGAGCGCGGCAAGCACGTGGCGTCGGCCGTGCCGGCCGTCTTTGGATCGCTCGAGGACGCCGACCGGTTGTTCGCGGCCGTCAAGAAGAGCGGCCGGAAATACATGATGTTTGAGACGTCGTACTTCCACGCGGACCTGTACGCCTGGCGTCAGCAATATCGAGCCGGACAGTTCGGCAAACTGGTCTACTCCGAGGGAGAGTACTTCCATTACTTTGGCGCTCCCTTGGGCGGATACAACCCGCGGACAAGGAGCGTCGACGCCAACGGCTGGCGCAAGGGGCTGCCGCCGCAATACTATCCGACCCATTCCAACGCGTACTACATCGGCGTGACGGGCGGGAGCTTCACCGAGGTCTCCTGCATGGGCAATCCCAGCATCGTGCCGCACCTGCAGGCGCAGAACAACGACTACCAGAACCCGTTCGGCTCGGAAATCGCTCTGTTCCGCACAGGGGAAGGCGGGATGTCGCGGATGGCCGTTTGCTGGGACATGCCGTCGGCCCACGGCGAACAGGGACGGATCTACGGGCAGAAGAACAGCCAGCGCCGGGCCAACGCGAACAGGCCGCCCCTGCCCCCTGGCGTTCAAGCCGGTGGGCACGGCGGCTCGCACGGCCACCTGATGAGCGAATTTGTCGACGCCATCCTGCGGGATCGCCAGCCATGGGTGGACGTGGCCCAGTCTTTGAACATGACGGTGGCCGGTATCGTGGCCCACCAGTCGGCTCTCAAAGACGGAGAACTCCTGAAGATTCCCCAGTACAGCTTGTGATCCTGGAGGGAAGGGCTATCCGGCCCCGCGGAGCAGACGATTGAGAGCAGACGATTGAGAGAGCCGATGATTGAGCATCGATCCCGCGGCGCCGCCCCGGTTGCCGCCCTGGCGACCATCGTCGCGACGGCGGTTGGCGGCGGTGAGTTATCCTCAAAGCCAGTTCACTTCACCGCTCCTTAAGCTGTAGGTCGCCGCGCAGACCTTGGCGTGTTTCAGCGCGGGTCCCTTCAAGGCTCTGCGAAGTTGTGTCGCCTGTGCTTTCGCGTTCTTCTCCACGGCCTTTTGAAGTTTTGTCTCGCGACCGATGGCGCTCTGGATCTGCATCGCCAAATCGCCAAGCTCTTTCGGGGCATCGCTCGGTGGGCTGATCGCCGCGCTCACTACTCCACAGCTTTCGTGCCCCAACACGACAACTAACTCGGTGCGAATGTATTGGACCGCGTACTGAATGCCGCCAATGATCTCACTCGTCGCCACGTTCCCCGCAACACGCGAGACGAAGAGATCACCGATTCCCTGATCGAAGATCAGCTCGGGCGTGACTCGCGAATCGGCGCAGGTGAGGAAAATGGCGAACGGCCATTGACCGATTCCCGTCTCAAAACGCCGATGGGGGGTAGCGTTGGGGCGACTTGTCAGATCCGCCACATATCTGGCGTTGCCGGCCTGCAAAAGCTCCAGGGCGGTTTGGTGGGAGATTTCGTTTTGTTTTCCAGCCATGCTCTCCAGCACTGTTAATGGTCCATTAGTCGAAGAACCTTTGGTATGAAGAACTCATTTGATTTCCACGCAGGCATGTGGGTAGCAATTGAATCCTAACGGGCCGTGTATCGCTGGCCAAGATTAGATCGCTCGCTGCTGCCATGTTGCGCGCCGACACTGCCGCGCCGAAGCGGTTGCCGTTCTCACAGCGATCAGTAACACTGAACGCAATCGAAGCGGCAGAGCAGGATGGTCACCGTGAAATCGGCGACCTTTACACGACGTTGCCGCACGCCGCCGACGATCAACGCCAATACTTCGGCGTTCACGACAGACGGACCCGCGCACCCAACGTAACCCGGAGACCCAAAATGGATGCAAGCAAGAGAGATGCTGTCGTTTCACGAAGAACGTTTGTGGCGGGCGCGGCTGCTGGCATCGCCGCGCCGATGATCGTGCCGCGCCACGTGCTGGGGGGACAGGGCCAAACACCACCCAGTGAACAGATCAATGGCGCCTTGATCGGTTGCGGCGGCCGCGGCAACGGTACGTTTGGTTGTCTCGGCAAAGGGGTCAGACGTGTTGCATCCTGCGACGTGAAGTACAAAGACCGCGCCGACAACAAGACCTACTACACCGACTTTCGTCGAGTGCTCGAGCGACAAGACATTGACGTCGTCGCTATCGCTACACCTCCAGGCTGGCACGCTCTCATTTCCATTGCCGCCATGGAGTCTGGCAAAGATGTCATCTGCGAGAAACCGATGTGCCGCTTCATCTCCGAAGGCCGAGCCGTCGCCGATGCCGAGAAACGCTATGGCCGTATCTTTCAAATCGAAAAGAAAGGCGGTTATCAACCTAATCGACTCCGCAAGATCTATGAAAGCGGATTGCTCAAGGATTGTGGCTCCGTTTACGTTCGGCGAGGCGGTTTCAAAGTCAAAGGCTGGAGCGGCAAGGTCACTTTTAACGTCGAGAAGATTCCGGAGAATCTGGATTGGGATATGTAATGTGGTCCAGCGCCGCTGCGTCCCTTTAACAGACACCGCTTCGGCGGCAGCCATCGCGGATATTGGGACTACGAGGGCGGTGGACTGGCCGACATGGCCACGCACCACCTGCATCAAGCCGCCTGGCAGTACGGCCGCGATCTCACCTCGCCCGTCGCGGCCATCCCGCACGCGCCGCCGCAACATCCAGAAGCCGTCGGCATGTGGGGCTGGTGCGAACTGAAATACGCCGACGGTTTCACGCTCGTGCTCGACAGCGGCGAATGGGGCGACAAGTACGATCGGCTCGAGCCAAAGAATCTCAACGAGAACGACCTTCTCAGTCAGCTGAGCGAAGAAGACAAGGAGAAGCTCGCCGCGCTGCCGGAGCCGGAGAAGCTGCCCTTCTTTCCCGAGGCGATTCGCACGCGTCAGAAGACGGCCAGCCACGCCGAACGTTCGCACCGGGTCGCGACAATCTTCCACTTGGCCAACTGCGCCTTCCGGTGCGGCAGGCCACTCAAGTTTGATCCCGAAACCGAGCAGATCGTCGGAGACGACGAAGCAAATCGCCTCGTGAATCAGCCGATGCGTGCGCCCTGGCGCCTCTAGGCAATCCGACAATCTCACCGCCACCAGCTCGAAAGAACTCAAACATAGGAATCTATCTCATGCCAAATGCGGAACTGCAACGAATCGTCGATCAACTGCCCGACCCCGACAACCGCCAAATGCTCACGACCAACATCGACAAAGAGAGGATGGAAAAAACCGCTGCTGCGCTTGCCGGCGGCGGAAAAGCCTACGTGCTGGGACTGATCGAGATGCTCGGAGAACCGGGAACCGTTGAGGACTCCAAACCCCACCTCGCGCTGCACTTGGTGACGAACCGGCCGCTGGTCGCCAAGAACGAAAGGCAACGCAAGGAGTTTTGCGAGGCCATCGCCTCGCAGGTGAGCAACGACATGCTTTCCAACTACAACCGCGCGTACCTCTGTCAGGAGTTGCAATGGGCGGGTCGCGATGAAGCTTGCCCTGCGCTTGGAGCAGCGCTCTTGAACGAAGACCTCACCGACGCGGCCGCGACTGCGCTGGCCGCCATCGGCGGAGAACGCGCCGCGTCGCAGCTGCGCGCCGCCGCAGGCGAAGCTCAAGGCAAGTGCCGAGCGAACATCATGGACGCGCTGGCCGCGCTCGACGATCCCAATTCGACGGAGACCTTGAGGCAAGGTCTCGAGGACAAGGACCGCGAAGTTCGTATCGCAGCCGCCATTGGCCTGGCCAACGTGGGCGCGGTCGATGCCGCCAACACTCTGCTTGCGACGGCCGACGCCGCCAAAGGCTGGGAGCGGACACAACTCACCAAGTCGTGCCTCGTGCTGGCCGAGAACCTTGCCGCGGCCGGCAAGAAGCAGGAAGCCAGACGCATTTACGAATCACTCAAGAAAAGCCGTTCCGAGAATTCCGAAGCGCACGTAGAGCACGCCGTCGAACTCGGCCTCGCCGCGACTGCGTAGCGACCGATCGTCGTCTACTGACGAGAGCTGGCCGATATGAAAGAACGGACGTTGTTGGGATGCGGAGAAGTTCGTTGTTAACGGAAAATCGGTGACGGGAGTCGGTCTCTGGCTCCGCATCATGAGCATGGAGCATTGGGTCGAGTACAACATTCCCAAAGGCTCCCGGTCGTTCAATGCCATTGCGATGCTGACCGACGACAATCGCGGCTACATGCACGGCTACCGAGCAAGCGGCACTTGGCGATTTGACGAGCCATCAACACCGCCAACAATTGTCGCTCACTAAGCGGCGCGGCGAGTTGGCCGGCATGCAAGACCGGCTGCTCTTGTTCAGTGTCCCAGAGGAGCGGTTCCATCTTGAACCGACAAACAAAGACAATGAACGCGTGAACTGCGAATTGAATTCAGCTTCGATCAGCGCGTGGTCATCGAGAGGGGTAGGAACGTGGAAAATGATACTCGACGGCGAAATCCAACACGCTCCGGCGGTAGTCATTCGTCACAAGGTTAGAGGCGTTCCGGTCAAACGTCCATTCCACAGACAAATGCCATTCGTCGATCAAAGGATACACTAACTGTACTTGGCCGAAGTACTCGTCATCGGCGCGACGCACGGCGAAGATCGAGTGCGGGTTGTCGTAGCGGCGGAAGTAAGCATTGCCCTAGACGATGAGCTGCATGCAGTGCCATGGTAGGTCCCTTTTGAAGCCAACTTGCAGCTTGTGGCCGTCGTAGTCGAAGTTGCTGCCTTCAGCAAACGTGTGATCGTAATAGTACCCGCCGTAGAGAGTCATCTTTCGGTCGCCTAGTTGGCGTTGGTGCACAACGCCGACCGTAACGTTGTCCGCGTCCTGGTCAAAGGGAGTGCTGTCGGGATTAAACGCTCCGACAAAGTCGTACAGCGTGTAACGAGAAAGAGCACTGGTCGAATCAAAGTCGGAGTGCGTCATTGTGAACGATGGTGTCGCCTGCATTCGTTGCAGAAATGGGTCGCTCCCGACGAGCAAGTGGTCGTAGTCCAAACGAACGGCCGCCTGAAAGGGGCGGTCGCGCCACAAGCCGCGACGTGTGGCGGTCAGGTTGGCCGCGTTGTCAAGCAAATCGAACCCATGAGCCTTGTCGTTCGAGGTATGCAGGAACGCATATCCGGCTGTCAAGTCAAAGTTGTAGTCGCGAATCACGTCGTAGTTGACGTTCCCCTCGTATCGGCTGCCCGCCGAGGGCGTGGCGACCAACGGCATCCCGAAGTTGTTGGCCGACGGAATGACGGCTGGATTTGTGTCGTATCGACCAGACACTTTGACCGAGCCGCGGAGGTACTCGCGGTCGGAGAGTGCTTCATCCAGTTGGCGTTGAAGCTGTGTCGCCTGTTCGGCAAACTGCGTTCCGGCCGCACCATAAGAGACGCTTGTGAAGTAGTCGCTGGCTTCGGTCTGTAGGCCCAACTGACCGTATGCGACGCCGATAGCGAGATCGCGGACCCAAGCCGCCTCGGGACTCGATGTCGTAAGGCAACTGAGCGTGTCCAAGGCGGACATCGGCAGTTCACAACGGAGATCGGCGAGGGCCGACTCGTATTCAGGTTCTGTCCATAGCGGTTCACGGGAATGCGCACGCGCCCTCCAATACCTTGCCGACATTTCATCGCCCATCTGCTGATAAGCTCTTGCCAGCATTCGTGCGATCGTCGTGCTATCCGGCAAGTGGGCGATCCCCTCGCGTAGCACTTGGAGCGCTTCGTCGACCTCGTCGCGAGCCAACAAAAGCGCAGCCAGCCCTTCGTTTGCGCCCTCGTGGCCCGCATCGCTTTCCAGAATCCCCCGGAAGATAATCTCTGCTCGCTCCACGGCGCCGCGTTGCAGGGCCTGGCGCGCGGTGTCGTTCATCACGTCGAGAAGTTCGCGGGTCTCGTCGTCCTCGCGGGCAGCCAAAGAAAACAAGCAGGGAGGTGCTTCAATGATGATCGGCCCGTCGAGGGATCGCTCCTGTGCTCGCATGGTCGCCGCAGTGACGACGATCAACGCCAGAAGGCAGGTTGCCGATCTGGATTTCACACCTGCCATCTCTGATGATCCGCAAGACCATGATTTCGGGAACGACCGTCACAACTGCGACACCTGTTGTCTTTTATCGAACCGAACCAACCCCGAATTCCAGCAAGACGATGCTTGCCAACTCAAACTAAACAACCGTCACATTCCCGAGAACCGCTAACAACGGCGCAACCGTTACTGTTTATGCCGGTGACTCGGTTAGTAGCGCGCGGTTCAGGGGCGGAAACCGCCTACGACACCGCCACCTACCCCAGCGCCGGGAGGCAACCCGATGGGCGCCGCGCCGAGGGACAGGCGGCTAATACCATTGAGCATGAACGGATCGGGGTCCGCACCCAGCGTTGCGAATGGACTGGGGAATCGGCCGGGCGAGAATAACTGGAGTTCCGGTGGCTGCCCGAGCCCCATACGCATATCGTCGAAGTCCCCGAATCTGAAGGGCTGCCTTTCTTCCGCGAAGGACTCGACCAGGCTGTTGAATCCGGGGGGCGACACGATCTCAGTCGTGTCCGGAAATTCCAGAGGGACAGACCGTCTCGAGTCCATGCTGGCGCGTGGGGGGGTGGAGAATTGAGTGTTGTTGTCGCCCTCGAATAGCGAGACCCCGGGCGGAACGGGGCCATTGTGCGGCCCAGAGTGGACCCCACCACCACCGCCGCGGCCGACGACTGCCGGATTCTGCCGTGGGTTGGGGTCGATCATCGAGCCATCGCCGTAGATCGGTATTAAAGGATCGATGCCACCCAACGGGGGACCGATCAACCGCAGACCATTCGCCAGCCTCTGGAGGATCTCCTGCCGTTGAGTCTCGAGGTCTGTCTCGATCAGGACCTTGTCAGAATCGACGTCCTTGCCAAACTGCATGTTCAGCTCCTCAACTTCGGCGTCCCCCCATTGCACGAAGAACTTCTGTGGGTCGATGCCAGACAGGCTCCCATAGAAGACTGCCACAGAGACAACGGAACTGGAAGGCGCGACGGGAGCCAATTCAAGAGTCCCTATGCGCGGGGCAGGCGGCAAGGCGGCACCGCGCGTCGCGCCAGGAACCGGCAGTGGTCCACGCGGACTTAGCGCGCCAGGGAGTGGCGCGCCAGCAGCCGGTGGCACAGCGTAGTTCCAAAAACCCGGATGGGATGAGTAGGGGGCACATGGATCATCCTCCCCAAGATTGGGAACGTCTAGGATGACAGGAGGAGGCCAGCTCTCTTCCTCCTCAATGAAATTTGGGAAAGTGATTTTCTCCCTGAATTCCATCTGACTCCACGGCTCCGCTTCGCCCCACGGTAGGACCTGCCGGAACCTGGACCTCACGTTGGTCCCATGTGACAAGTGGTAAATATGCTCCCTGACCCCCGGACGCCTCCTTCCTGCACCCAACGATCACCGTTCGAAGCAGCGCCCGGCTTTGGCCCGTCGATCGGCATCGGCGGTCCATCCAGCCCGACTTGCGCCGATGCCGCGGGAATCGACAAACCCGCGATGGCCAGGATCGCCAGCACAATTGTTCGTTTGAACGAGTTGTGAACACGCATGACGACCTCCTAGCGTTGATAGCCGCGGGGTAGTGGTACGAGATCGGATACAATTTCGTCTTTGAAGTGCGGAAAGAGCTGCTTCAACTCCGCCTTACGCGCGGCGCGGACCTGGAACTCGTACGTTAGGCTTTCATGAACGGCGACGAGTTGCCGCGCGAGTTCTCGCCGACTGACGCGGTCGCGATCTTGCCAAATCGGAACTACAAGTTGCGTGATCATCTCTTTACAACACTCGTCTGCGGCACGTGAATTGACGATCTGGCGGAGACCACTGTAAACGCGAACAATTTCCGCGGCCTCGCGCTCGATCTGGGCGATGGTAACCTCAGCGCGGCCGACACATGGCTGCGCACAAATAGCAGCCAGCATGCCAAACGCCCAAAGAACGCAATTCCTTCGTTTAACTCGGCTCATGGTGCTATCCGACACGGCGTTGGTTCGAGTCATTGTCTCATTCCGGGACGAAGATCTCAAAAGGAACGGCTGGAGGTCTACTCGATTCCCAACAATTCGCGAACAGTCGCCTCCATCTCCGCTTCCGCCTCTTTGTCGCCGGCCTGCAGGATCATGTTGACTTGGCCTTGCTTGTCCAACACCACAGTATGGGGCAGCGACGTCACCCCGAATTCGTCGGTGGTCGCTCGTCCGATCACGGCCAACCGATAGGCGATCTCGTGCTTCTTGGCAAACAGTCCCAAATCTGCTCGCTCATCGGCGGGTGCGCGATCGCCATTCACATCGACTTCATCCTTCTCGGGATCGTATCGGTGACCGTACGCAAGTGTGACTCCCATAACTTCCAAACCTTGGTCGGCGTACTTAGCATGCAACTTCTTGAGCCGCTCCATTCGCGCCCGGCTTGGTGCAGCCCACATCGCGCAGAAGTCCAAAAGCACAACCTTGCCCCGAAGCCCGCTGATTTTGACAGCTTTCCCTTGCACCCAATGTTGGGTGTTGAGCGCTGGCGCCGTATTTCCCGTCATCTCGGCAAAGCGTCGCAGCGTGGCCAACCGTTTCTCGACGGCTGCGTTGGCCGCGACGACCGCTGGATTCCCCGGTTGGCTTTGGGCAAGTGACTTGGTGAATTCCATGTAACGCTCAAGGTAGTCTGCGGCGCCACCCCAATCCTGTTGGCGGACGTGCGCGTTGGACAGGGCGACGCGAAATTGGCGCAGACTCGGGTATTCGGAATTGAGTTTCGCGGCCGCCGCGAAGTGCTCGTCCGCCAAGTCCAAGTCGTGTTCCAAATTGACTCGTACGATCGCCAGATGAGTTCGGGGCCGAGGCTCCTGCTTTAGTGATTGTGAAAACAACTCCCTCGCTCGGTCCAATTGGCCTAGCCCCTCATGGCAGGCACCCAGCGCGTACAGGTCGTCGGCGTCCAGTTCCTCGACGTCCTTGGCCCGGTCGACGACATTGCGATATGCGAACGTAACTAGTCGACCCGCTGCTGCACGAGCAGTGGCGCTGTTTGTCGCGGCGATTCGTTGATAGTCCGCCACAATCTGCTCGTAGGCCTTCGCGACCTTGAACCGCGCGGCATCATCGCTCTCCTGAGCTGAAGCGGGACCTGCGAACGCCAAAACACAAAGGGTTGATCTTGCCAATCGACTCGTCATGGCTCATGTCCTCGCTTCAATTATGTTTCTTCAAGATGTCGAAAGCGTCTCGAGTTGGCTCGTTGGGGCATCGGACTCTCGGTCCATTCTAATCTCCTTGTCCGTAGAGTTCCGAGGTCTTTCTTGCTCAACGGTTTCGCCGGAGGTGGCGTCGATTCGCCTTTTTCATCTTCAGGCTATCCATTGGCGCGACTGCCGTGGCGCTAGCTTCCTTCACTGCGGGTTCGCTGAGCAAACGTCACCGCATTCGGCAGTGCTTTCCTCTTCAAGGCTTTGATGACATTCACATCGCGATGAGTTCGAGAGAGCGTGATTGCACCTTCGATCAGCGAGACTCGCCATTCGCTGATGTCTCTGTGCAGCCGCAACTTCACCACCTTGAGAACGCCGTTTCGCAAGTCTATCATCGGAGCGAACGGGAGATTGGATGTAACTAACGGCGTGGACCAGATCCGCGTGCTCGTTGCTACTGATGACATCTTAGATTCTCAGTGAGTTATTGATTATGAATAAACCGACACACCTGGGCCGCCGCCGATTTCTTCAGGGAATGGGCGTCGCTTTGTCGCTCCCTGCCTTCGAGAGGTTCGCGGTCGGCACTGCAACCGACGATGAGTCGCCGCGGCGTTTGGTCTGCGTTGGTAATCACCTGGGCTTCTATCCGGGGAACTTCTTCCCGAAGATGGCCGGGAAGGACTATGTGCCGACGTCGACGCTGAAGCCGCTTGAGACGCATCGCGACGATCTGACGGTGTTTTCCAATCTGGATCACGCACTCAATGGCGGGCACAAGGCAGTCCAGGGCTTTCTGACCAGTATCAAGAAGGAAGAAGCCGCTGGGTTTCCTGAAAAGAACATCTCACTCGACCAGGCCGCCGCCGAGCATGTCGGCAGCTCGACACGTTTCCCTTCGATCAATACCGGGATCGTACAAGGCACGGATATGTGCTGGACCCGTGCCGGTGTCCATGTACCGCCGATCAACAATCCCGCCACGCTGTTTCAAGGTCTCTTCGTCAATTCGCCTCAAAGTGTACGTGAAGCGGAACGCACGCGTCTCAAGCATCGAGCCAGTGTGCTCGACGCTCTGCGTGATTCAGCGAGCGCCTTGAATCGAACCCTCAACGCGGCAGACCGCGACAAGTTGGACCAATACCTGACATCGGTCCGTGATGTTGAGCGGCGATTGCAGATGTCGAAAGAGTGGCTCGATCGTCCCAAGCCAAAACCGCCGATTGACGAAGTATTGGACGAAGAGCGACAACATATCGACGAGGTGGCTCTGTTCTATGACTTGATGGCACTGGCTTTGCAGACAGATTCGACCCGCGTCGCGACGTTGGAAACCGGGATGGGGTTCCGCACAGCCGAACTGGATTTAGGCGGTTACCACCAGCTGTCTCACCACGGTAAGTCAGCCGATCGGATCGGTCAGCTTCAAGTCGTGGAAGCCTTTCTGACCACAAAGCTCAGCAACTTCATTTCCCGACTGAAGGAAGCACAGGTTTTCGACAACACGCTGATCGTGTTCGGCAGCGGCATGAGCGACGGGTCGACCCACAGCAACCGAGACCTTCCAGTGCTGCTTGCCGGTGGTGGGTTGAAACACCATGGCCATGTTGTTTGTCCCGCGAAGCAACGCAAGCGTGTGCCGCTTTCGAATCTGTGGCTGTCTGTTCTGCACTGGTTTGGCTCTGAGGCTGATCGGTTTGGCAGAAGTACGGGAACGTTCACCCCAATGGAAATCGGATAGGGCGGAGCATGAGAACCTTCATCCAAGTTGGACCTTTACTCCTGATCGCGGTCAGCTCGATCGCCAGCGCTGACGAACTGACTTCGGCGTTTCTCCAGAAACACTGCATCCGATGTCACGGCAGCGAGAAACAAGAGGCCGATCGTCGACTCGACACGCTTCCGGCGCAGATCAAGAAGCTCGACGTGGACCGCTACCAGGAAATCGTCGACCAGCTGAACCTTGCCAGCATGCCACCGGAAGAAGAGCCTCAACCGTCGGCAGAAGAGCGCGCCAAGGCGATTGCCCATCTGACTCGGCAGCTCGCAATCGCCCGGGCCGAACTGAATGCTTCCGGTGGACACAGTGTGCTACGACGGCTCAATTCGTGGGAGTACCGGCAGACGATCGGCGACCTGTTGGGGCTCAATGTCGACGTCTGGAATCCAGCCGGAGATTTTCCCGCGGAGGTTCGAGTCGACGGATTCGACAACAATGGAGCCGGTCTGATCACCTCCGGCATGTTGATGGAACACTACTTTGTCGCCGCCGAAGAAGCCGTTCGTCGAGCCACTCAGTTTGGAGACCGCCCACCATCAAAGAAATACACGCAGAAGTCTCCGTTCTATTTCGGCGGCAAGAGCTACAAGGAACTGCCGAAACTCTTCAAGGTCGATCGCTTCCGTTTTATTCCTGAGACGCCTTACACCGATCTCTACGGTCGCCATTATCGCGGCGGACACATCGGCTTCCTGCCACTGCTCCGACAAGGCGGCGTTGCTCGTAGCGGCGTCTACACCATTCGTGTTCGGGCCGCAGCGGTGGGCCGAGTCCATGACTATGGCAAAGCTTTGGGCGATTTTCGTAACGGTGATCCACTGGTGATGGAAATTGCCGCAGTGGATCGACGGGGCAGTGTCACTAGCACGGGCAACGTTTCGAACATGACTTCGCTGGCGCGTATAGAGCTGACCAATGAGGAGCCGAAATGGTTCGAGTGGAAGGTCTACATGGAAGCCGGCTACGAGCCGGAAGTTCGCTTTCGCAATGGCCCTCTGGCGGCTAAGCGAATGGTCCGAGTACTAACGACTCAGGCCGCCGATAAACCGGAGTTCAAACCGTTCGTCGGCATGAAGGGCGGCACCGAAAAGGCTCACGGCGTGCTCAAGGCTTATCAGGGGCCGCGCCTGCGGATCTGGGAGATCGGGGTCGAAGGTCCGCACGTTGATACCTGGCCGACCGATGGACACCGCGCGTTATATGGCAACCTGACACCGGGCAAGCTAAACGCCAAGACGATGATTCAGCGGCTGGAGGCCTTCGCCGAGAAGGCCTTTCGTCGTGCGCCACTGGAAGGGGAGTTGGCGCCGATCCAGCAACTCGTGGCCGGCAAGCTCAACGAAGGCGTGGAGCCCTTACAGGCCTTCCAGATTGGCTGCCAGGCGATTCTCTGTTCTCCCGGATTCCTGTATCTGAATCTGGGTGAAGGTGAGCTGAACGAAGTCGCGTTGGCATCGCGGTTGTCGTATTTCCTCTGGTCATCGCTTCCCGATGAAACTCTTCTCAAGCTGGCAGCCGCCGGAAAATTGCAGTCTGATTTATCGGCGCAAGTGACACGCATGCTTGCCGATTCAAGGTCGGATCGATTTGTCAGGCATTTCGTGCGTCGATGGCTGGACCTGGACAACATCGGAACCATGCCTCCGTCAGGAGGCTTTCTTGAGTACCACCGCGACAACCTCGAAACCGCGATGCGCAATGAGACGGAAACGTTTTTCCGGCACGTGCTTGATAACAATCTGTCGCTGCGGGAATTCCTGGACGCTGACTATTCGTTTCTCAATCGCGAACTCGCTTTGCACTACGACATCGAAGGTGTCCAGGGCAACGAGTTGCAGCGTGTTTCGCTCAAAGGCAGCCGACGTGGCGGATTGCTAGGCCACGGCGCTTTCCTGACGGCCTCGGCCAACGGCGTGGATACGTCGCCCGTTGTCCGCGGTATTTACGTGTTGGAAAAATTGCTGGGCTACACGCCACCGCCCCCTCCGCCTGACGTTCCTGAGATCGAACCTGATATCCGCGGCGCTGTCACCATTCGCGAGCAACTCGTAAAGCATCGGGAAATCGCAACGTGCGCCGAATGCCATCGCAAGATCGATCCGCTCGGCTTCGCGTTGGAAAACTTCGACGCCATCGGAGGCTGGCGGGACGAATACGAGGAGAAAAAACCTATCGATTCCGCCGGCAAACTCCCGGGCGGAGATTCGTTTCGGACAGTTCCGCAATTCCGAAAACTCCTTGTAGATCGGCAGGACCAGTTCAACCGCTGCCTGACCGAAAAACTGATGACCTACGCCTTGGGACGCGAACTCGAAGTCGGCGACCGCGCCAGCGTCGATGAGATTCTCGCTGAACTCGACGGCAAGAAAGGCGGCCTGCGCGAGCTCATGCATCTGGTTGTTCTGAGCAAGCCGTTCCTGAGCAATTAAGCGATGAGGGCTGGATCGTTGACTGCCACCTCATTGAGTCACCTTGCAGCATTCAATGTCACGTCGAAAGTGGCGGGTATCATCCGCAATCCGATGGGTCTCCTGGAAACTCTGCGTATGTCCATGAATTCTCAATCAGCACTGCGTGGGTTTGTGACCGTGTTTCTTGTGGCCGGTTTCGGTTCGTCACTGTTGGCTGGGCAGTCTCGACCAAATGTGCTGCTGATTCTCTCCGATGATCACAGTGTCCCGCATGTCAGCTGTTACGAAGACGAAAACACCAAGCGGTTCAAGATTACACCGAACCTTCGGAAGTTCGCCGAGCAGGGAATGCGGTTTGATCGGGCTTACACGTCCGCCCCGCAATGTGCTCCGTCACGGATTTCGATGTTTGCGTGTCGGTCTCCCGTCGGTCTGGGCGTCACTCGATTCGCGCAGCCGCCACGCGCTGATGTTCGCTTCTTCACGGACGTGCTTCGCGCCAACGGCTATTGGGTGGGACTGGACGGACGCCATCAGCATCTCGATGGGCGCGTCCGTGAAGCGGAGAACATTGACAGGACGCTGGGTGAAGCCGGCATGCAGAGTCTCGACGAGCGGTTTGATCACTTCGTGCGATCTGCGCGGACAAGAGGCGGCAGATTACTTCAAGTCGCCGATCAGGTTTCCGCTGCTCTGGACAAGGTGCCCGACGAAAAACCGTTCTTCCTTTACTTCGGCTTTAATCAGCCGCATCGAAAGTTTGCTCTGAAATTCGATGGCATCGATCCGAGCGAATTAAAACTGCCGGCCGACTGGCCCGATCTTCCTGAAGTTCGCATCGATTACGCCAGGTATCTCGCGTCGGTTCGCGAACTGGATCATGGATTCGGACTGGTCATGCAACTTCTGAAGACCCGCGGTATCGAAGAAAACACGCTCGTCATCTTTATGGGCGACAACGGCGAAGCGCTGCTTCGTGGCAAAGGAACTCTGTTCGACCGCGGCACTCATGTCCCGCTGATGATCCGGTGGCCCCGCCGAGTCAAGCCGGGGTCGAATTCTTCGGCGCTTGTCTGTGGCACAGACCTCGGCCCGACGATTCTCGCCGCATGCGGAATGAAACAGCTGAAAGAAATGACGGGCGTCAGTTTTCTTCGGCAACTTCTCGGCGAGCAGGCTGAAGGCCGGCAATACGTTTTCTCTGAGCGCGGCTGGCATTGGGGACCGATCACCCGAACCGATGGCCTGGACCTTTCGCGTTCAATCACCACGAAGCGTTACCGTTACATCTACAACGCACTGCCGAACCGTTCCTACACGCCGGTCGACATGTTCGGCAAGGATGCCTGGAAGGCGATTCAGTCGGCACATGCAGCGGGCACGCTCTCGCCTTTGCACGAACGGCTCTTCTTTCAAAACCCGCGACCGATCGTCGAGTTATACGATCTGCGGAACGATCCTCTGGAACTCAAGAATCTGGCGGGGGAGAAGTCGGTCACCGACACGGAACGTGCTCTTCGCGAGCAGCTTGAGAGCTGGATGATTCGCGAGCACGATTATCTGCCGCTACCGACGCATGCGCTGCAGAATATGAAGTGAGATTCACGCATCGAACTCAGGCAAACAACAATTCCTCGGCCGCAAACCATTCAGCGCAAGGGTTTGCCGAGGGGATGGCCCGGCATCTATTAGGCGGCGAATCGCGGGCGTCGCTCGGTAGCGAGGCGCGTGAGTTCTTGGCCTGTGTC
>JASMLW010000491.1 GCA_030748485.1 Pirellulaceae bacterium
GAGCGATAAAAGGGCGAGCGACATAAACACGCCGCAGCGAACCGGCACGAGAGTCGTTGGCATTGCTTTGCTCCGCGGGAAGGAACCGATCGACCACTAGGTTGGAGCAGTTCAACCCGCTTGTCAACAAATCCACCACCCCTTCGTGTCTCGCCATCGCAAGATGGGACGCTCTGCACCGCGCGCGGGGGTGGACCACGGTGTCATTTGGGAGGGCGGCCGAAATAGCGGGCGAGTGTCCGGTCGTCTTGCGGCGTTGTGGCCAAGCTGACACACAACACGAGCAACCCCGATGTCAGCAGGCCGTAAACAACCGGGTGCAGTGGAATCGACTCGACGAGCGGCGGCCATTGATTCGCCAAGCCGTAGGCGAGCGCTCCGCCGATCAGACCGGACAACACACCGCTCGCCGTCGCTCGCTTCCAGTAGAAAGTCGCCAGACCGGGCCAGAAAAGTGTCGACACGCTGCCGCCGACGTAATAGATCACCAACGGTTGCAAGAAGGGTGGCGGCTGAACGGCCAAACCGAAGGCGATTGCGCCCGTGCCCGCCGTTACGAAGTAGCTGAGCTTCTTCGTCGTACTCGTCTCCAAGCGAGCTCCCGCCGAACGTTGAATGAGGTCGCGGACGATGGACGCGCTGATCACCAGCAGCGCCGAGTCGACGGTCGACATGACCGCCGCGAACGGCGCGGCGATCAACAGACCCGCCAACCACCGCGGCGCGACTGCCTGAGCCATCCGCGGGACGGCCTGATCGTACTGCCCGGCCGGCAGCCCCAAGTCGAGACTAAAAGCGCAGTTCATCGTTATCAGGCTGCTCCCATACATCAGCAGCAAGTACGGCGCAAGCACGATCAGGGCGCGGCGCAGAGCGTGTGTGTCGCGGAAGGCCAACATCCGCGGCACGGCCGTTGGACTCATGACGGCTCCGAGCGACCGCAAAACGAACATCGACAGTCCCATGCTGAGCGGCAGCCACGGCTCGAGCGGAACACCCGCCGGCACGTCGTTGAGGTCTTTGGGGATTTTCGCCGGACCGGGCCCGTAGAGGTAGGCGTGCTTCGCCGTCTCGACGCCTTGGGCGACTGCGACAGGATCCTGTCGCTCTGTCATGTCCAAGGTCGCTCGCTCCAGACCACCGACAGCGTGAATTGCAAAGGGGACCAGCAACACCACGCCGATGATCATCACGATGCCCTGCAACGTATCGGTCCAAGCCACGGCGCGAAATCCGCCGTACGTCGTGTAGGCGACGACGGAAATCGCGAACAGTCCGAGCCCCCAGAGATAGTCGATTCCCAAGATCGCCTGCAGAATCCGCGCCCCGGCGACAAACTGAGCGATCAAATAGACAGTCGTCACGATGACGATGATGATCGCGTAGACGACGCCGATCGATTGACTGTTGAATCGGTCGCGGAGCAGATCGACCAGCGTCAGCGCACCCGTTTGTCGAGCCAGTCGGTTGATCCGCTTGCCGACGATCGCCAATCCCACCAGCGCGGTGACAATCGAGCCGCTGACCCAGATCGCCATCGACCAACCGTACGCGTAGACGAGCGCGGGGTAGCCGAGAAACGAACCTCCGCTGGCCAACGTCGCCACCCACGACATGGCCAGGACCCAGGGGCCGAAACTGCGACCGCCCACGTAGTACTCGGTCTCGAACTCCGTCTTCCGCGGAGACTGCAAGTAGCGATGCGCGACGGCGGCGATGCCGAATACGCCGATCATGTAAGCGACGAATGGAACCAGGACGAATGGATCCTGACCGCGCAGCCAATCGATCATGAATCGCCCTCGACCGGCTCGGCGTCGGGCGGCATCGGCACAAACGGCTCGTCGTCGCGGACAAAATAGACGGCGTAGAGCCAAGCGAGCGCGATCAGCGCGAACCACGGCGCCACGACTCCCCAAAACGCCCAACTGGGAACTCCCAGCACCAGCGGCGGCGTATCGGGACGCGCGGCGGCCGGCGGATAGGCCACCAGGAAGAAGACGACGCCGCAGAAGATCAACGCGGCCGTCCACAAAACGCCAGCTACTATCGCTTCCTTGAGACACTGCCGGTAGTGGCGGTGCTGCGTTTCGTTGAAGTCGAGTTCACCGGCGTCGAACTGGTCGGCTGGATGATCGTCGGTTTGCATTGGAATCTCCGCGAGGCTGATAAGGGCGGGCACTATCGTCGTCGCATCGCGCGCCGACTGCAAGCTCCGCCGACCCGAGCAGCGAACGAAAAGTGGAGGTGCAGCCACTCATAGAGCGAGCTGGCGCTCGGTGGTCTGTCGTCCGCTTCCGTTGAGTCCTCAACGCCTGAGTCCTCAACGCCGGAATTGCGGGTCCTCGCCCGGCACTGGCGAGTTGACAAAACTGCCCCGTTGCAGGACGGTTTCGCGACCCCCGTGTTGATCCACCAGCGACCGTTGGTCGGACTTGGCGCGGGCGTCTACGTCGTCGGGATCGACGATGCTGCGGAGCTCGGCTTCCAGCGCCTGCAATTCCTCCGCGTGTGTTGGGTCTTCCGCCAGATCATTTGTCTCGAGAGGATCCGCCGCCAGATCAAACAGCTGGGGACGCACGCCGACGTAGTGCACGTACTTGAAGTTGCCGCGCCGCAGCATGAACGAGCCGCCCCGCGACGCCACCGCGTGATATTCGCTCATCACGCTGCGATCGAGCGACTCGCCGCGAGCCACTTGCCACAGCGATGACCCGGGCAACTCATTGCGTTCAACTTCCGTCAGCGGTTCGCCGACCGCTTCGAGAATCGTCTGATAACAGTCGACGAGCGAAACGGGATCATCCGTACTCTCCGCACTGGGGAGATCGGGGCCGGCCATGATGAACGGCACGGCGACCGACTCTTCGTACATCGTGAACTTTCCCCAGAGCCCGCGACGCCCCATGCTCTCGCCGTGGTCGCTCGTGTAGATGATGCGCGTGGTCTCGGCCAACCCCGTCTGTTCAAGCGTCTCAAGCACCTTGCCGATCTGCAGGTCGAGATGAGTGCAAGCTCCATAATAGGCGGCCGTCACTCGGCGCACTTCCTCTTCGCTGAACGGGTCCGCGTAGCACATGATGTCGCGCAACGTGGCGATCGCCGGATGGTCGGGTTGGTCGCCGACGCGGTTCTGCACCGGGAGCGGAATCTGGTCGAGAGGGTAGAGGTCGTACAGTTCCGGCGGCGCGATGAAGGGCGGGTGGGGGCAGACGAATGACGCGAAGAGCATCCACGGCTTTCCCGCCGGCGTCTTCTCCCCGGCCGCGGCCGCTTTCAACCAGTCGCACGACTTCCTCGCGATGTCGACATCGTAATCGAGGTAAGTCGACTCGCCCGGGCCAGCCGTCTTGACTCCGTCACGCATCCCTTCGCGGTGAGGAATCTCATCGCGAATCGAGCCCATCACGTCGCCCACGCCATCGACGACGTTCAACGGAATGATCTTGTTGGTGAAGCCGTCATCGTCCGATTCGCCGCGGTAGTGAAGCTTGCCGATCGAATCGACGATGTGTCCTTGCGCGGCGAGGTGGTGACCCCACCCCGGCACGCGGCCCTCGTACGGAAACGCGTTGTCCCAGTAGCCGATGTCCGCGACGTATCGGCCCGTCGCCAAGCTGGCGCGAGCCGGCACGCAGATCGGACAATTCGTGTAGGCCGAGTCAAACCGAACTCCGCCGGCGGCGAGACGATCGAGATGCGGGGTTTGAACGAGGCTGTGTCCGTAGCAACCCAGCGAATCGCGGTTGTGTTCGTCCGACAAGATGAACAGCAGATTCTTCGGTTCCATGTCGCCTTCCAACATCGACGGGACTGGTCTGATGAGCATTGCGAGTGAGCCTAGATCATTTTTCGCGCCGAGCATAGGCGGCTCCACCGCGAAAGGCGACGCGATGCTAGTGGGCTTGAGCCGTCCGCGGCGGCAACTGAAAATGCCGTTGTCAGGTACGAAAGATCAACATGAAGATTAGCAATCTGCGAGCAACTCAACCCGACACGCCCGGGTCGCCGGCCGACTGGCGAACCCAGCTCGGACAAATTGTCGTCGAGGTGACGACCGACGATGGGATCGCCGGCATCGGTGTCGGCGGCGGAGGCGCGGCGGGTGTCCACATCATCCAGACAGTGCTCGCCGATCTGCTCGTCGGCCGCGACGCCGAGGATGTCGAGAATCTTCACGCCGAGATGTTTCGCCACACGTCGTTTTACGGTCGCGTCGGCTTGGTCGTCATGGCGATCAGCGGAGTCGATTTGGCGCTTTGGGACCTGCGCGGCAAGTCGCGAGACTCCAGTGTGGCCAGGCTACTCAACCGCGATGTCGACATCGAAAAACCGCTGCCAACGTATTTGACCGTGTTCGATGACGCAGAGGCGATCGCGGCGATACGGGGCGGGCACCGCGCCATCAAGTTGCACGTCGAACGATTCGGCGATCGTCCGGACCCCAACCAGATCGCGCAACTCGTGGCCGACACGCGCGCGTCGTTGGGTGATGATGCGGAGATCATGATCGACGCTTTCGCGCGGTGGGACCTGGAGACATCGCTGGCGGTCGCCAAGGCGATTGCTCCTTACCGAGTCGCCTGGCTGGAAGAGCCGCTGCCGCCCGAGGAAGTCGCCGGCTACCAGGTGTTGGAGCGGGAGAGCCCGACGCCGATCGCCGGCGGCGAGCACGAGTACGGCGCGGCCAGCTTCCAAGAGATTGCCGAGCAGCGGCGGCACGTCGTGCTGCAACCCGACATCAATTGGTGTGGCGGCATGACCACGCTCGTGCAAATCTACCAGATCGCAGCTCAACACAATCTGCGAGTTTGCCCTCATCGCGGTTGCGAACCGTTCGCGCTGCCGGCGATCGCGGCGCTCGACTCGCAGCCGCTGGCCGAGTCGCCGCGCAAATGGTTTAAGTGCCTCGAGGGCGCCGCCCAAATCTGTGACGGAGTCATTCGCCTGAACGACGCGGCGGGATTCGGAGTTAGCGTCGACCCGGCGGTGTGGCGAGACTAAGTCGCGGCGCCGCTTATTTCTCCGCGACGACTTTGTTCTTCAGCACGCCCACGCCGGCGATGTCCACTTCCACCGTATCTCCAGCTTTGAGTATGTCGGTCTTCCCGGACGTACCGGTGAAAATCAAGTCACCCGGTTGCAGCGTCGTGTGTTTGCTAATGAACGACACGGTTGAGGCGACGTCGTGAATGAGCTGGCTGGTGCTCTCCTTCTGACGGACTTCTCCGTTAAGTCGAAGTTGGACGAGCAGGTCGTCGTAGTTCACACCGGAGAGGATTACGGGGCCGCACGGGCCGAACGTATCGGATCCTTTGGCTCGCCACCACTGCACGTCGCCTTTCTGCCACTTGCGAGCGCTGACGTCGTTGCCGCAGGTTACGCCGAGTACGTACTCGAGGGCGTTCTCCTTGCTCACGTTTTGAGCTCGCTTGCCGATCACGACGACCAACTCAGCTTCGTAGTGAACAACCTCGGCGCCTTTGGGAAGCACGATGTTCTCGCCCGGACCGACGACACTCGACGGACTCTTGAAGAACGGTTGCGGCGTTTGAAACTTCTCGGGCACCTGACCGGCGATGCGAGTTTCCGTTTCGGTCGTTGACTCGCTGGTCGAGTCGCCATTGGCGTCGGTTACGATCTTGGTTGTCACCGTCACAATCGTCGTTCGCGAACCGTCATTGAGATGGCTTTTGTAATTCCCGGCCATGGCGAGAACTTGGCTCGGCCGAGCGGACGGCGAGAGCAGTTTGACGGCCTTCAGCGGCACGGTGTCGTCCGTTTTTTTCCACTTGCCGAACAGATCGCCGTCGATTCGAACTACACTGGCGCCCTCGACGACGCCATACGACGTATCGCCGCGATACTCATACCGACAGTACTTGACCGGCTTCTGAGCCTGGGCGACCGACGCGAATACGAACAGGAAAGAAAGGGTGAGGCAAAGCAATCCGCGGCGCATGATCTGGTCTCCACGAATGACGTATGAACGATGTTCTGAAACGTTGCCGCATTGTGGCGGGCTCGCGCGGCCAATGCAAACACCGGCTCGACTCGCGCGTGAGAGGATCGACGGTCTCCACCCCTACCTTACAATTGCGACGTAGCGAGTAGAATGGCGCGATCGTCAACGAGAGAATAGACAGAAAACACTAGAAAATAGATACAGAGTAGACGACGCCACACCTTTTGAAGTGTAGTTCCATGTCCTTCGATGAGTCCATGAAGACAGATGCGTTAGAAGCGCAGAAGCTGGTGCGAAAGTTTTTCGTCGTCGATCTCGATTTTTCAGTCGCCAGTGTCCAGGAGCTCGAGGGTCTGGTCGACGACGTCGATCTCTACCTGCGCGGCGGCAAATCAAGCGAGAACGTCGAGCTGTTGACGCGGATTTGGGGAGCCTACTTAGGCGAAGTGATTTGCCGCCATCTGGGCGGAACGTGGGCCGAGGAGGACGGCGTGGCGGTCGTCGACTGCAACGGGAAACGAACGCGCCCGCACGATCAAGTCCAGCGGCGATTGACCGATGGCGACGAACACAATCTGGCTCAGTTCGTTGGGCGCCACGCCAACTGACCGCCAGCGACTTGCCGCTACACGTCGACCAATTGCCCGTGCAGAATCCGCTCAGCCGTGTGGCGGATAATGACCTTCTTGTCGGCCTCGCAATAATCTGACCATTTCTTCACGGGCGCGAAGCGGATGAGGCGGCATCGCTCCCGCTGCTCTTCGACCGCATGTTGACTGATGTTCTTTCCTTGGTCCGCTTCGGAGAAGACGCCGAAGGCGCAGAGCGGCTGGTCACCAGCCACGGACGTCGACTCCCACATGTTGGTTTCGGGCGTAATCGCGCCGACCGATCCGCCGCTGGGCAGCGTCACCGGTTTCGCCTCAACGATGGTCGGAAATCGCTGGCGGCCACGGTCGGCGATCTCAGCCAACTTGTCGTCGTCGCCGGCTGCCCGCGCGGCCATGAGTTCTTCCGCTGTCGTCTGGTAGATCGGGAACAGATAGTCGAGCTTGATGATGGCCACGGCGTTGTTGATGAAGAATGACTCGCTCGCCGAGACGCCCGTCCCCGCAAAGGAAGGATCTTCGGCCAACCGCCACTGTTGTTCGTGGCGAATCAGCGCGCCGCCCTTCTGGCCGTCCGCGCGTTGAGAAACTTCGACGAGCAGGTTCTGGTTTTCTTCGAGCATGTACCCGAACAAGGTGAGCCACGCGTCGTCGAGAACGGCGGGCACGTTGTCGATGTTGCGTATCGATAGGTGGCGGACGCCGTTTTCGAGTAATTGCGGGACCAGGCCCGAGGCGATCAGCTGGTGCAGAAACTCACCGTGACCGGCCGGCTTGGGCACGTCGAGGTTGTGGCCGGCGAATTCACTCGACAATTCGCAGGCGCGTCGCCACGCCGCTTCGTCCTCGAAGTTCTCCTTCCGATCGACGACGTCTGCTCGGCTGGCGACGATTTGCGGAGCAAGTTGCTGGACGAGTGTGTGGATGCGACCCACCAGGCCCGTTTGTTCGCCGAACGCGTTGCGAATGTGTTCCGCAATGTCGGCTCGGTTTTTTTCGCTGACAAAGACCAAAGTGTTCGGCTCGACGCCCACCGGCTCGGCAAAGCGGCGGACATTTTCGAGGAACAAATCGAGGAACGCGTAGGCGCGGCCTCGGTCCAGAGCCACTGGCACGAGCGCCTTGCTGGTGGGCAGTTGTGCAATGCCGGCGGCTTCCATCATCTCCCGCACTTCATCGGGAGCCTTGCTGAGATCCATACGGCTGCTGGCTCCGGCGGCCAGCACTCCGAAGATCACCGAGTCATTGCGGACCTCGGCCAATCCTCGCTGCCGCCACAGTTCGCGCTGCCGATCGCCGACGTCGCCCAGATGTTGAATCGAGCTCCGCCGGCTGACTTCGAATTCGCCGTGCAGGCGGTGCTGCTTGAGTTGACCGTCGAGGTAGCGGTGTCCCATCGCGCTGATGTCACCGATCTCGATAGGTCTGGCCATCGCCATGTCCTTCATCTGTACACTCCTGGAGCGAGCCACGATCGGATTCTGAGGTTACTCATTCCCGTTCGTCGTTGGGATCAACTCGATGAAACTCACAAGCGCCCCGCAGCCCGCAAAACCGCGCTAACCGGTCCCGGCGGCCCGCCGCTTTCGAATTATACGTCAAGTAGGTCCTGCCTGCCG
>JASMLW010000492.1 GCA_030748485.1 Pirellulaceae bacterium
GCCAGAATCGACATCGCTTCGATTCCAACAACACCAGCCCCAAACAACACCAGCCCGCGCGAGCGGCGTTGCCCCAGGCTACGGTGAATTTGGCCTACGGCCAAAAATGGAATTGATTCGGCGCTCGGCGCGAAAATGCTCGCGCGCGCTCGCCGAGTGGGCATTGTTCCTGGGGCGTTGCCCCAGGCTACGGTGAATTTGGCCTACGGCCAAAAATGTGGGTAATGACAAGGCTCGCGTTTCGGGCTGGTCGCGACTGGAGCATCGACGTGGGATCAATTGAAAACGAACGACCGAATCGCATCGTTCCGGCGCGAGCGCGTTCGCGCCCTCGTCCCAAAAACGGAACGCGTGGGCGGGGCGGGGCGAGTGCCGGGAGCTTCCGCCACCAGTCTTATTGAATAAAGCGCCGCAGCAGGATGGCTCGGTCGACGTTGTGGTTGCGGCCCGGTTCGAAGGCGACCGGTATCGAGCGATCGATGATGTAGAACCCGCGATGACGCCGCGTCTCGCCCGTGTCCGAGCCGATCTCTCGGCCCAATCGATAGCCGTCCGGCGTCGCCGCCGTGACACTGACTGGCTCGACTTCAAAGAAGCCCACCGTGATCCAGACGGCGAATACGTTGGAGTGATTGGTCGTCATCTTCGACAACCGCTGCACACCCAAGTACCTCATGTGCGAATTGCGATCCTGGTTGCGAGCGTCCAGTCGCACCGTTCCCGTCTCATGGGGATTGGGAACAAACAGCGGCTCGTTGCGGTAGGCGTCATCCGAGCCCAGCCAGCCAGCCTCGGCCTTGTCGTCGGTCGCCATATTGCCGTCGTCGTCCGCACTGGCCGCTCCCCAAAGGCGGTCGTTTCCAGGCGTGGGCGTCAGCGAATCACGTCGCATCAGCGTCGCTTGAATTCCATCGATTCGCTGACCATCATCGTTGGTCAACTGACTGCGCACGATAGCCGGCATTAGATCGGACGCCCAAGAAGCTCGGAAGGGATTGGCGAAGAGCGTCGGATAGCGAGAGTCCAATTCGAGTGGGTTGGCGGTCGCTCCATTGGCCTTCACGTAGCCGCCGATTTGCTTGATGGTGCGGTTGTACGTGTGATATCCGCGTCGACTGAAGTTGAACTTCTGGATGAAATCCCACATGTACTGATCAGCTGGCCCCGGGCTGGCCGTCAGCTCGGGGAATCCCAGGAAGAGTCCGCGGAGCGTCTGCCGGTTGAAGACCGTGTTGAGATTCAACATGCCGCCGTCGCGGAAGTACGACATCTTATTGAACGGCGGGCGGAACTCGTTGGCCGCGCCGTTGAGATCATCGGTTCCCGGCCAACCGGCTTCGGACGGATCGTCGACAAATCCATTCAAGTCATCGTCGAATCCGGCTCGACCCCAGCGCCCGTCCAAACCGGGCGAGGGCGGCACATTAAAGGCGGTCGGATTGTAGTAGCGCTCCGATCCGACGAACGGCGACGGCGTATCGACGTAATCGAACAGGCGGTAGAAGTGAGCCGCCGTGTTCGGCGTCGACTGGTTGTTGCTCGTCCCAAAGAAGTCGAGCAGATGTTTGAACGGCCGCCGTGTCTCGAGCGCCGTGGCCGGCGGATTGTTGACGAGCGTCCGGTGATAGGGCCGCCAGTCCAGCGGCACGCGCGCCGGGTTAAGCGGATTGGGACTGAATTGTCGTTCCTCGACGTTGTACTCGAGGAAGAATCGATCCGGCGAACTCGACGGCACCTGCAGCAATTCGTATGGATTCGCAAACGGCCGATTCAACCACCACCACATCGGCAACGGTCGCGACGGTTCGCCGTTGTAGTTCGGCACGGTAAGCCGCATCGCTTGCTGAGGCGGAGGAACTTCTTTCTCGGTGTGGTTCATGTAGCCCAAGCTGTGCCGCAGCGAGTAGCGGAAGTAGACGCTGGCCGGCGCGCCGGGCGGGTTGGGCTGTTGAGCCACATCGGGAACTGTCGTGGACGATAGGCCCGGAACGGTCCAAGGCAGCCCAATCCACGAGAACCAGTTCACCGGTCGCGGAGCCGCTCCAGCGGTTGTGAACACCTGACCCCGTTGTCGCGACGCGAATTGCAACATCCCGGGATTGGACGTGTTGTCGGGGTCCATTCCCGGATTGTCTTCGCCGTTGTAAACCGTCAAGTCAGTGGAGCCCCAATCAACCGTCACGTACGGGTTGACCGGAGTTGACGTCGAATGGTCGGGGTGGCCGGGCATCGGGTTCCACGGAATTCGCGGATCGGCCAGCCGTTGCAGGAACAGCGATCGCACGTTGGCGTACGTATTGGTCGCCAGCATCGCATTGCCGCCAGGACCGAATTGCAAGGGACGAGTTCGCCAGGTGGCCGCACCACCCAGGTTGTCGCTATCGAAAGGGTCGTCGGGCAGCGTCGGCATCGGCGTCATCAAGTCGATGTAGGCGTCGGGAGCCAAGACGTTGGGGGCGACCATCGAGTTGAGCGACGCGATCGGTACGTCCGGATAGAAGTCGGGGCTCGACGGCAGTGGCTCGGAAATATTCACGCCAATGCCATTGTCGCGGAAATACTGCGGAACGCCGGCCATGCCGTGCGTATTGATCCAATCCCGCGGCGGCATCGCAAGCACCATCCCCTTGATCGGACGAATAATGCCTGGCGGCGGAGTCACGCCCATCGGGTAACCGGGAGCGCCTTCGCCTTCCGGCGTGTTCGCCGCGCCGGTGTAGTCGAACGAACCGAACTCACCGGTCGGCAACGGTGAGCCGGGCAATTCGATTTGCAATCGTTGAGCCGGGAACGGGTTGTTCGTGTCGTCTTGAGATGGATCGTCGGTACCGCTGATCCGCGTCAACCGGCGGGGGCCGAGCACAAAGTAATCGCCCGGCGCCAGTTGACTGTTGATGCCGTGGTAGTTGTAAAAGATCTTGTCACCGTGCCGGTAGTTGGCCGGATCGATAGCGTTGGCGCCGGCGTTGGACGTGAACCAAATGATCCGATCCAGATCCATCGGCTGCGGCGTATCCTGCGTGGCCATCGGGATCTTGCCCTGCGGAATCATGTTCAAGTTGGCCGGATCAAACGTAGTGCTCGCCGGTCGCGTCACGAGTCGGTCGAACGGGTTCCCGCGGACCGGATCGCTTGCGAAACGATCTTGCTCGCGGGCGATCACGATCTGCCAAACCGGATGGGGCCGGTCGATTTCCACCATCGGCATGCCCGGGTTGAGTCCCGGTGCGATCCGCGTGAGCTCCAAGTAGCCAGTCGTGCTGTAGAGCTCATGGGGCAAGCGAACGTTGTGGACGTTGGCGTTGTTGGCGTGACCTTGTGACGACAGGTAATTGCTGCGATTGCCGAGGCAGTGGAGTTCGACAAACAACGAACCCTGCGGGAGACGATACTGATCCATCGTCGTTTCGCTCATCCCGTCGATCTGTCGTCCCGGGCCGTCGTCTTGGTCGCTGTCATTGACGCGACGATCGTGCATCGCCATCAACTCGGACATCGCCAAGTGAGGCTCTTCGGCACCCAGCACGATTCGTCGATCGGGATGGGCCGTGTCGTTGATGTCGTCGGAGCCGGCAGCGCCCGCTTCGGTCATGTCATCGACGATCATATTCATGTCGTCGTCGACGCCAGCTCGTCCCCAAGCTCCGTCAGGTCCCGGACCAATGGACGCCCAACCGTCGACATTCCAACCGTTCCACGGGTTGGCGTCGTACTCAAAGATGGTCATCGTCGCGTCGGGATCGCGGAAGTCGACGGCGTTGATGGCCCATTGGGCGATCCGTCGCGATGTCAGCTCGCGCTGTTCTCCGGTGGACAAAGCGTTCGGTCCGACTCGCTCCGCCGGCTCGAGGATCGGCGAAATGTAGCCTTGATCCATCAGCAACATCATCAGGCAGTAGATGTGGCGAGCGAGCGTGTTGCGCGGATCGGCCGTCAGGGGATCGTTGTTGCGATGGTTGAACGGTACGCCCGTGACAGCATAAGGCGTCGCCGGGATCCCCGTGGCGACTCGATTGAAACCGGTCGGTATGCGGGCGTAGGTCCAGCTGAGTTCGCCGAAAAGAGATTCGAGCGGTTCGTCGACGACTTGATTGTTGTTGTCGTCGACGCCGTTGCCGAGCAGTCGGTTGATGTCAAACCGTAATCCATGTCGGATTTCGAACGGGACAAGGCGTCGCACCTCGCGCTGCAGGAAGTTTGGCGGGACCCCACCGGCCTGCAATCGCTGGATGTAAAGGTCGAGCAGATTGATGGATGCGAGGCTGCCGAGCGCGGTGGGATTGGTGGGCGTTCCCAGCGGCCACTGGTTCCCCGCGGCTCCGCGCTTGGTCGTGGGCACACCGGCTGACAGCGAATTGACGTCGCTGGAGTGCGTGGTGATCGAATTGCGGAGGATCCGCGACGCGCGGTTGGAGCGGTTGAGCGCGTAGGGCATCGTCGTCAACAATCGGCTGAACTGATTCAAGCGGTCGCCGTCGTTGTAACGGAGCACGGGCTCGAGATCGGCGAGCGAAAAACCTTCGCGGAACGAGGCGCCCGCGCGGACCACTTGGCGCAACTCTTGAACTGTCGGAACCGCTTCGTAGGGATCGTCGATCGTTTCGTTGGCGAAGCCCTGATTGATGTGAGTCAAATGGCCGCGCGGGTCGATGACGGTGGCCCCACTGCCACGCACATCGGGCGGCGACTGGTATTTGGAGAGAGTTCTTTGATCGTCGGAGAACGGGGCGCCCAGCTCGGAAAGATCATCGGTCGTGCCGTTGCGGTCGTCATCGTAGTTGGCTCGTCCCGGCTCGCCATCGGGCCCGCGCCACAGTGTCACCAACGCCGTCGACATTCCCATCGGGACGGGGATCACCGTCTGTGAGTAGTTAAACGGCGTACCTTGGTTTTTTACCAGGCTCCAGCTGTCGTCGAGCCCGATGATCTGGCTGGTCATCGTATTGACATTGAAGTCGCCGGCGACACCGCCCGAATATCGATTGACGAGCAGCGAGTTCGTTTCGGCGCCCAACAGCGGATGCAGGAACATCTCAGCCGGACCGGCGCCGTGGCCGCGCGGCGCGATCATCTGCGAAATACCGGCCATGTTGGGAATGATCGAGGCGTAGCGCAGCGGCGCTTGCAGTTGTGGTGCGATCGTCGTGAAGACGTCGTCGGATCCGGGAGCTCCGATTTCGCCCGGATCGTCGGCTCCATTGGCTCCGTCGTCGTCGTAACCGGCGACTCCCGGTTGGCCGTCGGCGCCCAGCAGCCATGTTGTGTACTGTAGATAGCCGACACCCGTATTGGGTCCGCTGGTCGCCGCGGGATTCACGCCGACGTTGTTCTGCATCGGACGCTGATGCAGGTTGCCCGCCACGTTGACGTTGGCGCGACCGTCCAGATCCACCACCGCCATGGCGACCAGCGGCTTGTACTGGCGGCCGTCTTGAGCCGTCTTGATCGGCAGGCCGATATCCATCCAGACGCTGTCTTTCTTGCCGTCGCCCGTGTTGTCGACGTCGAACGCCTGACCGGCGGTGATCGCGTTGAGCAATGCTGTGTCGGCGACGCGCACAATGAAGTCGTCTGAGCCGGGCCAGCCAACTTCTGTTGCATCGTCGACAACTCCGTTGTTGTCGTCATCGACATTGGCGATTCCCCATTCGGTGTCCACGCCTTGTCGCCAGACGCTTTGAGGGACCCCCATGGCGGGATTGCTGCCGGAGAAATTCGGGTGATCCCACGGCATTGGCCGGAAGTACATCTTGCGGCGGTGGTCTCTCCAGTTGGGGCTGGTCGCGGGCCAGTAATGCCGCCGCACATTGGCGTTGGGATGATTCGCCCAGAAGTTGATCAGTGCGGGGCGATGGAACGACGGAATCACGCCGGCGCGAACGTCGGCTGGGATCATTGCCAGGAAAGCGTTCTGATAGTCAACCGCATCGTACGTTTCGTCGGCGCCGCCGATGTCGGGCGCGATGGTCGTGGGAATCGGGTGCCCGCCGAAGTGGGGCAACAGAGCCGTTGGCAAGGGAACGTCATCCGAGCCGGCGAAGCCGGCTTCATCGGCTTCGTCTGTCGCCCCATCCCCATCGTCGTCACTTCCCCGCACTCCCCAACCGCCATCGAGCCCTTGATCGTAGGTGACCGCGTCGAGATTGAAGGTCGCCGGCGTATAGCCGAAGCCGGTGCCGTTGAATGGCTTGCCGTTGATCAGGAACGTGTCGCCAGGCAAACCGGGAAGCGCCGAGTCGGGCAGCCCAGTGGCTCCGGCGTCGGACGGAAACGCCTCGACACGAACCCAGAATTGATCATCGCCGAATCCTTTTTCGGAGATGTCGTTGACGACGCCATTGTTGTCGTCGTCGCCATCGCCGTTCGTGCCGCCGGCAACCGTTCCCCAGACTCCGTCGACGCCGCGGGTGACGTAGTAGTCGATAACCCGCGTGCTGTGCCCTGACATGGGTCCATCGAGCATCGTCAAGACGGCCCCATTGAAATAGTCGTCGAACAGCATGCGTCGATCGACCAGTGGGTGCTTGCCAAACGGTTGCGATCCCAGTCCGCTAAATGTGAACGCGAATTCGACAAACTCGCTACTGGCGGACCAACGAATCAAGTCGTCGGATCCTTCGGCTCCCCGTTCGGCGATTTCGTCAGGCGCGCCGCTGTTGTTGTCATCGACTCCGGCTCGGCCCCAGGCGGCATCCATTCCCGCGTAAGAGAGTGGAGCCAGGTAGCTAACGTCCAACTGGCCGCGGACGCCGTCGTTGCCGTATTCATCGGCCAGGAGGCTATGCCCGTGGATCGAGGAGGGTAGCGTTGAGCCAGGCGTGTCGCGCAGCAACTGGTAGAGCGACAGATCGATCAGCTTGATCGGATCCTCTTCCACCCGCTTTCGTTTGGAGACAGTTTCGGCCGTTGCGCGAAACTGCGTCGAAGTGACGATGAACGTCAGGCCAATGACGACGAACAGGATGAGCAGGCTGAGGACGACGAGCAATACGACGCCGCGGTTTGGCTTTTGACGAGCCATGGCGATCTCCAGGGATTTGAACGTGTCAGGCGACAGCGTTCCGGCTTTAGTTGCTCCACAAAGACGTTGATTCCAAGCGGATTGTCTTTTCGTAGACGGCTACAACGCCGGTGACAATCGTGGCTTGGGTGATCGCCGCTGGAGGACTTGCTGGGTTGTTTCCCTGCCATTCCGGGCGGGTCCAATCGGGCCCTTCGAGCGAAACGTCGCGCGCCCAAACAGGGTTGTTTGCGTTGTACGGCATGTTGGAGTTGACGAGCACGGGATCCGTATCGGCCGCCGTCACTCGGTACCAACGAAAGACGGGGCACGGCGCCGAGGCGGCGTTGATGCGAATGTTGGAGAATCCCTGCAACATGATCCAATCACCGTTGCGCAACTGCAGATCGCGGGCTGGCCGCGTCGGATCCACAGCCTCGAGGCGGACGTCGCCGCCGCCGATGCCGTTGCTGTAGAGATTCGAGACGTTGACGACTCGCTCGTTTCCCGGATTGTCCTCGCTGGAAACACTCATCTCCATCAGCGGGTCGCGGCCCCGCAACACGATGATCGACAAGATGAACTCGTCACGAGTCCGATTGGTTCGCTCCAGCTTGGGCGTTAGCGTCGCCATCCAACTGAATTCGCCCTTGTATTGGCGACGGGTTGGAATGTCGTCGCTCCCGGCCCAGCCCATTTCTCCTAGGTCATCGACAAGTCCGTTGAGATCATCGTCGACGCCTTGAACGCCCCAGCCATTGTCGGGGCCCATGTTGAAGACCATGTGCGGCGTCGGCGGCAGAGTCTCATCGTCGGGAACGAGGAAGGATAGATCGTCGTCAATCTGAAACCAATGCGCGATGTGTGCTTGGCTCATCAACTTGTTCTGCAGGCCAATCCGCGGCGGGCTTGGCGCCGGCGCGAATTGGGCCGCCGCCGATTCCAGTTTGCCGCGATCGAACAGATGCACACGCGACATGCGCGGAGTCGGGAAAGGCAAAGTCGGCGTGCCGCCGGCGCCGTTGGGGTAGACGTGGGGGTAATACGGGAAGACATCGCCGCGAGGGGTCGCGATCAGCTGGGGAGCCCCTACCGGCAGGTCGGCTTGGTGCACGGACATGAAACGCGGATCGATGCACACCGACGCGAACCGCCAGTCGCCGTTGGGCGCGCCGCTGGCGTCGATGGGAACGAACGGCAGATACTCGAACACGGCGCTTGCGCCATTCAGCCGTCGCCATTGAGCCCACAAGGTTTGCCGCCGGAGGCCGGCCATGTCGAACTGATCCACAGCGCTCACGCCAATCATCGCGGCGCGATCGGTTGTCAGTCCTTTTTGGATTTGTCGCGCGGCCAGCGGCAACAGAGCAATCACGCCGAGTAAACCGATGGTCACAATCCCGATCGCGAAGATGACTTCAATGACGGTGATTCCCGCGCGAGCGTTTCTCCGCAGTACTGTGGAGGTCTTCATCGATTACCGCCCTCCTGTCGTGCGGCCGGTGATCGCGTAGGTCCGCGCGTCGGCGACAGCCTGCAACACGTTGGGTACGAAGACTCCGCCTACCGAGACCATCACGGGTGTAACGAAGAAGTTCTCCGTTGTGCCCACCATCCCATTGCGATGCCCGATGGTCACCCATCGCGATTCGTTGCCCGCCATGATGTTGGAAAGCGCTTCCTCGCCCTCATTGCGAGTCGTCAAGGCGTTGGTCGGATTGTCTCGTTCATCCCACGCCACGATGTTCGGCGGGTTCACTTTGTCCGGCGTGCCGATCATCAAGTGGATGTCGGACTGCGGCGGACCGGACGCCAGACCGATTCCGCCGACCGATGAAACAGCGCCGCTGGGCGTAAACATAATCAAGATCGGTCCGTTGGCGATGGCCGGTGAAATCGCGGAAAACTCAACGCCCGAGTTGCCGAACCCCGAGGCGCTTAGATCAATGCACGCTCCGGTCGGCAAGTTCAACGGCTCCGCCAACGCTCGCTCCGGCCGACGGTAGATCTGGAAGCTGAGCAACGAGGTCGCCGATTGTGGAGCCGGTGGGGAAGCCCAGACCGGGCCAGCCGGACTGGCTGTCCAGATTGTATTGGGATGAAAAATCGTCACATCGATTTCGTTCGCGCTGATCACGGTCTTGTTCGTGATCGTAAAAAACAAACTGCGGTGATCGAAGCGAATGAAGTCGCCCACGTTGACAAGTGAATCGAAGGACTGGTGAATGGCCGTATTGAACGAGGCCGTCTCCGGCATGCCGTCGCCATCGTCGCTGTCGAGCCAACCTCGCTCGTTAAAATCGTCCACACTCCCATTGCCGTCGTCGTCGACGTTGGCGACGCCCCACTCCCCGTCGATCCCCTGACCGTAGTTCATGTCGCGCAACATGCAGGTTGAATCGATGAGGTCGCCTGTGTACGGGGGCGGCGTTTCCGCGATGAACATTTGCACGCAGGTCAGCGTTCCTGGAGCATTGACCGTCACATCGTTGCTCAACCGCTCAAGCCAAACTCCGACGGGCCGGCGCGTCTGCGCGGCGGTCGCCTGGGCCTTGGCCACGTACGCCTGCACCATCCGCGTCGTTTCGCGGACCTTCTGCTCGCCGACGTTGTTGCGGAACACGGGCGCGACAATCGCCAGCAAGATCACGCCGATGCCGATCACGACGAGCAGCTCGACGAGCGTCATGCCGAAATTTCGCCTGCGTTTGCTGAGCATCAGTCAGTTCTCACTTCCAGCAGGTGGTTGTTGATGTTGTCCGCCGAATCCAAGGTCGTCACCGACGTCGAGTTCGTGCGAATGTCGAAACGGAAAGGCGTGCCCAGGGCGAAGTCGAGTTGTGTGTAGTCGGCGGCGGCCGCATACGGGTCGCTCGGCCACGCGCCGATCGGAGCCGGCAAAGCCGTTTGCGAATAACGAAACAACGGTGGATTGCCGCTAATTGGAGCCGTGCGATTGTCGACGTTGCGAAGGTCGGGCGGCGAATAGCCGTCTTCCACGTAGATCCCGTACTCCTTGTCTTCACCCGCGGAGAAGACCAGCGGGTAGAGCGCGAACGGGTCGAAACTGGTGTTCGCGTCGCGCCACCGCGGGTCGACGCGACGCGGATCCATCGGATCGCCCGACTTCTCCGAGTTGCGGCTCTGAATCTGCGAAATGGTGATGTCATCGCTGCTCGGCCAACCCGCCTCGCCGGCGTCATCATCGATTCCGTCTCCGTCATCGTCGACGTTGACGTTCCCCCAACCGCCATCGGGCCCGGGGTGCGAACTGAAACCAGGCGCCCAGCGGAGAAACAGAATCGGGTTGCCCCAGCCGTCGAGGATCTCCCGCATGCCGTCGTTGTCTAGGTCGCCCACTTCGTTCTCGCGGAAGTAGTCGAGCGCCGAGGTCTCGCCGTCTCGAGTCGTCGCCAGAATCAAATACAAACACTCGGAACTTTGAAATTGCGGCGTCCAGGTTGTTGTCGACCGACGCAAGTAGGCATTGCGAGTCGACGGAGAACTCAACAGCGGCAGCGTGGGCGGATCGACGACGTCGGTTATCCGGTCCGGCAACTCCATCCGCATCGTCTCCCGCAAGGCCAGCAAGCGGGTTGCGGCGAGTTGGTTGGGCGCCATGTTGGGCAGACGCAGCGGCAGCGGCCGCGAGCGGTAACGCTCCCACTTGCCGATCAAGATCGTGTGGATCTTGGCGATCTGAGCGCGGGTGCGGTTCGCCTTCGCCTGTTGCTGCGCCTCCATCATGGCGAACAACAGCGAACTGGCCAGAATCGTGATGATCGAAATCACCACCAGCAACTCCACCAGCGTAAAGCCACGCGTTCTTTGGCGAGGAATGATCATTGTTCGATATGATCTCCCAAGACATTGGTCTCGCTGAAGCTCGTTAGGTTGTCCACTTCCTGCTCGTCGTAACCGTTCGAGAAACCGGGATAAGGCTGATCGGTCGGGAACATGCCCGTGCCGGCGCCGTACCGCCCGTCGAGCCCACCTGAAAGGATTTGGAACTTCTCGCGGTGCACGTACGCGAAGGCGGCTGCCGGGTGCGGGTCGCCCGCCACTCGGTCGACCGCTGGAATCGGATCGATCGACTTGTAGGGGCGAGCGACTCCCGGGGGCTCCGTCAACGGAACGGAAACGGCTGTGTAGAAAGGCGCCGCCGGAGTGAAAGCGTAAAGCGCTGTCGGGTCGTGCCCGGCGTTGCGGACTTGCCGCGCGCTGGCCGAATCGTTGAAGGCGAACGTGTATGTGTTGGAATTGAAATATGCGTAGGGAACGCCCGTGGCGATGTCCGTAAACGGCGGGTAGTACTCGAACTTGCCGTCGCCGTCTTTGTCCGCCAAGCGTTCAGGTTTGAAATCGAAAACGCGCTGCCCCTTTTTCTCGGAGACCGCGAACACGCCCTGCGGCCCAGAAAATGGGCGAGCTTCGTCAGTACTGACGCCTGTCAGCCAAAAAACGAGCGCTTCCGCATTGTCAATCGAAGCGGCGTGCTGGCCAATCATCGCGAACTCAGTCGCGTGGATCCGCGGGAAGTTCTTGCGCAGAAAACGGCCCGTGGGCGACGTTTGAAACAGCGGGGGGCTGTTTGGATATGCGTGGTTGGGATCGTATTCTTCAAAGTCCGGTGGGAAAGCGCCCCAGTCGGCTTTCAACGATTCGATCGCTTTACTCATCGCCTCGATTTCGGACCCGATCGCGAAATTGCGAGCTTTGCGGATGGCTCCGCTGATCACCGGGAGCAAGAGGCCGGCGAGGATGCCGATGATGATGATGACCACCAGCATTTCGACGAGTGTAAAGGCCGCGCGAGTGGAACGTCTGGTCCGTTTGCCGCAATTCATGGCGAACTCCTTCAAGACAAATGGCATTCACGCGGCGAGCTCCAGGTTGTTCACCTGGGGCTCGCCACCGCGTGTTTCCCGCTGAGCTTCACACCGGCGGCACGGCGCGCGGCGCGAAGTGTGATCCGGCTGCAACGACGTGGCGTCTCCCGCCTAGGAGAGACCTGAAATCAATCCGACCAACGGCATGAACAGTGATATGACAATGAAGCCGACCGCGAAGCCGAGGAAGATAATCAAGAGCGGTTCCAACAGAGCCATCAGGCCGTCGGTCATCGTCTTGACCTCGTCGTCAAACGTGTCGGCGACTTTGTAAAGCATCGTATCCAATTCGCCCGTTTCCTCACCGACGTCCACCATGTTCACCACGAGTTCGTCGACGACCCGGTCGTTCATTTTCAACATGTAAAACAGCGCGCCCAAGGCGCCGGCGACGCCCGCCGCCATCAGTCCCTTATTCAGCATGTTCGGCAGGAACGCCAGCGGGATAAACGGGCCGGCTCCGAAGAAGAACCAGAAGAACAACGTCACCGGGTGGAAGCCGGGACGCGAGTGCTCCCGCAACGGCACGGCGATCGGTTCACCTTCGCGAATCGCTTCGGTCACCTTGCCGTACATCTTCTCGAACATCGCGTTGCCGGCCGTCTCGCGGGTAATCGTCAGCGCTTCGAGAATCGGCACGCCACTGGAGACGAGCGTTCCCAACGTTCGCGTCGTCCGAGCCAAAATGTTCTTTTCAACCAGGTTGCCGATGATGGGAATCTTGAGCATGAATTGATCCCAACCCATGCGGCCCGCCTTAAACTTGCGGATCAGCTTGATGGAGAGCCAGATTCCCAACGGCACCATCGGAATCACGTACCAGTAGTTCTTCGCGTAGTACGAGACGTCGATGAGGATCTGTGTGGCGGTCGGCAACTCGAGCTCAAACTCCTCGAACATCGTCGCGAAGACGGGCACGATCTTGATCATGATGAAGACCAAGATGCCGATCGCCACCATGACGACGACGGTCGGGTAGATCATCGCGCCTTTGACTTTGCGCTTGAGCTGTTCGGACCGTTCGAGGAAGTCGGCCAAACGTTGCAGGATGACCTCCAGGGCCCCGCCCGCTTCACCCGCTTTGATCATGTTGACGTAGAGCCGGCTGAAGACCTTAGGGCACTTCGACATGGCCTCCGACAGGGTGGCTCCCGCCTCGATCTCGTCGGCCACATCCATCAGGGCGTTTTTCAAACGGCCCGGTTTGTTGTTGCCCTCGAGAATCTTCAGACTGCGGAGAATCGGCAGACCCGCGTCCTGCAGAATCGACAGCTGCCGCGTGAACGCGCAAATCAACTTCGTGCCGCCGCCGCCCAGAGCGAAGGGGCGTTTCTTGCGGATCTTGCCCGGCTCGGAGCCGGCGGCCGCCTTCTTCACCGAAATCTTGGTGACGAAGTAGCCCATCTGACGGATTGTCGTCTGCGCTTCTTCCTCGGTGGCGGCTTCGATCACGTCGCGGATCTCTTGACCCGTGGCGTCCATCGCTTCGAATTGATAGGTAGGCATCGATCTCGTCCCCGCGGGCTAGAACCAAGTGGCTCGCGTTTAGGCCTCCAAAATCGTTTCACGCACCACTTCGTCCGCAGTGGTGGTGCCGTCGTGCATAAAGCTAAATCCAGCGTCGCGGAGCGTGACCATCCCGTTCGCCTGCGCCGCCTCGCGCATTTCATCCGTCGACGCGTTGCGCATGACCATGTCGCGGAGTTTGTCGGTCATGATCATCAGCTCGAACAACCCCACGCGACCCTTGTAGCCAGTGTTGTTGCAAATGTCGCAGCCGCGGCCGCGGTAGAAACTGTGTTTGTGCATATCCTTGGGCTCGATCTGCAAGTCATAGAGAATCTCTTTTGTCGGCTCGGTCTCTTCGCGACACTGCACGCAGACTCGCCGCACCAACCGTTGAGCCAGGATGGCTTCCACCGTGGCGGTGATCAGGAACGTCGGCACGCCCATATCCTTCAGCCGGGTGATCGTTCCGGGCGCGTCGTTCGTGTGCAGCGTGCTGAAGACGATGTGGCCGGTGAGCGACGCCTGTACGGCGATCTCGGCCGTTTCAATATCCCGGATCTCGCCGACCAGAATCTTGTCCGGATCTTGTCGCAAGATCGCCCGCAAGCAAGCGGCGAATGTGACGTCGATGTCGGCGTCGATCGGGATCTGCACGATGCCGTCGATGTCGTACTCCACCGGATCTTCGGTGGTGATCAGTTTGTCCTCGATTTGGTTGAGTTCGCTGAGCGCCGAGTAGAGGGTCGTCGTCTTGCCGCTGCCCGTCGGGCCGGTGACGAGCACGATGCCGTTGGGCAGTGAGATCACTTCGCGGAAACTGGCCATCGTCGGCTCGTCCATCCCCACGTTGCCCAAGTCGAGCGAAACGACCGAGCGGTCGAGCACCCGCATGACGACGCTCTCGCCGAACATGGTCGGCAAGACGCTGATGCGCAGGTCGACCGGGTGGCCGCCGACCGTCAACTCGATGCGCCCGTCCTGCGGCAAACGGCGCTCGGCGATGTCCAGGTTGGCCATCACCTTGATGCGAGTCGTGATGGCGAACGCCAAGTGGCGTGGCGGCGGGACCATTTCGTACAACACGCCGTCCGATTTGATGCGAATGCGAAACTCGTCTTCGAACGGCTCGAAGTGCACGTCGCTGGCGTGGTCCTTGATGGCCAGCAGCAGGACCATGTTGAGCAGCTTGCGGACCGGCGCGCTGTCGGCCAACGCCTCGGCTCCCGTCAGGTCGATCGGGCCGTCGCCCGAAAAGGCCTCGGCCTGAGCCCGCAATTCGTCGTCGCTTTCGAGTTCGGTGATGATGCTGCCCACCGTGTCGCCGGCCGCGTTGTAGTATCGGTCGAGCGCCGTTCGCAGGTCGCGGTCCGTCGCCACCACCATCTCGATCTCGTAGCCGAGGAACGTCCGCAACTCATCTTGCACCGACAGATTCTGCGGACTGGCCGTGGCGATCGTCAGCCGGTTGTCCTCGAAACGAACCGGCACCACTTGATAGAGCTGCGCCATCGTTTCGGAGATTTTTTCGAGCAAGTCGGGACCCGGTGAAAAATCACTCAGGTTGATGACGTGCATCGCCATCTGCTCGGCGAGCGCTTGAGCCAACTGGTCGTCCGTGATCAGGCCCATCTCTTCGGCGATCTTGCCCAGCAACTCACCCGGTTGCTGCTGTTGCTCTTCCAACAACAACTCGAGATTCTCGTCGGTGATGTAACCGAGGTCGACGAGGATTTGTCCGATTCGGCGAATGGCCATAACTAATTACCCTTCAGGTGCCGTCTGTGATCTGTTCCGCTGTGTCGTTTCGCTCTCTTTTTCCGCCGTGTCGTTTCGCTGTGTCGTTTCGCTGTGTCGCTGTCAGTTTCGCGTCCGCGAAGGTCGACGCGAGTGCGATCCGAGGTTTCGCGTCGAACGCGCGTTCCAGTGGTTGCCTTGCCTGTCTGTCTTGTCTCACCCGCTACTCGTGTTTGAACTCATCTCCGTCCTCCATCGGCACGTCGTCGTCCAAGCCGCGGCGAGCCGCCACGATCCGTTTGGCCAGATCGTCGGGCCGGTGAGCTTTGGTGAGCACATCTTCGATGGTGACGACTTCTTCGCGCCACAATCGATAGAGGTGGTCGTCCTGCAGCTGCATGCCGAACTTGGCTCCCGTTTGGATGGCCGAGTTAATACGGAAGGTCTTGTTTTCTCGAATCAGGTTGGCGACGCCCGGCGTGACCACCAGGATCTCAAACGCCGCGCAACGTCCGCCGCCGATTCGCGGCAAGAGCGTTTGAGCCACGATGCCGATGATCGAGGTGGAAAGCTGCGTGCGAATCTGATCCTGCAAGTTGCCCGGGAAGGCGTCGATGATCCGGTTGACCGTGCCCTGAGCGCTGTTGGTGTGCAGCGTGCCGAACACCACGTGGCCCGTTTCAGCCGCCGTGATGGCCGCTTCGATCGTCTCCAGGTCACGCAGCTCGCCGACCAGAATAACGTCCGGGTCCTGCCGCAACGCCCGCCGAATCGCCTCCGAGAAGGAAGGCACGTCGACCCCCACCTCGCGCTGGTTCACCGTCGACTTTTTGTGATAGTGGTAGAACTCGATCGGGTCCTCAATCGTGATGATGTGGTGGTCCACGTTCTCGTTGATGTGGTTGACCAAACTGGCCAGCGTCGTGCTCTTGCCCGAGCCCGTCGGGCCGGTGACGAGAAACAAGCCGCGGGGCCGCAGCACCAGTTTCACCACGACGTCGGGCAAGCCGAGCTGCTCAGGGGTGAGCATGTCGTTGGGGATCTGCCGCAACACCATCGAGATGTCGCCGCGCTGCTTGAAAATCGAGACGCGGAAGCGAGCCAGGTCGCCAAAGGCGAACCCGAAGTCGGCGCTGCCGTTCTCCTGCAACTCGCGCTGGCAACGCTCCGGTGCAATGCTCTTCATCAACCCGACCGTGTCGTCCGCGTCCAGCTCCTTCGTCTCCAATTTGCGCATGCGGCCGTGGAGTCGGAAAACGGGCGGCTGTCCCGTCACGATGTGGATATCGCTGGCGCCCTGCTTCACAGCAGCGGACAGCAATTTGTCAATCAGAATGGTTGCCATCAGCGTTTACCTTCGTTTTGGGCGACAGGCGTCGCCCCATTTGTGATCCGGCTGTTGTGATCCAGCTGTGTCAAATCTTGCGAACAGTGTGGCTGACTGCCAGGGAATGGGTTCGCCGTTTAAGGATATGAATGTGACACGGGTCTCCGGTAATCTCGCTGATGGGCTGATTATTCGGCCCCCCAGCGGCCAACTCAAGCCAGCGGTCGTTTCGCACCCCGCCGGCCCGTCCAAGCGAACTCGTCAGACGACCACCGCTTCGTCCTGCTCGGTCCGCTTGGCCACCCGGTAGACCTCTTCGATCGACGTGATCCCGTCGAGCACCTTCCGCATCCCGTCGGAGTAGAGCGTTCGCATCCCCCGCGAAATCGCCAACCGCCGCAGCTCGTCCGAACCCCGATTCTCGAAGATCATCTCGCGGACCTTCGAGTCGAGAATCATCTGCTCGATAATCGCGATTCGCCCGCGATATCCGCTCTTCTGGCAATATCCGCATCCCCGACCTCGCATGAACTTGGCCCCCTCGCACATCTCCGGGGTCAGCCCGGCCGCCTCCAACGTGCTCTCCTTCGGCGTGAACGGCTGCTTGCAGCGACTGCAAATGACCCGCACCAGCCGTTGAGCCATGATGGCGATCACACTGCTGGCGACCAAGTAATTCGGCACGCCCATGTCCGTCATACGTGTAACAGCACTGGGCGCATCGTTCGTATGTAGAGTACTGAAAACCAGGTGTCCAGTCAAAGAAGCCTGGATTCCCATGCTTGCCGTCTCGGAATCGCGCATTTCCCCGACGAGGATAATGTTGGGCGCCTGCCGTAACATGGAGCGGATGATGCGGGCGAAGTCGAGCCCGATGTTGTGCCGCACCTCGCACTGGTTGATCCCCGGCAGGTAGTACTCCACCGGGTCCTCCGCCGTGATGATCTTGCGGTCGGGCTTGTTGAGCGCGTTGAGGGCCGCGTAGAGGGTGGTCGTCTTCCCCGAACCGGTTGGTCCGGTGACGAGGATGATTCCGTTGGGGCGCTTGATGAGCGACTGAAAGACTTTGAAGTTGTGTTCCGAGAGGCCCAGCTGGCGGATGCCGATCTTGATGTTCTCTTTGTCCAAGATCCGCATCACGACCGATTGGCCGTGGCTGGTGGGAATCACGCTGACCCGCAGGTCGAGTTCTTTTGCACCGACGGTGACTTTGATCCGACCGTCCTGGGGCCGCCGCCGTTCAGCGATGTCCATTTTGGCGAGGATTTTGATCCGGGAGAGCAGCGCCGCCAGCAGTCGCCGGGGTGGACTATCGCGTTCGGTCAGCACGCCGTCGATCCGATAGCGGATGCGGACCCGGTTCTCAAACGGCTCGACGTGGATATCCGAGGCTCGCAGTTGAACGGCTTCGCTGATCATCATCTGGACGAGCCGGACGATCGGGGCGCTGTCCGCGTCGACGCCGTCTTCGGAGTTGAGCAGGTCCTCTTCGGTCTCGGTGAAGTCGATGGCCGTATCGGTGAATTCCTGGAGCATCGAGTCGGCCGATTCACCTTCGATCTGTCCGTACGATTGGTTGATCGCGTGCTGGATGCTCTCCTTTGGGGAGAGCGCGGTGGTGATCGGCCGATTGAGGATGAACCTCAGTTTTTCAATGGTTTCGAGATCGTTGGGGTCGCTGACGATCACTTTCAGCGAGTCGCCATCCTCGTCCATCGGCAGGATCGTGTTTTCGCGAGCCACCGACTCGGGAATCAACTCGACCATCGATTCGGGGATCCGCACCTCCTCCAAGTCGACGTATTCCATGTTGTGGAACTCGGCCATCGCCCGCATGACTTCTTCGCCACTGGCGTAGCTGAGTCGGGTCAGGCAGTCGCCGATCGACATCTCCGACTGCTCGCGCGCCATTTGCGAGGCCTCGCGAAGCTGTTCAGGGCTGACAATCCCGCGGCGGAGCAGTATTTCTGTGTAGTCATTGCCTGTCGTGACCATGGCGCGTATCCGGAACGAGAAGGGATGGGAGGGGACGGGCGTTCGACAGATTGGGCGAGAACGAGGCTTCGCCGAATAGACGTACGTGCATTACATATATTGACTTGTGACGAGACCCCTTGTCAATCTGCTGCGCCGCCAGCCGGCCCACAACGCGGCCCATTTTCCCACCCCCCACGGCGATCCGGCGGTGCTAGAATGTTGCTCTCCGCGCTAGAATGTTGCCCGCCGCGCTCCCGCGCCGTTTTCATTCCACGCATCTTCTCACAGACGACAACCGTCGAGGCCCGTTTCATGCACCGAACTGCCCGCATCATGCTGACCATCGTCACAACCGTCTGTTTCTGCTCCCCCATCGGTTCGGCCATGGCGGCGGACAGCTGGTTGGAGTGGCGGGGAGACGGCCAGGGCCGTTCGGACGCCAAGGATCTGCCGGTGAGATGGGGCGAGGGTGAGAACATCGTCTGGAAAACGACCGTGCCGGGGCTGGGCTGGTCCACACCGGTTGTCGGCGGCGGGCGGGTCTGGGTGACCACGGCCGTCGACCGCCGCTCGTCGGCCGCCGAAGCGGCTCGCCGCCGAAAGCAGTCGACCAACTCCCAGCCGCTGATCATCTCCGATTTCGTCAGCCTGCGAGCCGTTTGTCTCGACCTGAAAACGGGAAAGGTGCTCCGCGATGTCGAGGTGCTGAGCGAGAAGTCTCCGCAGTACATTCACCGCGAAAACAGCTACGCCACGCCGACCCCAATCCTCGACAAGAACCGTCTGTACTGCCACTACGGTCCGTCGGGAATCGGTTGCCTGGACACGGAGACCGGCGACGTGTTGTGGACCAACAGGACGCTGCGAGTGAAACATGAAAACGGACCGGGCAGTTCACCCATCCTGTGGAAGGACCGCCTGATCATTCATTGCGACGGCATCGACGCGCAGTACATCGTGGCCCTCGACGCGGCCACCGGCAAAGAAATCTGGAAATCGGATCGCTCCGGCAAGCTGCGCCCCGAGGCGCAGATGAGAAAGTCGTACGCCACGTCGTTAATCGTCGAATCGAACGGAGCGCCGCAGGTCGTCTCGCCGGCCGCCGATTGGATCTACGGTTACGACCCGACCACGGGCGGGGAGCTGTGGAAACTCCCCTATGGGGAACTGGGCTTCTCGAACGCGCCGCGACCGATCGCCGGCAAGGGGATGGTCTTTGCCTGCACGGGCTACATGAAGTCCAAGATGTTGGCTCTCCGCCTGCCAACTCAAAAGGGCGCCGCACCCGAAGTCGTCTGGAGATTCTCCAAGCAAGTCCCCAACGTCTCCTCGCCGCTCCTGGTGGGCGATGCGATTTACTTTGTCTCCGATCGGGGCATCGCCACATGCTTGGACGCCGTGTCGGGCGAGCCGCACTGGACAGCTCGGATCGGCAAGAACTTCTGGGCGTCGCCCATCTTTGCCGATGGCAGGATCTACTTTTTTGATCGCGAGGGCCGCACGACGGTCGTGGAGCCCGGCACGCAGTTTCGCAAACTGGCCGTCAATCAACTCGACGGCACTCACATGGCGTCGGGAGCGGCCATCGACGGCGCGCTGCTGCTGCGAACCGAGAAAGCCGTTTATCGGATCGGCGCGGCTCGGGATTGAGACGACATGCGGCGACAAAGACGGAAGAAGCAATTGCCCGCCCGCGGGCGGCTGCTACAGGTCGCCGAGGTTATCTGGCAGCACGAGCGGCGGCTGATCGGCCTCAACTTTCTCGCCCAGGTAAAGTTGCCGCAGGTAACGCAGCCGTTCGGCTTCCTCGTCCGCATGGCGTTCACTTGACCGCGTCTGTCGCAGAACCTCCTCCTCGGCAACCCAATATTCGCGGATCTTGGTGGACCGGCACCCGGCGTCGAGCAATGCGGTCGCGGCGAGAATGAGGAAGCCGATTCGTCGCATCTAATCGCTCGAGTGCGCAGGGACCCAACCGTCCAGACGCCGCGCTTGGAGGCGGAGATCATCCGCCAACACGCGGAGCTCGTCCGCCCGTTCAAACTGCCGCGTCGGCTCCAGGTCGCTGGCCTTTTCATCGAGCAATCGAGCCGACTGGCGGAGTGAATCGATCAACGCGTGGTCGGTGGGCAGTTCGCGCGGAGCGGTCGGTGGCGGTGGCGGGTTGTTCGACGCCAACTCCCGCACCACCTCGGCGAAGATCCGCTGATTCTGTTCCGGATCGTCACCGAGCGATGTGCCGTCGAGCACCGAGCCGCGAAACTGCCGCAGTTCGAGAATATCGTCGGCCGCCTTGTCGCCGAGCTGATTCGGGGACTTAGTTTCGGCGGCCTGTTTTTCGATTGCGGGAATCGTTATGCGCCCTGGCTCGAATTCGGCGGGGGCCGATTCCGACGCGCCCTCGTCGTCGTCCGTTTGATCGGTTTTCGTCTGCTGAGTTGTCAATCGGGTGGGGTTCGGCGGGGCGGCCAAGGCCACGCCCGTCACGACAACAACGAGCGCAGCGGTGCGGGTCAGCGAGTGGGGGTTGAGCTTCATGGGGATCCTCCTGATTCCTGAGGCGGGGCGATTATAGGGCGGCGCCCAATGGCCCACCTATCCCAAATCGCCGCTGAAGAACGAAGCAGTTCCCGGTGGCGGCGATTTGGGATAGCTGGGTCGTCGCGGACATCGTCCATTCGTGTTGACCGGACGAATCGCTTCTCGGATAATCCGCCGCCCGTTTCCGGCCGGCTCCTCTCGGCTCGATTGTCGCTCGACACATGCCACACGCATCCACATTTTCCGCTCTCACGCTGTGCACCGCGCTGGTGCTGCCCGGCCTGGCCACGGCCGGCGCCGCATCCGGCTCCGAGATCGGTGATTACTTGCGATCGAGGTTGAACCGGGAGCATCCCGGCTACGGCGTTCCGACCGGATTGCGAACCGATACGCTCGATGAAACATCGCCGTACGCTTCGCCGCTGAGCGCTCATGTCGAGCCCTGGTACGGTCCACTGGAAACGCCTGTCGCCCGTTGGCTCCGCTGGCTGCCGCCGATTCCGATCCCCGAATTCCGGCACGACGATCCGGACGACCCCGACAGACACATCGGTTTGGGGTGGCCGTTAGAAGGGACGAGTTGGCGCAATCGGCCCTTCCATGCCGGCTGGCTGGTTGGCGGACTGTACGCCGACAACATCAGCGCGACTCTGCGACAGGATGACGACGTCTTCGGCGGTTACCGGGTCGGCTGGGATTTCGATCACTATTGGGGCGTCGAGGGGCGGTGGGGTTTTTCTCGACCCGATCTGACGTCATCGGGAGCGGCCATCGGAAACAGCCGCGACTGGTTCTTCGACACTCAACTTCTCTACTACCCGTGGGGCGACGCCCGTTGGAGGCCATTTGTCGCCGGCGGCTTCGGCTTCGCCGACATTCGTTTCCGCAACAACGGAGTCGGTGTGAAGACGCAGGCGTTTACGATGCCGATCGGCTTCGGCGTCAAATACTACTGGAAGAAGTGGCTCGCCGTCCGCGGTGAAGTGATGGACAATATCGTCTTCGCCACGGGAGATGTCGACACGATGCACAGCGCTTCGGTGACGTTTGGCGTGGAAGTCCGCACGGGACCCGCGCGGCGCAGCTATTCGTCATGGTGACCTGGGCAGGCGCCGGGAAAGGCGATCGTCGCGCTACGGATCCGCGCGCGGCGTCGGCGACTTGGGCGGAGGAAGCTTGTAGATCTCGTCAGGCACATCGACATTGAGTCCGGCGGCGGGCGGTTCGATCTTGCTGGTCCAAAGCACCGCCTGGCCGATCAGACGACGGTACTCGAGCCGTTTCCAATTCTCGTGGAAATGCCCGCCGCTGAATCCGAACGAGCGACCGCCGTCGACCCGGTTCCACGCCCAGGCCACCGTTTCCTGTTTGCCCTCAATCTCGGCTTTTAGAATCGACTGGATGCTGCGGTCGGCGTCGACGAACTTCAGCTTAAAGTAAAACTCTTCGTGGATCTTGAAGTCTTGCAGCCCGACGGTGACGGGGTGGTTCGGCGTCACCTTGACCGTCGTGTCGACCACTTTGTACCGCCGATCTTCGCCGCCGTGGCAACCGCCGAAGAGTTTCAGGTAGCCATCGATGTTCTTCGCCTCGCGCGTGCCCATCGCCCAATGAATTGTCACCAATCCGCCGCCGCCGGCCGCGTGCTCGGCGAACGCCTCCAATCGCCGCGGCTCGGCGTGGATCCACTTCGCACCCTCGGAAAGAAAGAGCACAACGCAGTCAGCCTTGCGAATCAACTCCGGACCCGCCAACCATTCACCATCAGCGCTGACCGTCGTCACCTCGACCTGCGGAGCGCGCTGCAGACATTGGGCCAGCACTTTAACGCCGGCCCGATATTCGTGCGTCCTCCGCGGATGGCCATCTGGTCCCTGGGCAAGCAGCAAGACGCGTTTCTTGTTCGCACCCGGCGCAGGCAGCGCGCAGGCGACCAAGATCGCCCACACGAGCACCCATGCCTTGCCCAAGTTCATCGAACTCTCCTCGTCGTCGACCTCGTCAACGACCGGCTAGCTGAGACGACGCTCGCCACTGGACGACGTAGTCGAGATCGGCGGCGCTCAGCCGGTTCCGCGGCACGGTTGCGATCTTGCCGTTCTCTTTGCGAAGTCGAACGAATGTCTCACCAGCTTCGATCAGCGCGCCGCGCGTCTTGAACGAGCCCGTGTTGTCGACCCACAGTCGCGTTGAATTCTCAACGGCCGCGGCTCCCGAATCATCCGTTCCGGATTCGTTTGCGGGCGCGTCGTCCGTCTTCAACTTGCCTTCTTCGTCGAACAGCCCTTCGAACTCGTTCGGCACTTCGCGGACTTCGGCTGGCTGTTGGCCCTCGGCAATCAAGCCGACGTACAGGCCTTCAAAGTCACGTGCGCCGGCGGCCGCCTCGTCAGCAGGGGCGTCAGCCGGTTTGTCGGCAGGTTTGTCTGCCGGTTTGTCGGCGGGAGCATCGGCCGGTTTGTCGGCGGGAGCATCGGCCGGTTTGTCGGCAGGTTTGT
>JASMLW010000493.1 GCA_030748485.1 Pirellulaceae bacterium
CGCACAACCTGTTCGATGTTTCCTACGCGCTCGTCCGTTTCGCCGAAGACGACGCGCTGGAGCGAGTGCAGTTCGAGATGCTCGAAGGGATGGCCAACCACCAACGCCGCGCGTTGTTCGACTTCTGCGAAGACATGCTCTTGTACGCGCCCGCCTGCCGTCGCGAGCATTTCGTCAACGCGATCGGCTATTTGATTCGCCGCCTGGATGAAAACACCGGGCCCGATAATTTTCTCCGCCACGCATTCTGCATCCAAGTCGGCAGCGAAGAGTGGCGCAGGCTGGAGCAGGGTTTCGCAGATTCGTTCGAGCGCATCGAGTCGCTGCCGATGATTCCCCGCCGCTCGCAAGACCGCTCTGAGTTTGACGAGCCGGCGGACATGCCGCGCTCGTGGACCGAGTTCGTCAATGAGCCGAACACCGATTTTTCGCTCGAACAAAACCTCCGTTGGTTGGATAGAATCACTCAGCGGTGGAGCGCCTTGTGCGGTGACCGCGGTCTCGATGTGCCGCTGGAAATAGGCGGCGAGCAGATTCGGGACAGGCCCGTGCGAGGAAGCATCGATCCATCGCGACCGGGAGTCGTCGTCGGCAAGTTCCGTTTGGCGAATCGCCAAGACATCGACGGCGCCGTGGCGACGGCGCAAGCCGATCCGTCCGGCTGGCGGACTCTCGATGTCGCCGAACGCTCGCGGACCCTCGCCGCCGCTGCTCAGACCATGCGCGAAACGCGCGGCGAGCTGATCGGCGCGGCGTTGGCGGAGGCGGGAAAGACGGTCCTGGAATCCGACCCCGAGATTTCCGAAGCGATCGACTTTCTCGAGTTCTACCACCGCACGGCTGAGGACTGGTTTACGCGGTCGAGCCTCCGCGCTCGACCCGCCGGCGTCGTTGCGGTTGTCTCACCGTGGAACTTTCCGATCGCGATTCCCTGTGGGGGCGTGGCCGCCGCCTTGGCCGCCGGCAACACGGTCATCCTAAAACCGGCCTCCGACACGGTCCTCACGGCGTATCTGATGTGCGAGTGCTTGTGGGACGCGGGCGTGCCGCGCGAGGCGCTGCAGTTCGTCCCTTGCAGTGGAGCCGAGGGCGGCGCTCACCTGGTCGGCCACGCCGGCGTCGATGTCGTCGTGCTCACCGGCGGCACGGAAACCGCAGTCGACATGCTCAACGCCAAGCCAAGCATGCGGTTGCTCGCCGAGACCGGAGGCAAGAACTCGACCATCGTCACCGCCCTGGCGGACCGCGATCAAGCCATTCGCCACGTGCTGCAGTCGGCGTTTGGACACTCCGGACAAAAGTGCTCGGCCACCTCGCTGCTGATCTTGGAGCAGGAGCTGTTTGAAGACGAGTCGTTTCGCCAGACATTGTGCGATGCTGTGCAGAGCATCCGAGTCGGCTCGGCGTGGGATCATTCGAATCGAATGGGGCCATTGATTCGGCGCCCCACAGGCGACCTGGAAAAAGGGCTCAAGGAATTGGAACACGGCGAATCGTGGGCCGTCCTGCCGCACATTGATGAAGACAATCCCCATTTGGTCTCGCCTGGCGTGAAGTGGGGAGTTCAGCCGGGCAGCTTCACTCACCTGACCGAGCTGTTCGGGCCGCAGCTAGGCGTGATGTGCGTCCGCAATTTGACCGAGGCGATCTACCTGGCCAATCAGACCGGCTTCGGTTTGACTGCCGGAATCGAAACACTCGACGACCGCGAGCAGGAACAGTGGCTCGAGTCGATCGTCGCCGGCAATCTCTACGTCAATCGGTCGACAACGGGAGCGATCGTCTTGCGGCAACCATTCGGCGGCATGGGAAAGTCGGCTTTCGGGCCTGGCATCAAAGCCGGTGGTCCCAACTACGTGGCCGCGTTGATGGAGTTCTCCGACGCCGACGTCGCACCGGCCGATTCGCTGATCGACGACGTCGCGCTCCGCGCTCTCTCCAACGAGGTAGCCGAGTGCGATCAGCTGACCGACGCGGATCGGGCGGCGATCAAAGACGCCATCGGCAGCTTCGATCGAGAGATGCGCGACGAGTTCCAACGGGAACACGATCACTTTGGTTTGCTGGGACAGGACAACCTGCGGCGCTATTTGCCGATCGGCGAATACCGCATCCGCGTCCACGCTGACGATACGCCGTTCGAGATCATCGCTCGCGTCGCAGCGGCTCGCGCGGCCGGTTGCCGCATTACGGTCAGCTCACCGCCCGAGTTGGACTCGCCAACCGTCGCGTGGCTCGATCAGATTACCGAACCGTGGGCCGGCGACATCGAGTTCTGTGAAGAGTCGGACGAGGAGTTGATTGCCGTGATCCAGCATCAGGTCGATCGACTTCGCTACGCGCAACGCGATCGCCCGCCCGAATCAGTTCGACGGGCCGTCATTGATCCGTGTATCTACATCGCCGACGCCCCCGTCCTCGCCGATGGACGACTCGAACTGCTCTGGTGCTTGGAAGAGCAAAGCGTGTGCATCGACTACCACCGTTACGGAAACCTCGGTGAGCGCGCCACGCCGCCCGAGTCGACAGTTCGAACCGCCGGCCAGGCCAACGAGAACTGAATGTCCTCCAGCGATATCCTGCCGACCGATTTCTATCGCCGCGACGTCGTTCAAGTGGCTCGAGATCTGATCGGCAAGCAGCTGCGACGCGAACTGCCGGCTGGGATCGCCGGCGGTCGGATTGTCGAGACGGAAGCGTATCGGGGAGCCGATGATCCCGCCAGTCACAGCTATCGCGGCAAGACGCCGAGAAACGAGGCCATGTTCGGACCGCCAGGACGCGCGTATGTCTACACGATTCACGCTCGCTTCTGTCTGAACGCCGTCGCACAGGATGACGGGTCGCCCTGCGGCGTGCTGATCCGGGCAATCGAACCGCAAGTCGGCGTCGACTTGATGGAGCAACTTCGCGGCGACGTCAAACACAATGACCTCACCCGCGGACCAGCTCGGCTCTGCGAAGCGCTCGACATCGATCGGCAATTTGACGCTTGGCCGCTCGACGAAGGCCGCGAACTGTGGATTGAGGAAGCTGTTGAGCAATCGAAGCCCACGATCGCCGTTTCACCGAGGATCGGCGTCAGTCAAGCGCAAGACCGACTCTGGCGATTCTTCGTTAACGGCAATCGCTATGTCAGTGGACCGCGGAAGTACCATTCGGAAGATGATGGACCGCCGCCGCGATGATCGCTCTTACTCACCTACCTTCACCGCACATCGATGCTTGTCAGCGCACGTTCGTCGATCATTTCCCTGTCGACTACGACGCGGCCTGTTCGCAACACGCCGACTATCGCCGCCTGCTCGGTGAGCTGGGAGCCGACGTTCGCACGTCTACCGCGAATCTCAACTACCCGGACTGCGTGTTCATCGAGGATGTCGCCGTCGCGCTCGACGAACTGCTCGTGGTCGCGTCCATGGGTTCAAACTCCCGCGCGCTCGAGCCGCTCGGTGTGCTCGACGAATTGCAAACGCTTCGCGAAGTTGAGCGCGTCGAACAACCCGCGACGATCGAAGGAGGCGATGTGCTCAAGGTCGGCCGCGACTTGCTCGTCGGACGGTCGGCCAGGACCAATCAACTGGGCGTCGATGCTCTCTCACGCATCGCTCGGCGCCGCGGTTACCGAGTGACTTCCATCGATGTACTGGACTGTCTGCATCTCAAGACAGCTTGCACAGCTCTGCCCGACGGTCGACTGCTCGTCAATCCAACGTGGCTCAACCCGGCGGACCTCGGTGACTTTGAATGCATCATGACCCTTGAGCCAGAGCCGTGGGGAGCCAACACACTTTCCATCGACGGTCTGGTCGTACTGGCTCGAGAACACGAAGCGACGGCTGAGTTAATTGAGAAGTGTGGCTTCGAGATTCGACGAGTCGACATTTCTGAGTTCGCCAAAGCCGAGGGCGGCGTCACCTGCCTCAGTCTGCTGATTCGCTGAGCCAAGGCGGAAAGTGGCGGTGCCACACCGTACGAATCCGTATCCCGAGTTGCATCGTCGCACTGATACGCTGTCGCGTTTGAGACTGATAGCCGGCCGCGTTTGACGCGTTTGACGTGTAGGCTCGCCGGGAGGTCTCGCTGGGCGGCGGTCGGACGGAGATTTCGATCGACGTATATCGTGGTTGCGAAGTGAGTTAAGACGCTTTTGGTGTTTTCCGCCGTTTCTTTCTTGACAGGGCATTTGAAATATCTACTATAAAACCAAATCTAAAAAACCAAACCCCTCGCCTCAAAGAACTGGCGCGACAAGATGGCTCGACCAAAAGCGAAAGAGTTAACGCAACGTGAGCTGGAGGTGATGCATACCCTCTGGCAACTCGGCGAATCGACAGTTGCGGATGTTCGCGATGCGTTATCGGAAGCGGGTCGCGAGTTGGCGTATACGACAGTCGCGACGTTAGTGCGAATCCTGTCCGAGAAGGGTTTCGTGGAACAAACGGGGGTGGATCGCCCGTTCCAGTATCGGCCGATCCGATCGTTCGAAGAAGTTTCGGGGAATTTGGTGGGTGACTTGATCGATCGGGTGTTCGGCGGATCTCGAGAGCAGCTTCTGCTGCGAATGTTCAATGAGCAGGAGTTGACGGCGGAGGAGCGGTCGGTGTTGCTAGAAATCCTGAGTGGGAAAGAGCCATGAACGACGTCGGGGTTGCGCTCGTCTGGTGCGCCACTCAAGTCGCCTTTCTAGGGTGTTTCGTGGCGCTCCTGTTTCGTCTTAGCCGGTGGGCGGCGCCGTCGGCGTCACCGTTGATATCGGTGAGCAGTTTCGTGGTGGTCTTAGGGCTGTCGGGCTTGGCCTGGGGGCCGTTGCCGAGTTACTTCGACCTGTTTCCGACCAACAACCCGGCTGAAGTCACCACACCTGGATCGGAAACTCAGTTCGCCGGGCGAGGTGTAGTGGGCAGCGGCTCGTTATGGGATGGCGCTCGGCAAGTGGCGGACGATTTCTATCGCCACGCAGTGGACCAGATCTTCGGCGAGGGAGAGTTAGCCAATTGGAGTTGGACGGGCTTGGTCGGGTTGTTGTGTTTGATGGGGTTTGCTGTTGGGATGATGCAATTGTCAATGGGCCTTGTCGCGGTCTCTGGATACCGTCGGCGCAGTCTGCCGATCAAGGACTCCAGCTTTCTAGCTTTGGCGGATCGCCTGCGAAGGAAGTTGGGAATCGGTCGCCACGTCGAGTTGCGAGTCAGTTCGGATCTCTCGACGGCGGCGACGATCGGTTGGCTGAAGCCCGTGATACTTGTCCCGACCGACTGGTGGCGGTGGAGCGACCAGGAGCGTCGCGCTGTGCTTGGCCACGAGTTGGCGCACATCAGCCACAACGACTACTTCGCCGTCCTGATGGCTCAATTCAGCATTGCACTGCACTTCTACCATCCGATTGTCCACTGGCTTGCCGGTCGATTGCGCTTGGAGCAAGAGTTGGCGGCGGACGCTGCGGCTGCCGAGTTGGCGGGCGGCCGGCAACAGTATCTGACAACGCTGGCGGCGATGGCGCTGCGCGAGTCGGATCGTCCCATTGGCTGGGCGGCGCGAGGATTCTTACCGGTACGAGGTGCATTCTTAAAACGAATCGAATCATTGCGTAGTGGCTCGGCGCCGAAGCGATTGACGGCGTGCGGACACGGTTTGACGATTGCCGCCTTGGTCGTCGCCGGTGTCTTGGTTTCCGGACTTTGAGGACCGCACGCGCCCGACGTGGCGAAAGCTCAAAACGGGGTCGGAACAGGGACACCCGTGACGTTGACTTGGACGCCGAACGATGCGCTGGCGATTGCCGTTCTGCGGCCCAGCCAGTTGCTTCAGCAGCCCAACTTTGCGGCGTTGGCGAAGCCGTTGTCGGCGTCGATCAGCGAGAATCTGGGCGCTTCGATGGCGGACGTTGAGCAAGTGACGTGGATCATGCCCAACGGGGCCAATCTCGCCGAGCCGCGCCAAATGGTTGTCTTGCAGACGAAAACGCCCGAGGCGTGTTTGGCGATCGCCAAGGCGGTGTCGCCAAACGCCGTGCAGGCGGAGGATATTCTCGGTGCGCCGTTTGAGGGTTCGCCGTCATACGTTCGCCCGAATCCACGAACGATCATTTTCGGAGCCGCCCCCGACTTGCGATTGCTGGTGGCCGGACCTCGCGGAGCGCCCGAGATCACCAAGAACCCGGCCTGGGCGACCGCCGTCCGCGGCGATTTGGCGACCGCCGTCGATGTCAAAGCGATGCGACAGTTTTTTGAACAGGCCACCCGAGAAGGTTCACCCGAAACGATCGCCTTCTCGGCGGTCGGACCGCTCTGGAAGAGCGCCGACGTCGTGGTGCAGAGTCTTTCGGCGGGCAAGACTCTCGATGCCGATCTGACGGCGTTTTGCGCCCGCGAGTCGGACGCCGTGCGCGTGGCCGACACCTTGAAAGCCGTCGCCGTACTCGGCCGCAACGCCGCCGAAGGTTCGCAAAAAGATCTGGTCGATCGCGCGTTCGCTCGTCCCCAGATGGCCGTACAGTTGATGTTCGTCCGGATGGCAGAGGACGTATTGAAGAACACGGAAGTCGATCGCAACGGATCGACCGTCACGGCGCGGATTCGATCCAACCTCGACGCTCAGGCGCTGGCGCCGCTGGTATCGATGATCCAGTCGTCACAGGTGGCCGCGGCTCGAGCGCGAACGTTCAACAACCTGCGCCAAATCGCGCTGGCGATGCACAACTACCACGACACCTACGGGTGTCTCCCGCCGGCGGTCATGCTGGGCCCCGACGGCAAGACGACGCACAGTTGGCGCGTCGCATTGCTACCGTTCCTCGAAGCGTTGGACGTCTACGACAAGTATCGCTTTGACGAGCCGTGGAACAGCGAACACAACCTGGCGCTCGCCGACTCGATGCCGGCCGTTTATCGACACCCGGGCGACAACGCGCGGTCGACGAACACGAGTTACTTCGTGCTGACCGGGGAAGGCGGTTTGTTCGGCGCCAAACCGACCAAGAAGGGGATGAGTTTCCGTGACGTGCTCGACGGCACCAGCAACACGGTGCTCGCTGTGGAATCCAAACAGAACACGCCGTGGATGAAGCCGGCCGACATCGAATTCGATGCGACGCGCGGTATGGCTCAGTTCACTCCCTTGCACAAAACGGGGGTCAACGCTGCGTTCGCGGATGGGTCGGCGCGATTGCTGCCAGCCAATTTGGAGACCAAGAAACTGAACGCCGTTTTCACAGCCGCAGCCAGCGAAATAGTGGACATCCCCTAATCGGAAAATCGCGATTGCAGAGAACAAATCAGGAGAGCAACAGCACTAATCATCGGCGAGTAGCCGTTTCAGTCTGACAACTCAACATCGAATCACTCGATACAGTGCGCCCGACGGTCGGGCGGCTGTTTGCACGTTAGCTCGGCCAGGCGCGTGCAACGACGGGTGGCCAGGGACCGCGTCATGGGTCGGCGGCGGAATCCTAGCCACCCGTTCTTTTTGCACGCGCGATTGGGGCGATTCAGCTCGACCGTTAGCAAGCGTTGCCGAACCGCCACCAAGCCAGGCGCGTTCAGTATTATCTTGGCGGCGAGCTCATTTGGCAAATGCCATCGCCGCGCCGCGCCGCCATTTCGCTACGATAATCGGTTTGACGAAATCCCCCGCCGATTTTGGAGCCGTCCCGCGATGGCCAAACTCTACTTTTATTACTCGGCGATGAACGCCGGAAAATCGACCACCTTGCTACAGTCGAGTTACAACTACCAGGAACGGGGTATGCGGACCCTGTTGCTCTCGCCACAACTCGACTCCCGCTACGGCGAGCAGAAAGTGACGTCGCGGATCGGAATTCAGGCGAACGCGCAGTCGTTCAACCATGTCGCCAACTTGCTCGAACTATGTAAGCAGGAGTTCGCCGACGAACCGTTGCATTGCGTATTGGTCGACGAAGCACAGTTTCTCACCCGCAAGCAAGTCAACCAGTTGAGTGACGTAGTCGACCAGCTCGACATCCCTGTGCTCACCTACGGACTGCGAACCGACTTTCGCGGTGATCTATTCGAGGGCAGCCAGTATCTTCTGGCCTGGGCCGATTCGATCGTTGAGATTAAAACGATCTGCCACTGCGGAGCCAAGGCTACGATGGTCTTGCGGTTGGACGCGGACGGCGGCGTGATACGCGAAGGGGATCAGGTCAAAATCGGCGGCAACGAACAATACCTTTCCGTCTGCCGTCGCCACTTCAAAGAGGGACTCCCCACACGCCGCCAGGCCGAACTGCCCTTCCCAGACTGAGGCAAGGAGCAAGTAGGCCTACTTCTAGAAGCCGGGGTAGTGGTCGGGATAACGAGTGATCATTCGCTTCAGCTCCACCGCTTGCCAATCCTTCCAGCCGAGTTCGCCAAAGATATCGGCTCGCTTTTGGTAGAGCCGTTTATCCAGCGGGGTCGCCGCAATCGCCTTATCCAACAGTTTCAGCGCCGCGGCGGGACGTTTTTGTCGCCGCTCACGGCGGATGTTCAGCAGGATCACTTGGGGGTCGCTCATGTCGATCCATCGCGCGAGCTCCGCATAAGTCTCCTCGAACAGTTTGTCTCGCGCTTCGGAGTTCTTCGGCCGTTTGGGAATCTCCATCGGCTGACCGGGTTTCGGCGGCAAGTCCATAAAGGCCACGGCCCAACCCTTGCGATAGAGCATGTCGATCAGGATTTTCTTCTGCTCGTCATTTTTTTTCCGTTCCTGAACGGCTTTGGCGTCGGTCGTATTCAAGCGCACGCCGTAATGCGAGGCGAGCCGCTTGCGGTTGATTCTTTTGAGCACGCGGCTGCAAGCTTTGACCACATCGGGCAGTCGGGCCTTGCGATCCTCGTCGTCTTGAATCTTGACGTTTTCGATCAGGGCCGGTAGGTGGTTGGGCTTTTCCTTGAGGATCTCTTTGAGGAGCGCGGCGAAGTCGTCTCGCTTCTGCTGTTCCCGCAACGCGGTTAGCCGCTGCATTTTGGCTTGGAACAGGTAGTCGGCCGGAGAGCTCGTTCTGCTCGAGGAGGTTGTTGTGGAGGTGGACGACGACGGCGTCGAATAGGAGATCGCATAGCCGCGCGGGTTGCGACCCGCGCCGTCTTGTTTCGACTCCTCGCCAAAATAGATGCGGCCGCGCAATTCATCGCCGCCGCGAGCCGCCTTGGGCAGACTCGTACGCGATGGATGCGCCACGTGCAGCACGGCTCGCTGTCCGCTCAGCAAGTTGAGCGCCTTGAACGTCGGTGACCCGCGGACCGCGTCGTCCGGATCCGCATGGATCTTCAAAGTGATTGGTTTTGCCAGCCGATGGTCGAGCAACAACGGGGTCTTCTCGATTCGCTTGATCTCCGCCAGCGACGCGCTGCGCAGGTGAAATCGCAATGTATAAACGCCCTTCGCGAGTGTTGCACTCTTGCCCGAGTTCCCCGACGCCCGCAGTCGCTTGTTCACATCAAAGATCTGCCACAACATCGATTGCCAGCTGAGATTCGCTTCGCTTTGAGCCGAGACGCCTGTTCGCGCGGTCACTCGCGTGGTGGCGGCGAGCGAGAATTGGTACGTGTTGATCAGTTCGTAGATCTGGCGATCGTTCGGTAGTCGGTCGCGCTCGGCGCTCAATCGCCGGATCTGCGTCTTGCTGGGCGGATAATTCTGTCGCAGCGTATCGAGCGTCGCGGTGGGGGCGATCTTCTCATTGGCCAACGGGGCGGTTACTTCGACGCGTGTACTGATCCGCCCGCCGCTGAGATGGACGTCCGGCGAGCTGGGAGGCAACCCGTGAAACTCCAGTTCGAGTTCGAATTCGCTGTCGCCTAAACTTGACCAGTATTGGCCGATGCACCACTCGAGAGTGTGTCCGCCGACGACCGGGTAACTGCGAACGGCCTCTCCGCCCGATTCGAAGGTGATGTACTCGCGCTGAAACCCTCGACCGTTGGCTCGCTGCGGTGGTTGCTGCAGGACGTGAGTGACGAGGCGACGGCTGGCGGCCAGATCGCCCGCGCGCATCTTGATGTCGACCCAGGTGGCTCCCGCCGGAACTGCGAAGAACCTTCGTTCAATTTGGGCGGATGACAACTCCACGGTATCGCGCCACCGAAAGCGATCGTCCAACTGCACAGTTCGCAGCACAGTGATTGGAATTTTGAATAGGGAGCCGGCGTCGGGCGCCAGTGCGTCGCGGGCGACGATCTCGGCGTAGTGGGATCCGGGTTCCAGCTCGGTCGGATCGATGCGAACACCGAAGGACCTACTGGCGTTGACGGTGGCCAAATGGGCGGGCGCTTCCAGCCATGGCTGAGACGACTCGAGCGAAATACTCATCTCGAACTCGGCCTTCACTTCATTGGTCGTCTTTTCGGGAAAGATCGGCTTCACGCTGACGGTCATTTCGGCGACGTTCGCCGCCTCCCCGTCGCGCAAGTAGATTCCCCGCGCGTTGTCGCGTCCCGGAACTGTCACCTGGAAGCGGACGTGCTCCGCCGCGCTCTTGCCGGCGTTGGTCTTGAGATAGGAGTAGGCCGCGTCGACTTGCAGCAATCCCGCGCCTTGTGAAAACACGTCGCTCCGTTCCGGATCGAGTTGCCGGGCGGAATTGACGACCGCGCGGCGAACGCTTTGCGGTGAATAGGCGACCGATTCGGCTTTCAATCCGGACAGCAGCAGAGCCAGCCCGCCGCAGGCGTTCGGAGATGACATGGATGTGCCATTGCCAAGTTTGTTTTTCCGCAGCGACCACCGCGAGATGGGTGAGATGGCTCCGCCGGGCGCGCAAATGTCGACCCCCAAATCACCGTCGGCCGTCGGGCCTCGCGACGACCAGGTGAATGGAGCTTCGGTCTGAGTCTGGCGGTGAGCGTAAGCGACCTCCATCAGCTCCGGCGATACGTACGCTCCCACGCCGATCAAGGCGGAGGTCGTGCCGCCCGGCGAACCGGCGGTCGACAAGGCGGGTCCATTGTTTCCGGCGCTGGAAACGAAGATCACCTGATGTTTGTTGACGATCTCTTTGTAGAGCTCGGTGACTTTGCCGGAATTGGGATCGCTGGTCGAGCCGCCGTAGCTCATGTTGATCAAGTCGCATTTGTTTCTTAGCACGGCGATCAATCCGCGCACTTGGCCCGTTCCAGTCGAGCTCGAGCCGAGCCGGTGGTCGCCGATTCGCACCGACACGATCTGCGCGCCCGGGGCCACGCCATTCATCTCAGGCCGCTCGGGATAGTTGCCGGCGACGATGCCCGCCACGTGCGTGCCGTGTGTTCCACAGTCGGTCACGATCGACAGCAGCCGGCCGCCGTGATACATGTTCACCGCGAAACTCAACTGCGACTCGTCATCGAACACGGCGTACTGTTGTTCGCGTCGATAGTTGGTCATCAACGCTTCGTCGCTCAAGTCGCCGTCTTCGTCGGTGTCGATCGCCGCTCGCAAGACTTTGCCGTCGTGGAAGACGACGCAATCGTAGATGGGCCCCGGATCGATGTTGGTCCGGATCAGCGTATCGAGCAACGAGATGCAGCTCTGCAACTCGACGCGTTCCTTCCGCTGAGCGGCGTTGGGGCGAGGGTGCTTACTGGCGTGCAGCGCGACGGCGTCTTCGAGTTTGAGTCGTCGTTTTCGTTGCTGAGCCAACCAACGCTCGTTGCGTTTCGCCTGCACCCGCTTCACCAGGTCCGCCGCGTAGATGTCGTAGCCGCGCTTCACGCCGACGCGAAAACGACCGCTGGGATTCTTCCACTCTTTGGGGATCTTCAGCGGTCGCCCCGAGCGGCCCTCGAGGACGCCGTCTTTCACCGCGCGAACGACCGACATGTCGACATCGCCGCTGCCCGTGCCGTCGACCATGTCAATGATCTTCGGTCGTCCATCGGCGGTCTTCTGCAAGCCGGCGGCGGCCGGGTCGACGCCCGTGTCGAAAATCGCCACGACGACGCCCCGTCCATCGAACTGAGGATGCTCCTCGAGAAACTTGAGGGCTCCGATTTCTCGCTTGGGAAGCAAACCGAATTTCGGAAACGCATCTTCCGAATCGGCGGCGGCGGCGAAAGTTGGTAGCAGAAGAGCGGCGGTCAGGAGCCAGAAATGGCTCGCCGCGAAGCAGCGAAGCGGATACATGGTGTGAGTCTCAAGGTGCAATCAATCTGAACCGAATCCTATGATTATAGTTGGGATCGAGCCGCCGTTTCATGCGCCCAGGGCGTCTCGGCGAATTGAGCCTCCCGGCCGCGTCGAGCGTCTGCCATACTGTTCCGGTGGATTTGTCATGGTCTCTTTAATGCCCCGTGAGATTGCTGGAATTCCAACCATGTTCACCCGCTCGTCGAGATCGACCCTTCTCCACCTCGCTCTGCTGGCGACCCTCCTGCCGGCGGTTTCGCCGGGGGTCTGCCGAGCGGACCCATCGTGGCCGCAGTTCCGCGGTCTCAACGGAGCTGGCGTTGCGGATCAGCATCCTCTGCCTGGCGATCTGCAGGCGGCGGAGAACCTGATCTGGAAACGTCCGATCGCCAAAGGACATTCGTCACCCGTCGTTGTGGGCGGACGCATCTACCTGACCGCGCTCGACAAGAAGCGATTGCTGACGATCGCAATGAACGCGGAAACGGGCGAGCAAATCTGGAGCGACCCGGCGCCATTCGAGAAGCTCGAGTCGGTGCATCGGATCGGTAGTCCGGCGACCGCCAGCGTCGCGACCGATGTCGCGGCCGTGTTCAGTTTCTTCGGCTCGAGTGGGATGTCGGCCCATTCGCTTGACGGCGAATTGAAATGGCGAAAACGGATGGGACCGTTTAACAATTCGTTCGGAGCGTGTTCGTCGCCCATCTTGGTCGGCGATCGCTTGATCTCGTTGCAGGACCACGATACGGGCAGCCATCTCGCCGCCTTCGATAAGTCGAACGGCGATCTGCTGTGGCGAGTCGAACGGCCCAACTTTCGCCGCAACTACGGCACTCCCGTCGTCTGGCGAACGGGCGAGGAAACGCAAATCGTCGTCGCTGGCACAGCTCAGCTGATGGCGTACAACGTTGACGATGGCGAGTTGCGGTGGCAGGTTCGCGGTCTGTGTCGCGTCGTCAGCAACACGCCCGTCGTCGGCGAGGACGGTTCGCTGTACGTGGCTTCCACTGGCGGCGGCAGCGCTCCTCCGCAACCGGCGTTCGACCAGTTGATTCTCGAGCGCGACGCGAACAAAAACGGTCGACTTGAAGCCAAGGAGCTGCCCAACAGCCCAATCAAAAGTTTCATCGACCAATTCGATCGAGACGCGAACGGCGGACTGGACGAAGAGGAGTACGAGTCGATCAGAACGATCTTCGCACAAGCGAAATCAGAGGCGATGGTGATTCGGCCCGGCGGCCGCGGAGACATCACCGACTCGCATGTGGCGTGGCGCGACGGTGGAAAGTCGACACCCCGCAACGCCTCGCCACTAATCTATCGAGGCCGCATGTACATGGTGAAGGACGGCGGCATATTGACCGTGCTGGACGCCGGCGACGGCAAGTTGCTAGAGCGAGTTCGCATTCGCGGCGGGGGCAAGTTCTTCAGTTCTCCCGTGGCGGGCGACGGCAAACTCTACGTCTGCAGCGATCGAGGCAACGTGACCGTGCTGGCGGCGGACGATTCGCTGAAACAGCAATCACAAATCGCGCTCGCGGAGGACATCTACGCCACGCCCGCGATCGCCGACGGACGAGTTTACGTTCGCACCGTCTCCGGCCTCTACTGCTTCGGCCTCCCGCGTTAGCGCGCCGCAACTCTGGCCACCATCCAGAGCGCTCCGGGCAAGACGCCGCCAACGAAATGTTTGTGACTTGAACTCAGTCGCTCCCCCGAGGCACTAACTGACACAGAGAACCGCGTCGCGTCCTCAACGCCATGACAGGTGTCCAACGGTGAGGAGCCCAAGTTCCCCAACCCGATGGGGTTATCTCACGTCGCGAATGGATCGCGCAGGAGCAGGCCAAGCGAGAGGCTGAGCGACGTCGACGTGGTCGTGAAGCCGAACGAGAGAAGAAGTCGGACGCGCCCGCCGCGCGAGAAACGCTGGACGATTCCGCCGAGAAGTCTGGTGCCGGTGCGCGGTCGGACGACGAGTAGCCAAGTGCTATCACCACCCACATCCACTCATCTGAACACCCCCAAACGCCCAAACGCCCGGCGTGGGGTCAACTGAGTGTCGCCTGGGCGAAAGTTAAAGGGAGGGCGATTCTAACTGGGAAAACGTGCTGAGAATTCGGCGGAATCCACTGGTCATGTGAGTCGCCAGTACACTACGATTCAGGTGTGGTTCATCGGGCGGGGGCCCCACGAAGCAGGCCACGAAAACAGCCAAGGGAGACATATGATGTTACGGATGTCGAGGCAAATCGTTGTGGTGGTGGGCGCCGTCCTGGGAGCTCTACTGTTCGCCGGATTCTCGGTCGCGGACGACAAGAATCCTCCAGTGAAAAAGGTTCAGAAAGAGGCGCCGAAAACGGGCGCCGACGAGACGCGGAGCAAACCGGCGGCCGGCTCGACGAACCCCATCGCGACTTTCTTCGAGTCGATCTTCGGCGGCTCCGGAAGCCAAACGGCCGATTCCGAAAGCCAAACGGCCGATATTGAAGCCGAGTTTTTCTACGACGCCGCAGCGGAAGAGAAGAAGATAGCCGAGCAGCGAGCGGAGATCATCGCCCAAGGGACACACGAGCAGACCAAGGTGATCACGGTGGCGGATGAACGCTCCCGGGCGACGTGGCCGCTGATGTCGATGTCCGTGGCCAAGAACGGCGACATTTTAGCGGGCGTCGGGACTCAGCAAGGGCGCATCCTCGTCATGTCCGCTGACGGCGAGCCTAAAGGTCGCTGGTCATTGCCGGTCGTGCCCGAAGCGATTCACACGACGCCGCGCGGCGACATCCTCGTCGCCGGCGATGGTCGGCTGTTAAAACTCGACGCCAACGGCAAGGTGCTTGTCAACAAACCGGCCCCACACGTCAGCAGCTCGGATGTCGACAAGAAGCGGCTTCGCGCGCAAGTCAAAGCGCAACTCAAACAGAACGCCCAGATCTTTGGTCAACAGATCGAGACCTACGAAAAGATGATCGTCGCTCACGAGGGAGCCGTGAAAGCGTTGACCGACAAAGGAACCGATACGCTTTCCTTCGCTGAGAAGCAGCGGCTGACCACCAGCAAGCGGGCGATCGCGAATCTCAAGACCAGCATGGAGACGCTGAAAACGTACATGAAGCAGAATCCGACCAAGGAGCCGACAGAGCAGGATATCGACCGCCAGCTCGCCATGATGACTCGCAGCACCTCGAAGGTTTCTTCCATCAGTTCGCAAGGCGAAAACGTCTTCGTGGCGTGCCGCGCCAAGGTGGGATACGGGTTCGACGTCTGGCGGATGGATCCCGCGTTCGCGGGCGCCAAGAAAATCGTCACGGGATTGCGGGGCTGCTGTGGACAGATGGACGTGCAGTGTTGCGAGTT
>JASMLW010000494.1 GCA_030748485.1 Pirellulaceae bacterium
TTAGAGCGCATTTCAAAACCGATGTCTTGCCGTACGATGGCCTTCCAAGGCCGTCGTTTCCCGAGGATTTCCAAAATCGACGGCCTTGGAAGGCCATCGTACAAGGTTTTGAAACCGCCTCTAGCCATCCCCCCCTCTACCGCACGAGCTTCGCATGGAGCGCCAAACTCGGCGCGTGGCCGGGTGAGACAGTCAATGCTTGCGAGATCGCGTGGCGGGCGCCGACTATGTCGCCCGCTTGACGTCGCGCGTCGGCCAATTGATAGAGCAACTCAGCCGATGCTCCCCCGCGGTTTGCGCAAAGGCTAAGAGTTTGCGCGGCGTCGCTGTGGCGTCCCAGTTCCAACTGGGCGACGCCCTGTAGGTGCAGCACCTCCATCGGAACGCCATCGATCGAGTACTGCTCCCGCAACGCGCTCAGCGTCGCCAAGGCCCGAAGCGGACGTCGTTGCAAACGGTAGATCTTCGCCGCGGCCAGTTGCACGCTGGGGAAGTGAGGTTGCAGAGACAACGCCCGATGGTAACTCGCCAACGCCTCGTTGAAGCGGTTGTTACGCGCTTCCAAGTCACCCTGTAAAGCGTGAGCTTGGGGTAGTTGAGGATCGCTCTGAATCGCCCGGTTCGCCGCGTCGATGGCCGCCGTCACGTTTCCCGCCGCCAAGTGCATCTCGCCCAAGCGGCTGAGCCGGGGAGCCGCGCCGCCAGATAAACGGACGGCCGTCGTCATCTCGCGGATCGCCGGCTCGGGCTTCTCGAGCTTCCAAAGTACTTCCGCGTACCGAGCGTGAGCTCGCTCCTCGTACGGACACGATTCGATCGCCTTGGAGAGCAGCAGGCCCGCTTCGCTCCACTGGTTGCTCTCCATCGCCTCGATGCCACGCAGCGTCAACTGTCGTGCCTCGACAACTCGCTCATCCACACCACCTCGCGACAACGAAACGCAACCCACCGTGCCGATCACAAGTGGCAGTGCCACACACAAAGCGAGCTGCCGCTCGGTTCGACTTCGTCCGCTCCCGTTGGTCGCTGGTATCGAGCGAGTGAAGCTCCGAATTCTCAACGCCACACACCGCAGTGCCACACACAAAGCGAGCTGCCGCTCGGTTTGTGTGTGCCACTTGTGAGGATCCAAACGGGCGAGAAACACCATGCCAGCCAAGCTGAATAGAGAAACGGGCGAGGAAAGCTAACACAACAACGTGCTGGCGACAACACGAACTCAAACGCGCTTCCTAACCTCCCCAGACTGCCGCGGCGACGAGCCTTGCGTTTTGCGCGGTGGCGAAACGGGAGGTTTGGTGAAAACAAAAAAAGCCCGGTGGGTTAAACCGGGCGGTCGCGGAAAGATGGCGGTTATCGTGCGGTGAACGAGTTGCCGTCTACTGCGACGGCGCGCCTAAGATCCGCGGACTTCGGCCCGAGGTGCGGGAGCTCTCGGGCCGCTGGGTCGAAATCCTTGACGCCTTGAGTAAAGGCAATCGGCGCGCCACAGCTGGTCTTCCCGGCCACCGCGACGAGGAACTTGAACGAAACTTCGAGATTCGGCGGAATTTGTTTCGCGTTGTCCGCTGTGGCCGCTGTGTAAATGACGTCACGAATCGGACCCGTGTTTGTAATTCTTACACTCACCACCCGCTGCCGGCTGAATAGGAAGTTTTGCCAAAACCAGCCCAAGACCTATACTTGCGTGCGTGAATCTGAGTCGCATGAATGGGATTCGCACTGCGATACCGTAGAAAGCTTGCTTCCGAACCGAGATCGGTTCTGGAAGCCACGTTCTGGATTCATTAGAAGGAGCGTAACATGGCCACGGTGACCACCACCCTCGTGGACCAGATCGGTGAAACGGCGGGGACCGTCTGGCACACACTCGACGAATGCGGCCCCCTCTCCTACACCAAACTCATCAAGCGAATCGACGCGCCGCGCGACGTGTCGTTGCAAGCGATCGGCTGGCTCGCTCGAGAGGACAAGATCGAGATCGAAGAGACCAATCGTGGCCGCATCATCTCATTGACCTACCGCTAGCAACCAGATCATCGTCACGATCAACACAACCAGATCGTTTTGACGGGCTTCTAATCGTCGGCTCGGCGATTCCGATTCGGCCGCGGATTGGTTGCTGGCCGACCGCCTATTTGTGGGCTACAGATTAAGTGAGCTTTGTTGGGTCTCGCACTCCCTTGACGACGACATCTGATCGTTCGTCGTCGGCGACCGACGGAGCCGGCTCAAGCCCAAGTTGGAGAAGTCAGATGTCGAACGATGAATCGCTACCCTTTGTAGAGCGGCGGAATGCTGGCGGCACGAACCCCGCGGGAACGGAACGACGACAGTTCTCGAATTCGTACAGCGATCTCTCTCCGGCCGCTGCGGAATTGGGACGCGCGATCGACTCGTACAAGGCTGAGCATCGTCGACGGGTGATGACCTACGAGGAGATTCTCGAGGTCGTGACCAACCTGGGCTATCAGAAAGCTTAGCTACGGCGACTCCGCTTCGGCCAGCCGGTTGATCGGCATATGGCGGAAGCGGACCTCGAGCGAGAGCAGATTCATGGCCGTGACATAGATCCGGCCAGCGTGCGGTCCCCAACGGTCGGGGACGCCGCCGAGCGGATCCCAACTGCCGGCGTTGGCGCCGTCTTGGATTTGCGTGTTGAGCAACAGGGGCCGCAGACGACCATTCCAGGCCTGCCAATACTCGCCCTTCATGTGAAACATGACTTGGGTCGCGTAGTACCAGTAGTACGTATCGCGTTTGGGATTGCGCGGACCACCGAGCGCCGGAAGCTCTTTCATCAGCGCGTCGGCCCCGCGTCGCATGCCAACCGAGTCTGTCTTCCAATCGGAGTTGTAGAGTCGCATCAGCAGACCGACGGCGGTCATCGCAGTCGTCGCCCGGCGGCCGTGACCTTGAGCCTTCGTGTCGGGCGCGTCGGGATTGTACCGATACTTCTCCTTAAACTCGCCGGACCCCGATCGGTCGAGCCAGTAGTCGACCCGATCGAGCGACTGCTGCGGCACACTGAGCCCCGCCATCTGACCACTCTTCATCGCCATCAACATCCAGCCGGTGACCGACGTATCCGAACTGACTTGCGGCGCGTAACGCCAACCACCCGTGTTCTTGTTCTGAGTTTTGACGATGAAGTCGACCGCCCGCTGGGCCGGATCGCGCAGCGCCGGATCCTTGGTCATACCGTACGCTTCGGTTAGTGCGAGTGCGGCGATGCCGTGGGTGTAGAACCAGGCCGCCCCATTCGAGTATTCATCTTGGCGAATGTAGAGGTCGCCGTCGTCCTTCTGGTTGGCCAACAGGAAATTGATGGCCGCCGAGCACTGCGTCTTGTACCTGAACGACTGGTGGTGGTAGCCGGCTCCCTGGAACGCCAGCAGGGCGAGACCGGTTGCGGCGGCGTCGCTCACCATCAGGGCGTCATCACCGTGTCCCTGCAAACTCCAGCGACCGTCCTCTTGTTGTCTTCGCGCCAGGTAGGCCAGTCCGCCTTCGATCGCCTGCTCGGTCTCCGGCCCGACGGCCTTGGCTAGTCCTGACCGATCGCGTCCGCGGAAGGGCTCCGCCGAGAAGATGACGGCGGTTGAGATCGACGGGGCGCCGCCCGATTGATTGCGGCGAAAGCGCGACTCGTTCATCGCGACCTGAACGCTATCGCGGCTGGCTCGTCGCGAGACGATTCCGGCGTCCGAGGCGACCGGTCCGCCAAGTCCGCCGGCTCCATCGGGAGCGGAGGCGGCGACGACGAGAACTCCTTGGGCGGCCCGTTGAATCGAGCCGACGGATCCGGCCTGCAAGTCGGGACCGTCGGCGCGACCGCTGCCGCCAGCGCCGACGACCGCCGGGTCCGTCATGTTGGGCAATTCGACAGACCCCACAGCGGCTCCTCTGGTCCCGCGGGCGGCGCGAGCCAGTCGCGTACCGGCGGCGGCCGCCACATCGGGCTGACCGCCGGCGTCGGAGATCGAACGCCGCGCCGCGCTGGTCGCGACTGAGCCGCCCTGCCCTTCGACGCCGCCGGCGGCGTTGGCCGCGGTTGTCGCCATCTCCGGCGCCCCGCCAGCTGTCTTACCGACGGCGGCCATTTGCGCGGCGAGTGGTGAACCGTCCTCCGCGCCTCCCGATTGAGGAGCGCCGGAAAGCTCGACCGTCTCAGCTTGTGTACTGGCCGCGATCGCCGGACCGCGACTCGCCCGGCTGACTTGAGTCGTGCCGCCGCCGACCGCTGGAGTGGCCATCACGCCATCGGTCATTTCCGCTCTGGTCGGTAGAGCGTCGCCGGTCCGCGCGGCCAGTTGTCCCTCCGGCTCAGCAGCCCCCGCGGAACGCGCCGCGGCCGCATCGCTCATCGTCGGCGCGGCTCTCGTTTCGGTGCGCGCGACCGACCCGGCAGCCGGGCTCGCCTCCATCGTCGTCGGGGCTGTCGCTTCGCCCGTGGCGGCCGGTGCAGCGACGTTGGGAGCGACCGGCCCGGCCAATGCCGTGGTGGGAGCACCGCCGCGATTGCGACGCGCGACGCGCGGCGAGGCGGCGTCGCTGGTGCGGTTGGTCGGGTCGCCCTGCGGACCGGCGGCCACGGCCGGTTCGGACATCTCGTCCGATTTGGTCGCGCGAGCTACCGCGGGGGCTCCGCTCTTCGGATGTCGAGCGGCCACCTCAGGCGGTCCCGACTCGGTCGCCGAAGTCGGGCCGCCGGTTGTCGGAGCCTGACCGCCGCTTTCCGTGCGGACGACCGATGTGGCTTGCGGAGACATGTTGGCTAGCGTCGCGCCGCCTCCGGTGCTGGTCGGAGCAGCTGGAGCCGGAGCCTCGACGTTGGCGGCGATCGACATCGCGCCGCCCCCGGTGCGTCGGGCGACGGCGGCCACCGGTTCAGCGTCGCTCAACTCGGGCTGCCCGCCGCCCCCGGACCGCCCCGAACCCGCTTCGGACACTACGCGAGTGGGCCCGGCGTCGACCTCGACTGTTCCGCTGGCGGCAGTCATCTCCGCGCGCTCCGCATTCGACATCGCCTCGTTCACCGACGCGCTGGAGGAAGCTTGCAGTTCGCCCGCACTCTGCCCGCCCGCAGTGTCGGCCACCGCGACCGCTTGCGCTTTAAACGTCGTGCTGGAAGGTGACATGCTGGCCCGCGATTGTCGCACGGGCGAGGCTGCTTCCGGAGTCAGAGCCGGGCCGGTCGGAGAATTCTGAGTTGTCTGCCGCCGCCGCGCCGAAGCCGAAGCGACCAAGGACGGATTGTCGGGAGCCGGGGCCTGGCGGTCGAGGTTGGCTGTGCGGCCGGAACCGGCGACTCCCGCGTCGCCCCGAGCCAGCGCGGTGCGCGATGGCCGCACGGGAGCCGGCGACTGAGCGGTCGAGGTCGACTGCTCCGATGGACTCTCCGCCACAGCCGGCGATGAGATCGGAGCCGCTCTCATCGATCGGGCGGGAGACTGCGCCAGGTCGGCTTGCGGTGAAAGCGACGGTTGAGCATTCGAAGCACTTCGTCGCGTCGCACTGCGGGCGGCCAGCGCCTGCTCACTCGCCGACTCAACTGCTTGAGGTTGCGAGGACGAACGGGCGGCGGCGGAAGGAGACGCCTGACGCGCCACCGCGGCGGACGAGGCGCGGAGCTCCGACGACTCACTGACGTTCGGCGCACTTGACGATCGCGCATCGGGAGCCGGCGCGGACGCCACCGCCAACGTGGCGCGGACATCCGCGCGGCGTTGCGTTTCCGTCTCCGCGTCCACCGGTGGCGCGTCATTCATTTCGCGCCGCGCTCCGGTCGCTTGCGCGGCGACTTGAGTTTGACTTTGGACGGCCTGCGACTGCTGCTGGGAGGCGGTTTCGGCGGTGTAGTCGATCGCCGTTTGTCGCTTCGTCAACGCCGTACTGCTCGGCGAAACGTCACCGTCGTTGGCGGTGCGAGCCACGGCCGTCGGCGTGGTCGCCTCTGTGGGCACATTCGGCGCCGGGCTCATCGAGGCCACTCGCCGCCGCAACGACGTGGGCGTGGAAACGTCGGGCGTCTCGGTCGGCGTCACCTGGCTCGTCGCCCGCGTCACGGCCGTCGGCGAAGGTTCTCGCGACGGGGTCGGCTCCGCCGTTTCTCGACGCGATGCGGTCGACTGCGAACGAGCGACACGGGTTGGCGTGGTCGGCTGCGATCTTGGAGTGGCCGCCGGCGACTCGCTCGTCGGCGACGGTGTGATGAGTTGAGCGAGCACGGAAGTGTTGGGGCGCTTGGTCATCCGCGGCTGCCGATTGCGGACGGGGTCCGCCGTCCTGGCGACGGTTGCCGCCGGCTGCGACTCAACCCGACGGCGTTCGGTCGTCACATCGGGAACACTGGGATCGACGTTCGGTTCGCGACGGGTCGCTTCATTCAGCGGGCTCGCCGTCGGCTGCTTTGTCGCCGCCAGCGTCTGCGGAGTCGGTTCCGCGGTCGCCTGGCGCGCGGCCGCCGTCCGCGTCTGGACATTGACCTGCGCCTGCGGTGTCAGGGCGGGGGTTCGATTGGTCCGCGCGATGGCGGCGGACGAAGGAGAATCCGCCGTGGGGTCGGCTTCAGCCGTGGCTCGCCGGCTGGTCGCCTCCGAGGCGGCCGCGGTAGGATCCGGCTCGGCCTGGCTGCGAGCGGCCGCCGACTTCTGCGGCTCGGTACGCGCGACTTGAGTCGCCGCCGGCGCCGCCGACTCGGCTGGACGCGACTTCGTCTCCGCCACCTCCACCAGCGTCGCCGGCGCGATCGACTGACGCGGCGTGCTGCGGCTTAGCTGAGATTGGGTCTCGCTCATCCGCGGCGTGGTCGGCTCCGGCTCCGTGCGCTTGACAACGTTCGCCTGCGCCTGCTGCGGCTGTTCGACAGTCGGCGTGTTCTGGGGATCGACCGGCGCTTGGCGAGGTTGCTCGCGCTCGATCTCCTGCGGCTCGGGGTCGGGGGACTCCGTCTCCACCGGCAACTCAAAATCAAGTCGCTCGTCTTCCTCACGATTCATCTGCGCCGGATGGTACTCCTCGAGGATCACCTCCTGCTGTTCGCGATCAACTCGATCCGTCACGATGCGGTCGGCTGTCAGGCGGCCGAAAATGGCTGCTCGATGAGCGGTGACGAGCACGATGACGTGGAAAATCAGGCAGAGGATGAACGCCAACTGCATGCCCCGTCGAATTCTGCGATTGCTGACGTAGCGGAGCACGACCATCGAGGCAGCGACGAAAACAGCGATTACCGCCAGCGCCGTCCAGGCGCTCTGCCAAAACGACGGCGCATCAAACTTGAGATAGGCGAGCGAGACTCCGGCCAAGAACGCACCCAGCAGTATCAGCGCCAGCTGCACCGGCCAGAATTGCTCGTCAAAGGCGGGCTCGCCCGCCGGCCGGAGCTTTCGAATGATACGTCGTGGTGAGGACATGACCTGATCCGCTCGTTCGCTCAGCGATTCCCTTTGGTGGAGAGTTTGTAGTCAACGCCGACTCGCAAGCACGCGTCCATGATGCGGATCGGCGTTTCGAGCTTCACTTCGCGGTCCGCTCGAATCACGACGGTCTGGTTCGTCGGGTTGTTGGCGACCGCTTGCCGCAGCAGCACTTCCACCTCTTCCGGGGTCAGCTCCTTGTTGTCGACAAGAATCTTGCCCGCCGAATCAATCGCGATGACGATCTGCTGCGGCTCTTCGATGAGCGGGACAGCTTCACTTGCCGTCGGCAGTTTGACGTTGACCTTGTAGTCCTGTTCGGCGAACCGTGTCGTCACGAGAAAGAAGATCAGCAATAGGAAGACGACGTCGATGAGCGGAGTCAGGCTCAACATCGCCACAGCCGATCCCTTTTTGATTTTTACGCTCACGTCTACCTCTCGACATCGGTCACGTTGCCGACGCTCCCATGCGGTCTTTGCAGCGGGTGGTCGCCCGCGAGTCGCTTAGCGCGGATTGGAGGCGTGCGACTCGTCGCGAGTCGTGGACGCCCCTGCGCCGTTGGCTCCATCCTCATCCCACTGTCGGCCGAACCTCATCCGCCCTTCAAAACGCTCCACTTGCGGCAACAGGTTGAAAAGTAACTCATTGATCTCGTTAAACATCGATTGGATCCGGCTCTCAAAGTAGTGCGACAGAATCGCAGCCGGGATGGCGATGGACAGCCCGGCCAACGTGGTGACCAGGGCGACGTAGATCCCTTCCGCCAGATAGTCGGCCTTGTTCCTCGAGGGGTCGAGCATGGTCGTATCGTGAAACGCGCGAATCATGCCCCAGACCGTGCCGAGCAGGCCGAGCAACGGGGTGACCGCCGCGGCCAGATTCAACCAGCGGACGTTGGCGTAGAGCCGGTCCGCCTCGCGCTCACTGGCCTCGGCGACCGAATGCTCCACTTCGGAGTGCGGGCGGCCAATCTTGAGCAGCATCGCTCGGATAACGACTGCTGCGGACGAGGGGAATTGCTGGCAGACTCGATAAGCTTGTCGCGGATCGAAGCCACCCTGAGGTCCGCCTAGTTGCCCCAATCGAGCCACCAATTGGTCGGGCAAGACTCGCGACCGCCTCAGGAAAATCAGCCGCTCGATGCCGATCGTGACGACCAACAACGACATCACGGCGATCGGCAGCATCAGCACACCGCCCCGCACCAGCAACTGCAACAACTTGATCTCGGATTTGGGAGTCGCCGCGGCCTCCCCGGGTTGCTCAGCGACATTCTCTGATCCCGTCGGAGCGGGCTCGGCGCTAGGTCCTCCTTGGCCCAGCACAGCGTGCGACGCGAGCAAGCAGGCGATGGCCACGACACCGAAAACGGCCCAGCGGATTGGGGAGTCGGTACTATTCAACATGCGGACCTCGGAAGGATTGTCGTTGCCTGCTTCTGCATTGAATGGTTTCCGCCCGTTGAACCGTGACAGTTTTGGTGAGAAAAGCGGCGAGGTGGTCGTCCATTATAGTTTGGCCAGGTCCGCCAGACGCTTCTTGGCGGCCGCAGCCAGGTCATCCTTGGGGTGAGTTTGCACGACGTACGTGTAGAATTTCTTGGCGTCTTGGATCAGCTGAGCCCGGTCGCCGGCGGTCGCCGCGTCTTGAATCTGAACTTCCGCACAACGGGCCGCTTCGAAGCCGGCCTTGGCTTGCCAGACCTTCGTTTCGGGAGTCGCTCTGGTCGCGCCGTAACCAAACATAACTCGCTGGAATTGCCGAATCGCGGCCGTGAACGACTTCTCTCCGAAGTAGATTTCGCCGAGCATAAACCGCGCTCGGGCTCCAACCTCGTTGCGCGACTTATCCGCAGCCAACTCAAAGTCGGCTTTCGCTTTCGCGGCGTCCTTCAATTGCTGATGAGCCCGCCCGCGCTCGTAGACGGCTTCCGCGAAGTCGTTCGAGTCTTTGTACTTCGTCACCGCCTGATCGAGCAGCGTCAGACTCGACTCCCAGTCTTTCAGCTGAGCCGCGGCTTGGCCGCCGTGCAGCAGCGTCAACATCGCAATGCGTTTGTCCTTTGACTCCGTTTTCGCGGCCGCACTGAATGCCGTAAACGCCGTTTCGTAGTCCTCCAACTTGAACGAGCACTCACCCTTCATAAACAGGGCGTCCCCGGCTAGCCCGCCCTTGGGGAACTGCCGCAACTGCTCTCCGAACTCGGTCAGCGCCTGCTTGAAGGCCTCTTGCTGAAAGTGCGTCCAGCCCAGTTTGTAGGTCGCCTTCTCTTTGAGTTCGGCTTGTGTTGACTTCTTCGCGGCCGCGTAGGCCGCCGCCGCCTCGACGTACTTCTTCGCCTCGTACCGCTGCTCGCCAACGTGGAAATTGGCTTCGGCCGCCAGCGGGCTGTCGCCGTACTTGCTGGCCAAAGCGGCGAACTGCGTGGCCGCTTGGGCGGCGTCGCCCTGCGACTTGTAGGTCCAGGCGAGTTCGTAGAGAACTTTGTCCAGGTGAGCGTACTCGGGTTGCGACTCGACGAGCCCGGCGAGCGTGACCGACGCCGCTTTCCAGTCCTTCAAACCGACTTGCGCCAGCCCCTTCTCGTAAAGCGCGTCGGACAACGAGTTGCCCTTTGGTTCGGTCTTCAAGAATGCGTCGACATCGGCGATCGACTCCTTGAACTTGCCGAGTTGCCGTTGGCACATGGCCCGGGCGAACTGACCTTCGGCCGCCAGCTGATGGTCCCCGTGCTTTTCGAGCAGCGTCGTCAGCGCGGCGACCGCCGCCGGGAATTCACTCAAACGCAAGTGGCTCCAGCCGGAGCCGTACAGACTGAACGGAGCAAACAAGGAGTCCGGCCAGTTGTCGCTGACCGCCTTGTACTCTTTGGCCGCGTCCGCCCACTGCGATCCGGCGTAGTGGATTTCTCCGAGACGGTAGTGCGCCTGGTCGCCGATCGCGGTCTGGGGGAATTTCTCGAAGATCTGCGCGAGCGTCTTCTTGGCCGCATCGATCTGGTTCAACTTGAACTGGCAGCGTCCCAAGAACAGCATCGTTTCGTCGGCCTGCCGCCAGTCGGCTTGGTGCTTCAAAGAGGCCTGCAAGGCCGTGGACGCCTCGTCGAATTTGTCTCCGTAAAACCGGCTCGCCCCCATCAAATAGTTGGCCTCCGCCTGTTGCGGCGGCGTCTTCAACCGCGCCACTTGAGCCGTCAGGTAGGTGTCGGCGTCGGCGTACTTCTTCTGCAAGTACAACGCAGCTCCCAGACGAACGACCCAATTGGCCGACTCGGTGTGCTCCTTCAACTCCGCCAGCTCGCGCAGGTCTTTCTCCGCCTCCGCCGGACGGCCCAGTTGCAGCAAGCTCTCGGCGCGGACGTAGCGAGCGTCGGGAGCCAACCGGTCCTCGGCGTACTTCTCCGTGAACTGAGCCGACAAATCGAGCGCCTGTTGATAATCCTTCAACTCCATGGCCGCGAACGCTGCGTTGTAGGCGGCCTGCGGCGCGAGGGCGTGGCCGGCGTGATCGGCGGCCGCTTTCAAGAACAACGCCAGCGCCTGCCGACGGCCCGCGTCACCCTGCTCGTACAACGCGTCGGCCTGGTCCAACTTGAGATGAACCAGATACTCACTCTCCTCGGCGGCGGCGATCGTCTGCTCGGCCAATTTGGCGGCGGCGGCGTGCTGCCCTTCGCGGAGTTGAATTCGACACAACCAGTGCGCGGCCTCCGGCCCGTCCTTGGTCTTCTTATCCAATACCTGCTGGAGCCACTTCTTCGCTTCCGCCGCGTTGTCGGCGCGGTAATAGCAACGGGCCGCCGCCATCGTCGCCGGCTCCTTGTATTTGGTTGCCGGGAACTTGGCGATCAATTGAGCGTAGCCGTCGGCCGCAGCCGAAAACTCATTCAGATTCGACAAACACGCGGCCCGCCGGTACGCGGCGTGATCGGCCGATGCGAAACCGGCCGCGTCGGACACTTCTTGGAACAGACGAACGGCCGCTTCCAATTGATCCGTCTGAGCCAAGGTCTCCGCCTTCCGCATGCGGACCTCATTGGTCAGCGGGTCTTGCTTGCACTTGCTCAGAAATTGATCGTAAGCCTCACCGGCCTCGGCGAACTCCTTCAACTCCTCCAAGGAAACACCCAACGCATACAACGCGTCGCAGAGCAACTTCGATTCGGCGTGATCCTTCACCAACTGGCGGTACGGCGCGAGAGACTCCTTCACCTTGCCCGACATATAGAGCGACTCGGCGCGGAAAAACAGAGCCTGGTCGGCGTACTTCGTCTTGGGATGTTTCGTCAATAATTCTCCGAAGGTGGCGGCCGCTTTGACAAACAGCTCCTTCTTACCGGTCTGGGCCGCAGAGTACTGGGACCAAGCCCAATTCAGATATGCGTCCTCGATCAACTCGAACTTGGGCGCGCTCTTGACGACCTGCTCGAACGATCCCGCCGCCGCCTCGTACTGCTTCAGCTGGAGTTGGCAAACGCCCTGGTAATGGCGAGCTTTCGGGACGAGCGGATCCTTCGGGTACTTGCCCAAGAACTTCTTCCACTCCTCCAACGCCAAATCGTAGGCGCCATTGTTTTGGAAATTGGCGGCGTCGGAAAACAGGGTCAGCGACTCCTGAGATGACTTCTCCTGGGCGGCCGCGTCCGTCGCCGGATCCCCGACGCAAATGAGAACAACCGCCGTGATTGCGATCAGCCGACGCACCATCGCCATTTTTCCAACCATCTTTTTCTCCTCACCAAAGCGCCGCTCCACGGCCGCTAAGACATTCGCGATTCAACCGTCCCCGATGTTTGCACGATTGTGCACTCGGTCGAGTTTATAACATCGGGGTCGAGTACGAAAAGGTTCCTTCAGTGCATGGCCGCACCGTGGCGAGTTGTTTCAGTTAATTTGCTCCGCCAACGGCGTTTTCTCTGGGTTTCCGCCACGGCTCACGCACCGAGCGAATGGCCGCACGCCTGTCGACCGCCGGCCTCGCCCGCCAATCCTTGCCGCTGGCGGGCCACGCCGTTAGGCTAACTCGCTCGCTTCTGTCAGCTCCCATTCGCTTGTCGCCCGTCGTTTTTTGCCCCCCGGGCTCCACCTCTCACCCACATTTAACGGAAAAACCACGCCAGTGTTTCGTGTTCTCGTCACAGGCGGAGCTGGATTCATCGGATCGCACCTGACTGGAGCCCTTCTCCAGCAGGGGCACCGGGTCACCGTTGTGGACGATGAATCGACAGGAAAACGGGGCAACCTCGCGCATCTCCTCGAACATCCGCACCTTACGTATCTTGCCGGATCGGTCGGAGACGCTGACCTGGTCCGCGATCTGCTGGCCGACGTCGACCGAATCTATCATCTGGCCGCTGCGGTCGGTGTCGCTCTGATCGCCCGCGAGCCGATCGCTACGATCGAACGCAACGTCTACCCAACCGAACTGCTGCTTCGCGAAACGATGAAGGTCGCAGAAACGGGCCGCGATGTGCGGTTCTTCTTGGCCAGCACCAGCGAGGTCTACGGCAAAAACCCCAAGGAGAAGTGGTGCGAGGACGACGACCTCGTCTTCGGTCCGACGAAACGGGCACGCTGGTCGTATGGGGCCTCCAAAGCCATCGACGAGTTCCTCGCTTTGGCCTACTGGCGGCAGTATCGATTGCCGGTCGTCATCGGGCGATTCTTCAACGTCGTCGGCCCCCGACAAACGGGAGCCTACGGCATGGTGTTGCCCCGATTTGTGGAGGCAGCTGTCGCCGGAAAGCCGTTGCGAGTTCACGACGACGGCCGACAAATACGCTGCTTCGGCCACGTCGACGACGTCATCGGCTCGGTCGTGGAATTGATGGAGTTGCCGGCTGCGGCCGGTCGCATCGTCAACATCGGCAGCGATGAGCCGGTGAGCATTCTCGAACTGGCCGAACGCGTCATCGCGGCCGCCGGCACGGGGGCGGAAGTGGAGTTTCAGTCGTACGCAGACGCTTACGACGAAGACTTCGAAGATATTCGCCGCCGCGTTCCCGATCTCACGCTGCTGCATTCCCTGGTCGGCGACAAACGAAAATACAACCTCGACGCCATCATCGGCGAGTTAATCGAGCAGAAGAAGGTCGAGTAAGGCGCGGCCGAAACCCTTCGTCGCGCCTAGTGCCGATACGGCGGCGGGATCAACTCGTCTCCCCCCGGCTGTTTCACTTCGGCTCCGTGAGTCGACATCAACTGGGTGTAGACGACGTAGTCGATGCTCTGGTGGAGGAATTGAGTTCTCCCGCTCGCATAGACGGCGTTGACTCCACCCAGGTGAAAACTGGCGGGCCGCATGAATCGGCTGGTCTGATCCGACCGGCCGACTTCCTCGTTGATTCCCAGCAACTGCAGCGGATCGCGGACGGCGTCGACTCCTTTCACATCCGCGCGCCAGACGAATCCCGTCAGCAGTTCGCCGTGGTCGTACCAGTTGCCGGCACCCATGTTCTCCGTAATCAACAGCGTTGCGTTCGAGCCGTCGTGCTTGATCAGGTAGTCGAGAGAAACCGACTGGGGATGAGCGGCGGATTGGTCGTGAGCAATCCCGTTCTCGCGCCAGTCGACCGGGGCGTCGGTGGCCGGTTGCAACGCATCGGGCATGCCGCTGTTGATGACCCAATGGCTGCGCGGTCCCCAGCCCTCCTCGGGTGGTTCGGCCGCCGGACAGAGCAAGGTGATGATCAGCGTCGTCGGGTTGGATTCGACGTCGCTCATCACCAGTTCGGCCGCCGCCGCCCAGGGGCTCTCCCCTCGAGGCGAGCGGTCGAGGTCGTCGAGGATGGCGGTCGTCCAACCGATGGAGCGGTCCGTTGTCGGAAGGACTTCCCGAGTCCCCGGAAAGCGGCCGACCCGGTTCTCCCAACGGATTATCGCCTCGGCCGTTTGAATCTGTCGAAACTCGCACAGGCTGCGACGCGCCTGAGCTCGCCGTTGCAGAATCCAGGGAGCGAGCACGATGAGACCGGCGAATAGTGCGACCGCCAGAACGACGACTTCCCGCGCCGCCACCCCTCTTCTCAGGCAGAACGGTGAATGTCCGGGGCGAATCATTCTTCTTGACAAACGCTGGTGGGCTCAGTCGAATGGACGGTGTAAGATAAATGGTATGCGGCAATTGCGCCGCGTTCCGACGGTTCATTGGGGTCACATCACCGCCGTCGTCCAGTTTCCCGTTCTTGCCCATCCTTGCAACCCCAATCAAATCAACTCTGAAGGGAAGTGGCGCCATGATGCGACACCCTCGCGCGCGGCATGCCAGACGTTCGCGCTCCGGTCTCACTCTGGTCGAAATGATGGTTTCGACCGTTGTCACGTTGCTCGTCATTCTCGCCATGGCGCAGGCGTTCGCCATGATCGGAGTGAATGTGGAGAGCAAGCGAGCGATGGTCGAAATGTCGACTCAATTGCGCAACATGGGCAACCGATTCCACGAAGATCTCTCCGGACTCACCGTGCCGGCCCGCCCCTGGCCGACCCGATCGGCTGGCGAAGGCATGCTGGAGTTGATTGAAGGCCCGATGACCGACGCGACACCGCTCGTGGCTGCCGCCGGGCTGCCGCCGTTGTTGGGCGATTTGGACGACATGGTTTTCCACACCAGCCGCCGAGTCGACTCATCGTTTATCGGCAAGGTCGCGCTGCCCGGCCCCGATGGGGGTTGGGGCGTCTTCAATGTCGACGACGACAACGACGGCACGATCGACAACTTCGATGAAGTCGCCTGGCCCGGTTCGGATGATCTGATCACGATCGACGGCCAAGTCGCCGAAGTGGCCTGGTACGCCTTGGGCGTCGACGAAGATGCGCCCATCCGCTCGACGTTCACGCAGCCACCACCGCCCGCGGTCGCCGTTCCCACGTTTGATCCGACCGAGTACTCGGTGCACCGTCGCGAACTTCTCGTTCGTCCCGACCTGGCTCCTGGCGCCAACGGGTTGATTGGGACCTTCGCCGCGCCTTCCACCAATCAAGGCGATCTGAGGGTGCTGGCCATCAACCTGCGGCGGTTCTTCAAGTCCAACGACACATCGGTCCGCAAACGTATTGTTGTCAGCGGAGGACGCGTCTTGGTCAGTGTATTCGCGAACACACTGGCGGACCTGTCGCAACGAGAGAACCGATTCGGCCACTACCCCGTCTTGGCTCACAACATCTACACCGGCAGCTACGCCATCGTGAACGGCGGAATCGACCAGAGGTTCCCTTTCCCAGTCGAAGAAATCTTCGCCACACCGCCTCGGAGCCGCGTTGAATCTCCGCTGATTTCGAGGATTCATGACTTTCCCAGAAGCGTCACTGCGCCGCGGATGCTTTCGGTTAATTTCTCCACGGATCCCATCGACGGTAGCCTGTTGATCCGCCCCGACGCGGAAACGATGGTCGCGAACAACGTTGTGAGTTTCGACTTGAAGGTCTACGACCCGTCCGCGGCTATCCGTGTTCACCCGGGCCCCGACGGCGCGTGGGGCGGACTGAATGTCGATGACGACAACGACGGCATCACCGACAATATGACCGAAGCGGGTTGGCCGACGACCGACGACTCGGACGCGCTGACTCACGATATGCCCTTGGTTCAAGCAATCATCGCCAACGGCGGCAACATCAATGTGGCGACTCCCGTGATCGGATTCGGCGCCTACATGGATCTCAACTACGCGGGGACGACCGGCTTGTCTGTCTTCTCCGGCCCGCGGACGGTGCGATCGCGCGCCCCCGCCTCACTCACCCCCTCGCCGACGCCCCTGCGAATGGTCGTTTCGACGTATGACACGTGGTCCTACTTCTACGAAATCGATGGCGTCAACCAAAACGCCAACAGTGGCAACTTTGCCGGCAATCGCCTCGACGACAACAACAATAATGCAGTCGACGAAGGCGCCGAGGCGAACATGCCAATCATCGATGAAGGGGCGAACGCCCGCGACGACAACGGCGTCAACGGCCCCGACGATCCATTGGAACGCGAGACGGCGCCTCCCTACGAAGCGCCCCTGCGAGGCATGCAGGCGAGATTGCGAGTTTACGAGCCGGACACGCGGCAAGTCCGCCAAATCTCGGTCGGCGTCGACTTTCTTCCCGAGTAGCCGTGACGCATACGATCCGCCTGCAAGGACCCTGGGAATTGCTGACCGCGCGCGGTCCGATGCGGTTCCAAGCGCCCGGCTCACTCGAACTCACCGATCATTCCGACGTCGCCGGCGGTGAGATTCGTTGCCGGCGTCGGTTTCATCGGCCCACCGGCATCGCTGGCTCCACCGTGCATCTGGTCGTCGCCCCAACTCCTCACTCCAGCAACACAGAGGTCTTTCTCGACAACTGTTCACTCGGGTCAACTTCGTCATCCGAACTTCGGTTCGAACTCAATGACCTCAAACAGGCCAGCATGTTGGAATTGAAGAGCCGCTACGATTCGCCGCCGCCGCCCGACGCGCCGCTGATCGGCGAAGTGCGACTGGAAATCGACGACCGGCAGAGAGATTGCTAAGCTGGGTGTCCTGACGTTTGATCCTGACGTTTGATCCTGACGTTTGAGCGATCGGCCAGTCGCTCAGCAGTTGTTCACCAGTCGCTCACCAATCGCTCGCCCCACCCCATGAGAATCATCGCATGAAACGCGTCGCGCATCCCCTGCTGGCAGCTTCGCTGGCAACGACTCTTCTAGTTGCTGTCGGTTGTATTCAACCCACCGCCATTGTCGAGCCATCGCGAGTTGAGCCGGCGAGGGGCGAAGTCGACCCGCAGCCGGCCGAGAAACCAAAGGCGTCGCCCGGCGATCCGCCCCCGCCCTTGGCCGGCGCAGCCATCGACGTCGCGCCCAACGTCCTCAGCGAACAACTCCTGGCGGACGGGTGGATCGCGCTGTTCGACGGTGAATCGCTCTACGGCTGGCACGCTGAGTCGAAGGCGGATTGGCAGGTCGTGGACGGGACAATCGTCGCCGAGCAAGGAGATGTCGGACTACTGCGAACGACATCGCGCTTCGCCAACTATGTCCTCAAACTCGAGTTCCGCAGCGCCGCTGGCACGAACAGCGGAGTGTTTCTGCGGACGCCTGGCCAGCCGTCCGCGCCCGAGTCCGACTGCTACGAACTCAACATCGCCGACTCCGACAATCCATTCCCCACCGCCAGCTTGGTCAAGCGGAAGAAAGCCGAGGGCGATTTCGACAGCGCCGATTGGCAAAGCTATGAAGTGACCGTCGACGGCTCTCAAGTTGCCGTCAAGCTCGACGGCAAAACCGCGCTCGAATACTCCGACCCGAATCCCCTGGCGACCGGATTCATCGGACTGCAATTTCGCCAGGGTAAGATCGAGTTCCGCAACATCCACCTCAAGCCGCTAGGACTTCAGCCGCTCTTCAATGGCAAGGACTTGGAGGGTTGGACTGAACCGGCCGACCAGGCCGCGAAATTCTCCGTGACCGAACGAGGTGAATTGCACGTCGCCAATGGGCCGGGGCATCTGGAGTCGGTCGCCGCCTTCGCCGACTTCATCATTCAGCTCGAGTGCCGGACGCACGCGGCCGATTTGAATTCGGGCCTCTTCTTTCGCGCCATTCCCGGCAGCAAGATGGACGGCTACGAAAGCCAAATCCACAATGGCTTCCACAACAACGATCGCCGTCAACCAAAAGACTCCGGCACCGGCGCGATCTTTCGCCGACAGGCCGCCCGACTCGTCGCCGCCAGCGACAACAAATGGTTCGCCAAGACGGTGATCGCCGACGGCAATCACTTCGCTGTTTGGGTCAACGGGTTTCTCGTCACCGACTGGTCCGATGAGCGAAAGCCCGATCCCAACCCGCGCCGCGGGTCGAAGTTGGCGGCGGGCGTCTTCATGCTGCAAGGACACGACCCAACCACCGACTTGTCGTTTCGCAACGTCCGCGCCGTGGAAACGCGCGAATGATTCGATCGCGCCTCCGTGTGAGAATCTCCAAGCGCAACTATCAGCGAGCTGCGAATAGGAGTTCGCACACAAAGACACGAGGGCACAAAGAAACAAGGGGGACCGAGAGCTTTGTGTCTCCGTGCCTCCGTGTGAGAATCTCCAAACGCAACTCTCAGCGAGCTGCGAATAGAGTTCGCACACAAAGACACGAGGGCACAAAGAAACAAGGGGGACCGAGAGCTTTGTGTCTCCGTGCCTCCGTGTGAGAATCTCCAAGCGCAACTCTCAGCGAGCTGCGAATAGGAGTTCGCGCACAAAGACACGAGGGCACAAAGAAACAAGGGGGACCGAGAGCTTTGTGTCTCCGTGCCTCCGTGTGAGAATCTCCAAGCGCAACTCTCAGCCCTGGATGTACGTCTTCAAATAGTGATTCTCGACCGCCAGCAGATCTTGCTGCGTCTTGACGAGGTCGCCAATGGAGATCATTCCTGACAGCGAACCGTCTTTCATTACCGGCAAATGCCGAATGCGGTGGTTGGTCATCGTCGCCATCGCCGACTGAATGTCGTCGTTGGGATCACCCGTGATGACGTCGCCCGTCATCCGTTCGTAAACCTCGATTTCCGCCAACGGATCGCCGCAAGTGGCGACCGTTCGCAAGATGTCGCGTTCGGTGATGATCCCCACCATCACGTCGGCGTCGACCACGATCAGCGATCCGCAATTGGCGTCAACCAGTTTCGCAACCACCTGAGCGAGCGAAGCGCTGGGTTCGATGGTTTGGAGGGCGTTGTCTTTGGCGCTGAGAACATCGCGCAGTTTCATGGTATTGTGCTCCGAAAGAGAATGGAGATGTATGAAACGGCCGCCTCCCTGCGGATGATGCTGTCGACGAACGTCGAGCAAGATCTGGTTGAGAATAGTCGGGCGTTTGGAGGCGTGTCAACAAAAACCGGGCTTGTGAAAAAGATCACAAACGCCGGCGCGAATCCGGCGCCTGCGACAGCCGCGCAAGTCCCTCAGTTGCTGCGGTTTGCCGCTTGTGAGCTGGGGGTGAACGGGCAACGCGTAACAAAAGCCGCGTGGCTTCGCGCGTCCCATCGATCGCGCCACGATGTAGCCCCGCGACTCGACATCCTCCGCTCAGCGAGAACCACTCTTGGTTGCGAACCAAGCGGCGATCACCAGCCGCAACTGGCTCGCCTTGCCGACTTCTGGCCGTTTCCGCAGGACATCGAACTGCTGGCGGCGAATCGCTCGCAAGACGCATTCGCCGCCGCCGACGAAGAGCCTCACATCGGCCGCCAGCCAAGCGGGAACTCGTTCGACGAGCGGCGAACCGCGTTGCAACAGCGGCTCGGTCATTTCGACAAGTCGCCGAACCAGATCGCGCATCGCCGGGTTCGCGGCGTCGTCGCGAAAATCGTCTTCTTGAACGCCCGCTTCGTCCAACAACTCGGCCGGCGCATAGACTCGTCCCATCTGAAAGTCACGCCGCATGTCTTGCCAGAAATTCGCCAGCTGCAGTCCGGTGCAGATCGCGTCGGCGTCGCGGACGTTGGCCTCGTCGTACGCATCGCCAATGTGCAACACGATGCGGCCGACGGGGTTCGCGGACAGCTCGCAGTAGCTCAGCAGCTCGTCCCACGTCGCATACCGAGTCTGGTTTTGGTCCCGCCGAAACGCGGCGAGCAAATCGAGAAACGGTTCGTGGGGAATCTTGAATTGCGAGATGGTTTGCCGCAAGGCGATGAAGACGGGGTGGCGGGAATCGCCGCCGGTCAGTTGCTCACTCCACCAGTCGAGCAAGCGGAGACTCTCCGCCGGGTCGGAGATTTCGTCGGCCAAGTCATCCGCCCAGCGACAGTAAGCGTACACATTGAAGAAATGTTGCCTGAAAGCTCGTGGCAGGAGGCAACTTCCGACGAGAAAATTCTCGTAATGCCGTTTCGCCAATCGCCGGCAGTACGCCTCGGCGGCCGAGACCGAAAAGGGGACGCGGTCAGGGGCGTCCGGCCCCAACGTTAACAGCTCGTCGGCGAAGCGGTTGGGCATTGGTCCAGTAGGCGACGAGGGCGGGAGTCTGGCGGGAGCCGATAATTCGTCACCCGGTTCATTTTCAAACCACAGGTCAATAAGATGGCATTTATATGGAGAAACCGCGGTAATGAAAATCATCCTGGCGGCGCCTCGCGGGTTTTGCGCGGGCGTCAATATGGCGATCGAAAGTCTCGATCTGGCGATCAAAGCCTTTGGCACGCCGATTTACGTCTACCACGAGATTGTCCACAACAAGTATGTCGTCGAGATGTTTCGCGCGAAGGGAGCCGTGTTCGTCGATCGCCTCGAGGACGTTCCCGAGGGCTCGCACCTGCTGTTCTCCGCGCACGGCGTCTCGCCAGAGATTCGCCGCATCGCCAAACGGCGACGCCTCGCCGCGATCGATGCGACCTGCCCGCTCGTCACGAAGGTGCACTTGGAAGCGATTCGATACGCCAAGGAAGGCCGCACCATCTTGCTGATCGGCCACGAGGGACACGACGAAGTCGTCGGTACGATGGGTGAAGCCCCCGAAGCCATTCGACTGGTCGAATCACCCGACCAAGTCGACCAACTCGACGTCCCCGCGGGCGCGAAGCTGGCCTACCTCACCCAGACGACCCTCTCTGTCGACGACGCCAACCGAATCATTGCGCGAATCAGACGGCGATTTCCCGATGTCGTATCGCCACCGAAGGAAGACATTTGTTACGCCACGCAGAACCGGCAAGAAGCGGTCAGCGTGCTCTCCGGCGAAGTCGATTGCGTGCTGGTGCTCGGCAGTCAAAACAGCTCCAACAGCCAGAGGCTGAAGGAACTGGCGAACGAGTGCGGCGTGTCCGCTCATCTGATCGACGGAGCCAGCGACATCGATGACAAGTGGTTCACCGGTTCGGAGACCGTGCTGATCACAGCCGGCGCCAGCGCGCCTGAATCCGTCGTGCAAGAGTGCGTCGAACTGTTGAAAGATCGGTTTGACGCGGCCGTGGAAATGCGGACGATACGCGAAGAAGAAGTGCATTTCCAACTCCCTCCCGAGGTCCGTGGCGTCGAGGCGTGACGGCGCCCAATCGATCTTTCTCCAACCACCGCGCGCCCCTCGCCAATGGCGCGCGTGGTGAGTGGATTGTGGATCTCGATTGGTGCTTGACGAGGTGCTTGACGAGGTGGTGCTTGACGAGTTGTTGTTTGACGAGTTGTTGTTTGACGAGCGTTGATTGATGAAGTTAGAGCAAAGCTATGCGCTCTGCCGGCGAATCGCCCGCCGATCGTCGTCGAGCTTTTATCTGTCGTTTCGGTTGCTTGAGCGGCCGCAGCGCGACGCCATGTGCGCGCTCTACGCATTCTCGCGGCGGACGGACGATTTGATCGACGACACGAGTTATCTCGCCCGCGATATGAACTCGATGGATCGCGCCGAGTCGCTCAAGTTGTGGCGATCTCGATTGAGTGATGCGCTCTCCGGTGATCCGGCGGGCGATCATTGGCCGGCGTTGGCGGACACGGCCCGTCGCTGCGCGATTCCCGACCAATACTTCTTCGATCTGCTCGACGGCGTTGAAATGGACCTGGAACCTCGTCGCTACGAATCGATCGAGGAACTGCAGGTGTACTGTGACCGCGTGGCGACGTCGGTCGGTTTGGCTTGCTTGAGAATCTGGGGATGTGACGATAGCGACGCTCTCCCTCCCGCCACGTCCTGCGGGCGAGCTTTCCAACTGACGAACATCCTCCGCGATCTGCGCGAAGACGCGCAGCGGGGACGCATCTACTTGCCGCAATCCGACCTCCGCCGGTTCGCTGTCAAAGAGGAGCAGTTGCGATCGGGTCAGATCGACGACCGCTTGCACCAACTCTTGGATTTCGAGATAAGCCGCGCGATGGAGCTGTACGAGCACGCCGGGCGAACCGGCGACTTCTTACAGGGCAGCGGGCGACGCATGTTCGCCCTGATGTTCGATACGTACCACCGCCTGCTGCAAGCCATCCAGCGACAGAAGTCGGCGATCCTGGTCAAACGGATACGGCTAAGCGGCTGGCAAAAGGTGCAACTGGCGATGAGACATTGGGGGCGCGGACGTGGCGGAGCGCGATAATATCAGCGAGAGCAGCCGACGCGTCGCGGTGGTCGGGGGAGGACTGGCCGGCCTCGCCGCCGCCCACCGACTCGCCCAACACGGCGTCCCGTGCGAGTTGTTTGAAGCCAAGCGGATGCTCGGCGGACGCGCTGGTTTGTTCGTGGATCCGCAGACCGGGCAGCAGCTGGATCACTGCCAACATGTGTTGATGGGCTGCTGCACTCAGCTGCGAGATTTTTTGGCGTCGTGCGGCTGCGAGCGGCTGTTTGATCGTCACACGACGATTCCCTTCTTTGCGCCGGACTCCCGGCGGTGCGACCTCCGCGCACCGCGTGGGCTTCCCGCACCCATGCATCTGGCTCCGTTCCTGTTGCGGGCGAATTACCTCAGTTGGCGTGAACGCTGGCGCATTGCCACGGCTCTGCTGTCGCTAGCGAAGCACACCGTTGCCGACGGCGATCCGCCGATGCTGACCTGGCTGAGGGATCGCCGGCAGTCGACGCGGGCAATTCGATATTTCTGGGAAGTAGTTCTCGTCAGCGCGCTCGGCGAAACGCTCGACCGAGCTTCGACACTGGCGGCCAAGAAAGTGTTCGTGGATGGTTTCCTGTCTTCCCGCGATGGGTATTGGCTGGAGTACCCCCGCGGGTCGCTGAGCGAGGTTTACGATCAGATCGCCCGTCACCTGGAGACCCAAGGCGTGTTGTTGCACCGCGGCCGGCCGTTGCAGTACCTCGAACACGACAAGGCCGGCAAACTCGGGTTGCGCCTGCTCGACTCAGACCAGCCGCTGCACTTTGACGCCTACATCGTAGCCGTTGACTGGCGGCAAGCGGCCCGCGTTCTGCCCGAACGCGCCTTCAAAGAGATCGCCGAACTGGATTCGTGGCGGACCGTGGGAACTTCTCCCATCACCGGCGCGCACCTCTGGTTTGATCGCCCGATCATGGACCTGCCGCACGCCGTGCTGATCGGTCGCCTGTCGCAATGGGTGTTTCAGCGCCCGACCGCCGATGACTCTCACTACTATCAGGTCGTGGTCAGCGCGTCGCGAGGTTTGTCGGCGATGGGGCCGGACGATGCGTTGGCGGAAATCTGCGGCGACCTGGCGGCGACCTGGCCCGGAGCTGAGCGAGCGAAACTGTTACGGCATCACATCGTGACGCAAAAGGACGCCGTGTTCTCCTACCACCCCGAATTGGACGCGCTCCGCCCGCCGCAGTCGACGCCTCTCGGCAATCTCGCGCTGGCCGGCGATTGGACTCGCACCGAATGGCCCGCCACGATGGAAGGAGCCGTCCGCAGCGGCAACTTAGCCGCCAACGCAATCCTCGATTATTTGAAACTCGCACCGTCGCCGCTGGCCGCTGATCTACCGCGCGGACGCCTGGCTGGTTGGCTGATTGGAACAACACCCACGGCGGATGATCGCCCGGCGCCGGGGAAGCGAGAGACTTCGGCCCGCCCAACATCGCCGACGGGAGACGCCTCGACAATCAACGTGCGACGAAACCAGACACAGCTGCCGCGTCCGCGAGATTAACTCACTCGGTGCGTTCTTCGCTGTTGGCGTCCGCCGTTTTTTCTGTGGCGGTTTCCCTTTCGTCACCATCCGGCGGCTCAGCGTCGCCGGCCGCTGCGCCGGTTGCCTCGACGGGAAGTTGCGGGAAAACGCCGACGAGAAACTTCGCCAGGCGATCGGTTGCTTTGAGCGCTTGCTCCTTCAGGGCCCACATGTCCTTCACGCTGGACGGCCGGTTGAAGACGGCCCCCGTGGCGGCTCCGATCTTCGCCACCAGCGAGTCCTGTTGCAGCAGTTTGTCGATCTCAGGCGGTATCGACTCGTCTATCCCATCGCTGACAATCCGCACGGAGAGAAACTTCACCTTGCGCCGTTGGCAGACTTCAGCGACCGCAAACGTCTCCATGTCGCAGGCGAGACTGCCCGTTTCATCTCCGAGCCGCCGCTTCTCGTCCGGTTGCGCGATGACCCGATCGACGGTGAGCAGTCGTCCGACGAACAGCCCGGGAGTTGCCTCGATCGCGGCGCGGTCCATCCGCAATCGGATATCCAGCGACTCACCGCTGGGCTTCACGACTTCGTTCGCCATCAAGATCGCCCCGCGGCGGAGGTCGACATTCAGCGAACCAGCGAAACCGGCGGAGACGATCCACTGCGGGGCGTGTAGATCGATCAAATCCTCCGTCGCGCGGGCGGCCGCCTCGGCGCCCACGCCCGACTCGGCGATGACCAGCGCCTGGCCGTTCAAATCGCCCCGATGTTCGACGAAACTGGCGCCTCGAATCGAGGTCCGGTCCTGTGTCATGTCGACCAATCCGCCCGCTTCAATATTGAGCGCAAACAGGCACGCCAACGGGCAGCCCGGCGGCGGCAAGTCGCTCGGCTCCTGCGGGTTCACCGACTCAGCCGCTTGCGAAACGGCCTCGCGCAACTTGTCCTGCGCGGCCTGCCTGACGAATTGTCCCACTAAGTATCGGAGCAACATCGCGGCTACGGGAGTTAAGGTTGAGTCGACGGCAAGCTCTGCTTCTTCGCAGAACCGATTGTACGCGCGCAGCCGCAGTGAAGACAGTTCGGGCAGCGCGGCGGCTAGTGCCTAGAGCGCATTTCAAAACCGATATCTTGCCGTACGATGGCCTTCCAAGGCCGTCGTTTCCCGAGGATTTCCAAATTCGACGGCCTTGGAAGGCCATCGTACAAGGTTTTGAAATGCGCTCTAGTGACTAATGAATGACTAGGGCCCAATGACAAGGGAATGTGAGTAGCTAGTGACCGCCTAACGACTAATGAACCCCGATCTTGGGAGTGATCTCCTAGACGCGCCATCGGCCTAAGTGCCGCACATTCCGACTCAGCCGGCCACCTTCTCGCTCCGCTCGGGTCGCTCGATGCCGATCTGCCGTGCAGAGAATGGCGGCGGGGGAGTCGCCGGCGGATCGGGCGAGTCGTCGATCGGATCGTCGGCCGATCTGAAGATCGACAGCGCCGCCGTTTTGACGAAGCCGCGCCACGAACCGAAGGTCGCCGCCACAGCGCTCGGCTCAAACCCGCAGTGGACCATGCAGTCGCGGCATTTGACATTGCCGCTCGCGCGCCCGTAGTTCTCCCACGCAGTGGAGCTCATCAGCTCGTCGAACGACTCGCAGTATCCTTCGTCGATCAAGTAACACGGCTTCTGCCAACCGAAGACGTTGAATGTCGGATTGCCCCAAGGCGTACACTCAAGATCCCAACGGCCGCGAAGGAATTCGAGGAATAGCGGTGTTTGATTGAAGCGCCATCGTCGTCCCGGCTTGGTCAGCAGTTTCTGAAAGAGGTGTTCCGTCTGCCGTCGCTGGAGAAAGTGCTCTTGGTCGGGCGCTTTTTCGTAGCTATATCCGGGCGAGATCATCATGCCTTCGACGCCCAACTCCATCATCGTGTCAAAGTGGCTCCGCATACGTGGAACGTCGGCTCCGGCAAACAGCGTCGTGTTCGTCGTGACTCGGAAACCCGCTCGGCGCGCCGCGCGAATGGCCTCCACCGCCGTCTCGTAAACGCCTTCGCGACAGACGGCCCGGTCGTGTTCTTCGCGAGGTCCGTCCATGTGAACAGAAAACGCCAAGTGCTTTGAAGGGCGAAACCGCGCCAACGACTCCTCCAGCGTCAGCGCGTTAGTGCACAAGTAGATGTACCGCCGCCGCTCGACCAAGCCGCCCACGATCTCCTCGATTTGTGGATGCAACAGAGGTTCGCCACCGGCAATCGATACGACCGGTGCGCCGCAATCACCGTCGGCCCGGAGGCATTGCTCGACGGACAACTGACGGCGGAGAACCTCCGCCGAGTGCTGAATCTTGCCGCATCCTGCGCACGCCAGATTGCAGCGCAGCAGCGGCTCCAACATCAACACGAGCGGATAGCGGCGAACTCCGCGCCACCGCTCGCGGAGTACGTAACCGGCGACGGCCGCCATTTGAGAAACGGGGACTCCCACACTTGACTCCACATTCGAACTCAACCTGAGTTCAGCGCGAACTACTCGATCTCCAATTCGTTGGCGGCGGCCCATTCCGCGATCGCCATGAGCGGAAAATAGATCGGGTAGTAGTGATAACGCAGATAGAACACCAGTGGAAACCCCGTGCCCGTAAACTCGGGTTCATCCCACACTCCCGACTCGTTCTGCTCGTCGATCAGGTAGCGGACACCCCGCTGCACGGCCGGGTGGCGGGACTGCCCAGCCGCCAGTAGCCCCAGCAGAGCCCAGGCGGTCTGGGAGGCGGTCGCCGGGCCCTGACCACGCAGTTCCGGATGTGCGTAACTGTCGGCCGACTCGCCCCAACCACCGTGTTCCTGTTGGTGGTCCAGCAACCAGCCCGTCGCCAACTGCAAACTGGGATCGTCGCCGTCGACTCCGGCCGCCGCCATGCCGACGACGCCCTGCCAAGTTCCGTAGATGTGATTGACGCCCCAGCGGCCCGGCCAGGATCCATCGGGCTGCTGTTGCCGGCGGAGATAGACGAGCGCTCGGTCAACCGCGCGATGCCCGGCGGACATGCCCCATTGAGCCAGACACTCCAGCACGCGCGCTGTGATGTCCGGAGTGCTCGGATCGATCATCGCATTGTGATCCGCAAACGGGACGTGACAAAGAAACTCGGCGTTGTTGTTCCGATCAAAGGCACCCCAACCACCGTCGCGATTCTGCATCGCCAAAACCCACTCGCGACCGCGGCGGCCCGCCGATGCGACGCGCTCCAACCAAGCCGCTTCGCGTTTGGCCTGGGCGACCGTCGCCACTCGACCCTCGGCGACGAACGGCGCACCTGCACTACCGGCGTCGATGGCGTCTTCATTCAAATGGCCTCGCAAGGCCATCATCACCATGATCGTGTCGTCGACGTCCGGGTAGAACTCGTTGTTGTACTCAAAGCACCAACCACTCGGCTCAGCCGCCACCGTCTCCGACCAATCGCCGCGCCGGCCCACCTCTTTGTCGAGCAGCCAGCGAGTCGCGCGGCGAATGCCTCCACTCGCTGGATCCTCGCCGGCCATCTGCAGAGCCCGCAGACTGAGGGCCGTGTCCCACACAGGCGACATGCACGGCTGTAGATGCAACGACTCGTCGTCCTCAACAATCAGTGCATCCAGTTGATTCAGGCAGTAGTTCATCTCGGGGCTGTCGCTCTGGTAGCCCAAGCACTTGAGCGCCACGGCGCTCCAGACAATGGGCGGGAAGATCGCGCCCAATCCGTCACTGTAGGCGAACCGTCGCAGCATCCAGCGTTCGGCCAGTCGCAGCGCCCACCTGCGGCAAGGTCGAATGCGAAACCGCTCCAAACACTTCAGCCCGGCGTCCACCGCGCAGAACAGAGTCTCCCAACTCAGGAGACGCGATCGACCCTCAGCGCCCGGTCGTCGCAGCCGCGGCCATTGGTCTGGCGGAGCCAACATGATCTCATCGATCCCCAACTCCGCCGGCGGCTTCCGCACCGGACGATGCGCCCACATGATGGCCAGCGGAATCAAGATGGTTCGCGACCAGGCGCTGACGCGATAGATATTGACCGGAAACCACTTCGGCAACAACATCGCTTCCGGCGGCACGGCCGGACATTGGTCGTAGCTTATCTGGCCGAGCAGCGCGAGGTAAAAACGCGTAAAGCTGTTGACCGCGTCGGCGCCGCCCAGATCGCGAATCCGCTGTCGAGCGCGCGACAGCGGTTCGGAGTCGGCGTCGTGACCGGTCAACTTCAAAGCGAAGTACGCCTTGACGCTGGCGCTGATGTCGATCGGCCCGCCCGGGTAGAGCGCCCAGCCCCCGTCCGGCGTCTGTTGCTCGAGCAATCGCCGGCTCGCCTTCGCCGCTGTCTCGGAATCCTCTCGCTCCAACCAAGCGAGCAGCAGAATGTACTCACTCTGCAGAATCGAGTCGCCTTCCAGCTCGCCGCACCAATGGCCGTCGGCGCCCTGATTCGCCAACAACCAGTCGGTCGTCCGCTCAGCAGCTCCACGAGCCGCGACCAGCAAGTCGAGGTCGGTGGAACCGGTGTGCGGCGCGTCGACTCGCTCCGCCTCGGGCTTTTCGCGAAAGGCCACCGCTGCGCATCCGTTCGTGAGTTGTTGTTTCCATGCCGGGCCGGTCGACCATGTGCGCGGGAGCCGGGTCGCACGGCAACGGAGGCAACCTAGGCCAAAGCGGCGATTTGTGCAACCTCAGTGTTGGCGTGCAAACTCAGTCTGGCGCTTTACTTGGGTCGACTAGCGGATCTCCCGCCGACGCCACGCCCACCACCGCAAACAGCTCGCCGACGTCGGGTGATAGTTCGAGCCTGACGGGCCGCAAGATCCCGCCTTCGACCATCTCAGAGTAAACCTGATCGCGCTGCACGTAGTTTGTGAAACCGTAAGTGTTTCGATAACGTCGGATCTCGGCCCAATCAAACCAGATGTACGCGACGCCGCGCTCCTCGAGAATCCGCCGACGCTCCGCGGACGTGCGACCCTTGATCCACTGCTCGTAATGGCAGGCGTCGAAACAGGTGCTGTAGTACACCTTCGCGCGGATGTTAAACGGTTGAGCGTCACCGACCAACATGACCGCCTTGCCCGCCGGCGTGTGGTCATTGAGCCACGTGTGCACGCTCGATACGCTGTTGTATCCGGGGTCGGACGCGTTGGGCGCGTCAGTGATAAACTCCGAGTACGCCATCAGAACTCGATTGTCGATCAGGTAACGCGACGAGACGACAGGAAACGCCAGCAGGAAATGTGTGATCAGCGCCGTTGTGGCCACTGCCGACCATGCCTTGCTGGTCCGCCGAGCCATCGCTCCGACTCCGGCGAGCAGACAGATCACTGGCAGCGCGGGAATCCAAAAGCGATCGATCCGGTGCGTCAGCAACCACCAGACGACGATCACGTAGACGAACGCCAGCAACATGGCCAGTTGCAACTTGCGATGCGCCGGCGACACCCAAGCTATCAGGGCGAATGGAATCAACAGTGGACTCAACCACTTGCTCTTGCCGAGCGTCAGCGTGACGGCCTGGATCGCGGCATCGACCGTATAGGCGTCGCCGTCTGAGTTCCTTGGCGTCTGGTGAGCCTTCGACCATTGAGCGTCGCGCGACTCGTTCCAACTCTCGCCGCCGAACACACTGTACAGCAATGGGTAAGTCGGGTTCCCTGTCAGCGCCCAGTTCTTGGCGTACCACAGTCCACCGGCGGCAAGCGCCGTCAACGCGAATACGGTCGCTCGCCCCCAACTCCAGCTGCGCCAGCGCAGCGGCGCAGCGCCAACTAGCATCCAGACGCCGGCGGGAGCGACGACGAACCCCAAAGCCGGGTACTTGCAAGTGGTCGCCGCACCGGCCAACAGCCCGGCCAGAGCCGCCAGTGAAATCCGCGGCCGCGGATCAGTATCTTCCGGCTGATCTTCCGGCTGATCTTCCGGCGAAGAATTGGAACCCGCGCCGCGCCGCGCGCTGTGAGCGCCGACGAGCACGCAGGTGTAGAACGTGAGGAACCAGTAGAGACCGGACGCGCCTTCAATTAGTCCCGAAACGCTAACCATGACGATCCAGGGAATCGACAGATAGAGCGCGGCGGCGACGACTCCCGCGCTGCGCGAGAAGAAGCGCTCGCCGAAGCAATACAGACCCAGCGCGGTCAATAATGTCATGCATCCGACCACGCCTTTGCCCGCGTTGGCTCCCCACCACCAGCGCGGCGACGTCGGCCAGACATTCATGGCGACCACCGCGTGCATTTCCGCGCCGAGCGGCATGTTGGCGTACACATTGTGTGGCAGGAAGTCGACTTGCCCGTTCTCGAACCACTCGCGGGGGGCTTGAAAATGGTATTCGCGGGCGTCGAAATGCCAGGGCGGAATCATCGCGCCGAACAGAATCAACAGCGCGAACGGCGCGGCTGTCAGCCAACCCCAACGACCCCACCAACTCGGCTCATCCGCCGTCGCCGGCGAATCGTCGGCTTCGAGATCATTCGTGTCGCGGCGCGGGACAAGCGCGGTTCGCAGCCTTTTGCGAACCATGATCAGGCGGCCGCTCAACAGGACGACGGGAACCCAAAACCAGAGTCGGTCTTGCAGCTGCAACGACTCGGACGCGCGGCACAACAATCCGACGGCGAGGAAATAGGTCGACCAGAGGGTGAGCCCGATCGCGGTCGCGAAGACAAATGTCTCCAGGCGGCGCAGCCAACGGTCGACCCCTAGGGCATGGAGCGTCAACCGTCCAGCCAGCCACGCGGCGGCGAGCAACAGAATGACAGCAGCCAACACGGGAACGCGGTCGAGCAACCCCATGCGCTCACTGCCGCCCCCCACCCATTCCCGCACAATCGAGTCGATGCGAGCCGGTTGAAGCAAGTAGATATGCAGCCGTCGATAGACGAATCCGTCATCCTCGGCCGGGGCCATCGGCAACATCGAGAACCACAGGAAATAGATCAACAGCCCGACGGCCAACAACCCGGCGATCAACATCTCTCGAACGTGATCGCCGCCGATTGCGGGGTTTGATCCGGTCTTACCGCGGCGGTTGCGATCGGCGTTCATCCAGATTCTCGGTGATGGCCGCACAGTCGTTGTGACCGTCGCATGGCCAATATTAGTTGCAAAGCGGCCGCCACCCGCAAAGCGGCAAAGTTGAATTATGATAGAAGCCGCCACTCGACCGAAACCCGACAGCCCAATAATCTCGCCCCCTCGTCACTGCGACTTCGCCGAGCCGTCTCATTTAGCGTTCGGTCGCCGCCGCCACTTACCTCGCAACACCATGACCAACCAACCACCACTGCAGGGCATCTTCACCCCCAACGTCGTTCCGCTTGATCACAACCTGGAAATCAACGAGGCCGAAACTCGTCGCTACGTTGACTGGTTGATCGAACGGGGCGTCCACGGACTGTACCCCAACGGCTCGACTGGTGAGTTCACGCGATTCACGGCCGAGGAACGGCGCCGCATTATCGAAATCATCGCCGACCAGACCGCCGGTCGCGTCCCCATCCTCGCCGGAGCCGCCGAAGCAAACACGCGCGAGACGATCTCGGCGTGCGAGCACTACTACGACCTCGGCGTACGGGCCGTCGCCATCGTCTCACCCTTCTACTACAAGCTCAGCCCCGAAGGCGTCTACGCGTTCTTTAAAGAGATCGCCGACAACTCGCCCATCGATGTCACGCTTTACAACATCCCCATGTTCGCCTCGCCCATCGATGTGCCGACGGTGATCCGCCTGGCTGAAGAATGCGAACGCGTTGTCGCGATCAAAGACTCATCGGGCGATCTGCCTCACATGATGAGAATGATCGCGACCGTGCGTCCAGTGCGGCCCGACTTCTGCTTCCTCACCGGTTGGGACGCCGCCCTGATGCCGATGTTGCTGATCGGTTGCGACGGTGGAACGAACGCCACGAGCGGCGTCGTGCCCGAGATTACGCGAAAACTCTACGACCTCACGCTGGGCGGCAAGATCGACGAAGCCCGCGAACTTCAGTACCGACTGCTCAAGCTCTTCGACGCGATGATCTTCTCGTCCGAGTTTCCCGAAGGGTTCCGCTCAGCTCTCCGCCTGCGCGGAATCGACACTGGAAAAGGACGGCAGCCGCAAGCGCCCACGCAGCAACTCGCGCTCGACCAATTGAGCAACGAGCTGCAATGCCTGCTGGCTGCCGAAGGATTCACCGATCAGCCCGTCAGTGGCTGCCCTGTCGGCGACTCGGTCGATCCTCAACAAGTCGCGCGCATTGTCCAAAGCGTTGTGGGCGAACTGCGCAAACGCGGCCTCACCGACTGACGCGCCGACGATCTTCGCCAACGTCACAATCACATTGCAATCACGTCGCAAAACGTCGCGGTGATGTCGCAACGATGTCGAAACTACGGCGTCAGGTAGCGAAGGAAATTTCTCACCGGCTGCCGCGGTACGTAGACCTTGGGCTGACCGTAGATACCCTGCGCGACGAAATAATCTCGCGGCACGGTGCTGAGCGGCAATAGCGGTCGATAAAAGAAACCCGGCGGCGGTCCCACATCGCGACGGGGCAATGGAGCGGTGAACTCGGGCCCCGGAATCTGTATCTGGCCGCTGAATTCATCCGCGGCGTAGCGAGTTGGCGGCGAGTAGACGTACCGCCTTTGCGACGACGTTACCGGTCCACAGCGGTCATCGTAACTCCGCGTTGGGACCCAGTATTGCTGTACGGGTTGCCGCGGTTGCCCCCGCGATTCCGCAGAGCTCGCCGGCGGGTCGATCAGGCGGGGACGATCGTCGGCTGGCTCCCGACGCGTGCGGTACTCGGGCTCCGATTCGATCGTCTCGCGACGCAATCGTTCGTCGCTCGACCGAGCTCGCAGCTCGGTCTGTGTGTCGACGAACTGCAACGGCTCCCAACCACGAGCCCGCACAGAGGCGAGATCGCGAGGCTGGAGCGACGTTCTCGCCAACTCATCACCTCGCGACTCGATCGACGCCGGCGGGTCACTAACCGCTCGCGCGGCGCTGCGGCTCACCGGCTGTTCCGCCACTCGATACGCGGCGCGGCGAACGTAGTAGTCGGTCTTCGACTCGCCGATCGGTGAGGCGGACGCCGGCGCAACTCGTCCCAACTTGGTTTGCGAGCGGATCGGACTGGCAACTCGTGCAGGCGAGACGACCTGGGCGAGACCTGTGACCGGCAATAGAACGGCGACGGCGAACATAAACTGAAGTGCCCGTTTCATGATGGATCAATTCCTTTCACAGTCAACATCGTCCTGTAACTGCGCAAGGGCAGCGCAGATGACGCGACCGAAAAACGGAAACGAGGGAGAGGGTGTCGGAAGGGCGGCCGCCACGGGGCAATTGCGACGGCTCCGTCATCTTTCGCAATCGACGCGCCAACAGACAAGTCGCCCGCGTTGTTTTTTCGCCCACTCTCCGAATCTCACCCGCCGCCGTCAACGACAAACGGATGAGATGATTTGACTTGCGCGGTCGACGAACGACGAGCTAGCAATGCGGGGGCCGAGCAACTTTCGCACTCGCCACTTAGCCGCCGCTTGTAGTTCTTGCAAAACGGCCGTTCCATCTCTACCGATTGGGCAAGACAGACCATTCAGTTCGCCACGGCAGTCGAGGGGAAATGGGACTACTCGGGATCTTTGCCAAGAATCAAAAGCAGCGCCACGAGCGCCGCGAGCCCCAGCGGCAACATCACGTAGACGGGAGCGCCGAAGCCGACGGGGATCGTCCCAAACACAACGGCGACGACACCGACCAACATCGCGTAAGGCAGTTGAGTCCAGACGTGCGCGATGTGGTGGCAGCCGCTAGCTTGGGACGAGAGCACCGTCGTGTCGGAGATGGGTGAGCAGTGATCTCCGAATATGGCGCCCGCCAGCACACCGCCCACCGAGGCGATCAGGATCGGATCATTGACCGATGCGACCCCGTCTCCGCCGAGCAGAGTGACTGTGGTCTGAATCGCCAACGGCATCAGCATGCTCATCGTTCCCCAGCTCGTGCCCGTGGCGAAGGCGACTCCGAACGCCAGCAGGAAGACGAGTGTGGGCATCCACGGCGGAGCGACTCCTCGTTCTAACACGCCGCCCAAGTATTGGCCCGTCCGCAAATGATCGTCGCCAGTTAGATCGGACAGCGTCCAAGCCAGCCAGAGGATCAACATCGCCGGAACCACCAGCTTGGCGCCTTCGATCGCGGCCGCATTGAGCTGGCGGAGCGAGACGATGCGCTGCGGCGCGATCAGCATGTAAGCGAACAGCAGACCCGCGATCGACGAGTAGAGCAGCGCGGCGTAGGAATCGCCGGCCCCGAAAATGCGTCCCGCTTCGCGAAGATCCCACAAACTACCCACCGACTTGCCGTCCGCGCGAAGTGAGGAGGCTCCCGTCCAATAGAGCAACCCGACCGCGACAACCACAGTGATCGCGATCGGCGCCACCGCGTTCCACCATCGATCCGTCGCAGCCGGCTCGGTCGCCGCCTGATTGTCCTCGTCCGGATCCTCGTCCGAATCCTTACCTGAATCCTCGTCCGGGTCTTCACCTGGATCGGACTCGTCGCGAGCCGAGCCGTGGATCGCTTTCTTCTCCGCCGCCAACATCGGTCCAAAGTCGCGTTTGAGCAGCGCGTTGAGCGGCACCAGCGCCAGCGCCCAGAGAACGTAGAAGCGATAGGGAATCGTCTTGACGAACAGCGCAAAGGCTTCCACTTCTCCTTCGGCGAACGTCACTTCCGCCAGGCCCGTTTCGATGTTGGCGATCTCTCCCGCCACCCAAGTCGACACGAGAGCCAACCCCGATACGGGAGCGGCCGTCGAATCGACGATGTAGGCGAGTTTTTCGCGAGAGATTTTCAACCGATCGGCGAAGGGACGCATCGTGTGGCCCAGGAGCAGCGAGTTCGCGTAGTCGTCGATAAACACGATCAGGCCGAGAGCCCAGGTCATGATCTGGCCGCTGCGGCGAGTCTTCGCCAGCGGAGCCATCGCCGCGACGACACCTCGCATCCCTCCGCTCTTCTGCACGACGCCGATCATCGCACCGATCAGCGCGGTGAAACAGAAGACCTGAACGTGTCCCATGTCCGACAGGCTGGCCCACAAGTGAGTCACGCCCAATTCGTAGACGATAGTTCGCGGGTCCGGACCGTGAACCAAAGCCGCGCCGACGACGACGCCGAAGAGCAGCGACGGGACGACTCGCCGCGTCGCGATCGCCAACACGATTGCCGCCAGTGGTGGAAGCAAACTCAACATCGCATCAACGCTCTTTCACCGCGGGCCGCGGATGGATCGGTAGCGTGAGCCTGACCAGGGCTCCACCGGACTGATTCGCCTCCACGTCGATGCCGCCGCCGTGCTGCTGAGCGACCGACCAGCACTTGCAAAGGCCCAGCCCCAGTCCGCGGCCCGCCTCACGTCCCGAATAGAACGGGTCGAAGAGGTGCTCGCGAACTTCCGCCGAGATGCCCGGGCCGTTGTCTCGCACCTCGACGACGAAGTGATCGGCGTCCGCATCACCCGTTAGCAGACTGATCTCCACCTCCCCGCCCTCAACCAACGCCTCCAACCCGTTCCAGCAGAGCGAGCGCAGCGCCGACTCGAAGTGCTTTGGGTCGACGTCAGCCTCCAACTCCACTGGCGGCAGGTCGAACGCCAGGCGAGTTCCCTGACGATCCGCGTCTTCGGTCAACTGCAGGACGACGCGGCGAATCAACTCGGAGATGCAAACTCGCTGCACATTCAAACGCGGCGGATTGGCGAACAACATCATGTCGGAAATCATCTCGTGCGCCCGCAGAGCCTGGCTGTAGATCGTCGCCAATGCGCGGCGCCGCTGCGGATCCGCTTCCTCGCGAAGCAATGACTGAGACCGTGTCGAGATGTTGGCGAGCGGATTGTTCAACTCGTGGCTGGCGCCGTAGGCGAGTTCTTTCAGCGAGGCTAGTTTCGCTTGTTCGAGTTGCCGCGGGAACGACTCCAGTTCGCGCAACCTCCGCTGGCTGGCCGCCAACTTGACCAGCGCGGAAATGTCGTCCGGGGGCGAGTCATTGTCCGTCGAGTCCCACTCGCCGCGGATGCCGATGATCTGCTCACCCAACGCGCCGCGCGGCCGCTTGTCGAGCCAACCGTCGGAGTCGCGCTGGGCGGTCGCCGTCGCCAGGCGAACATCGCGGGCAACATCGAGACGCTTTGCCCGCTGGCCGTCGAACCAGGCTGGAGCGGCGGACAACAACTCGGCTTGTGAAACCCCTCGACTGGCCGATTGCAACCACCGCCGGGCGCACCACATCTGGGCGAACGGCCCACAGCCGGCGCGGTCCGCCAAACATCCCGCTCGCCAATCTCGCAGAGCCCAATTCCGCCAACGCTCAACCGACCTGCTCGTCGCCGGTTCGTCCAAAGACTCGGTCGCCCAATCGAGCAGTTCGTCCCACCGAGGCTGAATACTCTCCGCCAGAGCGCGCCATGTTGACGGCGGTTCGTCGCGCCAATCTTCGGTCGCGCAAACCGCCCAAATGGCGAGCGCCGAATTCGTCTGTAAGAGAGCGGTTGGCGGCTGGTCGAGAAGCAAACTGGTTGTCAGCGCGCGAGCCGCCGCCGCCGTGAGCGGCAGACGAACTCGATGACCGTTCATCACCAGCGACGGTAAGCGGCCGAACATGTCGTATCGCCTTTCCCAGCCGCCCGCGCGGAGGTCGACAAAAAAATAAACGCGTGCCGGCTACGGCACGCGTTCGTGTTCTCGCTTCTCGGTGACTCGCCGCGCCGACGAAAATCGCTCTAGGCGCCTGAGGGCACCCTTTCGATCTCCAATTGATCGCACGCTCGATCGAGCAGATGATCGACGTCGAACGGCTTTTGCACAAAGTCGTTGGCGCCCGATGCTCGCAGGTCCTCAACCTTGTCCTGTTCGACCATTCCCGAAATGCAAATGATCTTCACCATCTCCAAGGTTGAATCGCTGCGGACTCGCTGGCAAACCTCCTTGCCATTGATGTCGGGCAGCATCACATCCAGGACCACAAGGTCCGGACGGAACTCTTTCACCAACATGCCGGCGTCGAAACCGTTGTTGGCGGTCTTGATGTCAAAGCGGCCGTCTTTGCCAAACGCATCGCTCAGCAACTCAACAAGCGACTCGTCGTCGTCGACAATGAGGATCTTCCGTTTGCCGCTTTCCAGCGCATCGGTGGGGATTCCATTGTCCTTCATGAAGGCGAACAACTGGTCTCGAGGAATGCGGCGAAACCGACTCCCCGGGACACGAAATCCTTTCAACGTCCCATTGTCAAAGCAACGAATAATCGTTTGCTGACTGACCTTACAGATCTTCGCCGCTTCACCCGTAGTAAAGACCGTTTTCGTGGCGTTCATGGCTCCCAACCATCCTTCCTGGCCAATCTCGACTAGCCAAACTCCAAAGGTCGAACAGATTTCTCTGGCGACCTGACTAGTCCGTAGTTCCCTCGTCAGACAAGATTCCGTGGTGTGCGCAGTCCGCACACCTTTCTACATCGCCGTAAGCGGTAAGGCCGTCCGGTTCTGCCAAGCTTACCGAATTTGCCAACCGGACGAATTATACCTGTCTGCCCTCACCAGTCAAGATTGATATGAAACGCGTAACATTCCTGATTTAAATGAGTTACGTCGATTCGCCACCGTAATCTCAAACGCGGACTCGCAAATCTTGTGCGGTACGAAACCGCGGATGGAAAAGTAAGACGGGTTAAATTCACCCGTATGGGGGCCTAGATGACTTAGGAGCCGGCTCTCGCTCCGGGCGAACGCCCCTCCAAATGTGCCAATAGGAGCGCGATGTCGGCCGGGGTGACGCCGCTGATTCGCTCAGCCTGCTCCAGGCTCGTCGGCTCAATTCGGCTCAGCTTTTCGCGCGCCTCACTGCGAAGATGGGAAATCCGCTGGTAGTCGAAGTTCGCGGGAATCTTCTTACTCGCCATCCGCCGTTGCCGCTCGATCTGCGCCAGCTGGCGTTCGACGTACCCCTCGTATTTGACGTCGTGGACAACCTGCTGGGCAACGTCTGCGGAGACGTCCGCGAGATCGGTTGAGATGTCAGACAAGTCGCTCCACGCGGCGTCGGGGCGACGTAGGAACTTCTCCAAACTGACATCCTCGTGACGTCGCGATTTCAGCAGTTTTCGCACCCGTTCAATCTCGCCCAGCTTCACCTGAAGTCGCTCGTTTCGGGCGTCGCCCACCAGACCCGCGCGGCGTCCGATCGGAGTCAAGCGGCGGTCGGCGTTGTCCTGTCGCAACAACAGTCGATATTCGGCGCGGCTCGTAAACATACGATACGGTTCGTCGACTCCACACGTGACCAAGTCATCGATCAGGACGCCGATGTAAGCCTCTTCGCGCCGCAAGACGAGCGGTTCTTCGCCCTGAAGTTTCAAGGCCGCGTTCGCGCCGGCGATCAGCCCCTGAGCGCCGGCCTCCTCGTAGCCGGTTGTGCCGTTGATCTGGCCGGCGAAATACAGGCCATCCACCGCCTTCGTTTGCAGTGAAGGTCGCAGCTGGTCGGGAGGGCAGTAGTCGTATTCCACCGCGTAGCCGTACCGCATGATCTCAGCCCGCTCGAGCCCAGGTATCCGCCGCAGCATGGCGTCCTGAACGTCTCGGGGGAGACTGGTCGAGACGCCGTTCACGTAAACTTCCCGCGTCTCGTATCCTTCGGGCTCAAGGAACACCTGATGCTGGTCCTTGTCGGCAAACCGCACGACTTTATCCTCGATCGAAGGGCAGTAGCGCGGTCCGCTCGAGTTGATCTGCCCCGAGTACATCGGCGCCCGCCGCAGGTTGGCGCGGATCAATTCGTGAACTTCATCGTTGGTGTACGTGATCCAGCAGGGCAACTGGTCGACATGCAACTCGTCCGTCAAGAATGAGAACGGCGTCGGATTGTCATCTCCGGGCTGTTCCTCCGTGCGCGCGAAGTCGATCGTGCGGCCGTTGATCCGCGGGGGCGTCCCGGTCTTGAACCGCGCCAATCGGAATCCCATCCGCTGCAGGGCTCCGCTGATCCCCTTGGTGGTTCCCTCCCCTGCTCGACCGCCGGCGGATTGAGATTCTCCCGTGTGCATGATCGCTTGCAGGAACGTGCCGGTGGTGAGCACGACGGCGGGAGCCTTGTAGACCACGTCGCCCCAAACGCGGACACCCTGAATGGTCGCGCGTCCGCTTTGCCGGTCCTCGATCAAGTCCTCGACGATCTCCTGTCGCAACGATAGATTCGGCTGCTCTTCGACGATCCGCTTAACTTCAACCTGGTAGGCCTTCTTGTCCGCCTGTGCGCGAGGGCTGTGCATCGCCGGACCCTTGCGGCGATTGAGCATACGGAACTGGATGCCGGTCCGATCGATCGCCCCTCCCATGGCTCCTCCGAGGGCGTCGATCTCCCGCACGATCTGTCCTTTGGCGACGCCGCCGATGGCCGGGTTGCAGCTCATCTGCGCCACCGTGTCGAGGTTGGTGGTCAGCAGAGCGACGCGCGCGCCCATCCGCGCGGCGGCCAAAGCCGCCTCCGTGCCTGCGTGTCCGGCGCCGATCACCAACACATCGTATTCGTACGGATCGGGACTCATCGTCACAGGGGGTCGTGAGCAGAGGAAACTGGGCGAGCGAGTTGCGGCCGCGAAGCCGTTCATTGTGACCGCAAAGGTAGTGATTCTCCAGCCCGACTCGCGAGCCTTGTCATTACCCACATTTTTGGCCGTAGGCCAAATCCACCGTAGCCTGGGGCAACGCGGCAACGCCCCAGGAACAATGCCCACATCGGCGAACGCGCGCGAGCATTTTCGCGCCGAGCGCCGAGTCAATTCCATTTTTGGCCGTAGGCCAAATTCACCGTAGCCTGGGGCAACGCCCTAGGAACACGTCCGGGAATTCGGCCAGAGCGCAATTCCATCACCCACCCATTTTTGGCCGTAGGCCAAATTCACCGTAGCCTGGGGCAACGCCCCAGGAACACGTCCGGGAATTCGGCCAGAGCGCAATTCCATCCACCACCCATTTTTGGCCGTAGGCCAAATTCACCGTAGCCTGGGGCAACGCCCCAGGAACACGTCGCTCGCCCGACGCGCGAGCGAGGGATCGAAGCGCGACGGTGATAGCAAGTGGAACGTCGATTGTCGCGACTTCGTCGCGATGTCCTCCCCGGCAGGGAGGACCTACTTACGGACCTACTTAGGCTGCGCGTCGGGCGGTCCGCTCGGTCAGCCGCGAATAGATGGTGTCCAGACGGTTGAGAAATGTCTCGCGAGCGAATTTCTGCTGCACGACGATCCGCCCCGCTTCCCCGAACTGCTCGGCGCGCTGCGGATCGGACAGCAGACGCGTCAGCGCGTCGGCGAGCGCGGCCGGATTCCCGGGTGGAACCAGGTAGCCGGTCTTGCCGTCTTCAACGATCTCGCCCAACCCGCCTGCCGTGGTAGCGACGACCGGTCGACGCGCCGAGTGCGCCTCGGCCGCCGTCAATCCGAACGCTTCCTCCAACGCCGCGCAGACGCAGACGTCCATGGCGGCGAAGGCGGCCGGAGTATCGCGGCGGAAGCCGGCCCAAACGACCCGGTCCGCCACACCCAGTTGCTCCGCTTCACTCTTCAACTTCGCCGTGTACGAAGCGTCATGATTGTCGCTGCCGACGATCAGCAGCCTGATGTTGGGCGTTTGAGCGACGATGGCCGGCAACGCGCGAATCAAATGGATGTGTCCCTTGCGGGGAATCACATCGCCGACGATTCCTAGCACACGATCCTCCGGCGACAGTTGCAATTCACTTCGAAACGCGGATCTCTGCTCCTCGTCAAAAACAAAGCGCTCGCTGTCGATGAAATAGTGCAGCGTTTCAATTCGCCGAGTGGGGACGAGGTTGAACAGCCGGTGGAAGCGACGAGTCGCCTCGGAGTTGGCAATCACCAAATCGTTGAACCGCCAGTGGAGTTGAAACTTGCGGTTGTGAGCCGTCGCCACGCACGGCACTCCCGTCATGCGGCGCAGCAACACGCCAAAGAAGTGCGCTCGACTCTGGTGAGTGTGAAGCAAGTCGATCCGCCGCTCGCGAACGATCCCGGCGACTCGCCGCAATTCATTGGGCGGCAAGCGGTGCATGGGCGACGGAATGAACTCAACCGAGTCCCCCAGCTCGCCCTCAATCCAGGCGCCGGGGCGGCCGAGCAAAGTGACGTGGTAGCCGCGTTCGACCAGAGCCCGCGTGAGGTGCAAGCAGTGCAGGATAGCTCCGTTGACGCCGCCGCCAGATAAGATCTGCAGAATCCGCACAGCGTTTCCCTCCCTGGCGCCGCACTAACGTTGACAATCGGCGGCATTCTAGGCCTGACCCACGTCCCCGGCCAGAGCAATCGGCCAGCGCGCGACTGGGTGAAATGGGATGTTCAGGAACGTTCGTGTCACGGCCCCTACTACGATCGCCCATCGCGACGAGCAACAATGGTGTCCGCACAGTCTCACTCCGCACGAAGAATCGAGAATCGCGTCATGTCCGCACACCATGGGATCCGCTGGGCCGTCTCCTGCCTCCTCGCACTCGCCACACTTTCCGCGTCTCGAGCCGAGTCGCCGGCCACCTTCCGTGTCCATCCGATCAATCGTGAGTCGACCTACAGCGCCGTCGCCGCTTTCGACGTCAACAAGGACGGTCTGACCGACGTCTTCTGTGGCGGCTGGTGGTACGAAGCGCCCGATTGGAAGCGTCATTTCGTTCGCGATGTGAAACAGATTCGCGGCCGCTTCGACGGCTATTCGCATTCTCTGCTGGACGTGAATCGAGACGGCTGGACGGACGTCGTCAACTGCAACTACCGCAGTCGCGAGATCTATTGGATCGAGCATCCGGGCGCGGAGCTCGGCGAGTGGACGAAGCACGTTGTCGAAACTCCGGGGCCGATGGAAACGGGCCGCCTAGTCGATGTCGACGGCGATGGCCGCGTCGACCTGCTGCCCAACGGCGTTAAGTTCGCAGCTTGGTGGGAGCTGACCCACGACGATGGCAAGGCAACGTGGCAGCGGCATGAACTGCCCGCCGATGTCGCCGGCCACGGCGTCGGCTTTGGCGATGTCGACGGCGACGGCCGCGACGACATCATTGGCCCGACGGGATTCCTGCAAGCGCCCGAAGATCGCCGGCGGGGACGCTGGACCTGGCGCCCCGAGTTTCAGATTCATCGCGACTGCGGGCTCCCGATTCTCGTCCACGACGTCGACGGCGACGGCGACAGCGATCTGATCTGGAGCCGCGGCCACCACTTCGGCATCTATTGGCTGGAACAGCATCAGGTCGACGGCGAACGCAACTGGCGCTGGCACACCATCGACTCGACGTTCTCGCAATACCACAGCCTCTTGCTGGCCGACATCGATAACGACGGAGCCGACGAACTGATGGCCGGCAAACGCTACATGGGGCACGACGGGAAGGACTTGGGGGAGTACGACCCGTTGGCCAGTTTCTATTACGACTTCGACGGCGCCGCCCGCGTGTGGCGGCGGCATCCGATCAGTTACCGTCGGGGCGTCGGCTTCGGGCTCGACCCCAAGGCCATCGATCTCGATCAGGACGGCGACCTGGACATCGTCGCCAGCGGCCGCAGCGGACTTTACTGGCTGGAAAATCGACTGCTAAACGGGTCCGGCTACGACCATCGCAAACTGCTGCAGATCAAGACCGAAGCGGGGATGAAAGAGATCTCGACCGCCGCCCAGTGGGGACTGCGACGAGCGGCGATTGTGCGCGGGATGGAAGAGGCGATGGGACCGCTTCCCAGTCCCGAGCGGCGAGTTCCGCTGGACGTTGAAGTCGAGCGCTCCGAAGACGCGGGAAAGTACACGCGGAGGCACATTACGTTCGCCGCCGAGAGTGGCGACCGCGTGCCGGCCTTGTTGCTCGTCCCCCACGCATTGTCCGGCCGCGCGCCGGCGATGCTCTGCCTGCATCAGACCACGCGGATCGGCAAGGGCGAGCCGAGCGGGCTGGGCGGGTTGCCCAATCTGCACTACGCGCATGAATTGGCCGAGCGAGGCTACGTCTGCCTGGCTCCCGACTACCCGTCATTCGGAGACTACGAATACAACTTCGAGACCACGGGCGGTCACTACACGAGTGGTTCGATGAAGGCGATCTGGAACAATCTGCGAGCCGTCGATTTGCTCGAAGCGATGCCGGAGACGCATCCCGACCGGATCGGCGTCATCGGACACTCGCTCGGCGGACACAACTCACTCTTCACAGCCGTGTTCGATCAGCGGCTGCAGGTCGTCGTCACCAGTTGCGGCTTCACTGCGTTCCATCACTACTACGGCGGCAAACTCAAGGGGTGGACGAGCGACCGGTACATGCCGCTGATCAACTCGCGCTACGGCAACAATCCGGATCTCGCGCCGTTCGACTTCTACGAAGTGGTCGCCGCAATCGCCCCGCGAACTGTGTTGATCAACGCCCCCGTGCGCGATGGCAACTTCGAGTTGGCGGGCGTCAAAAAAGTGGTCGCCGAGGCGGGTGGCGTTTTCCGGCTGCTCGACGCCGGCGATAACCTGCACGCCGTCTATCCGGACGCCGGCCACGACTTCCCGCCCGACGTTCGCGAGTCGCTCTACAAACTGATCGACCAACGCCTCAAACCTTGAACTGCCGCCATGACCGAATCCAAACCGCCGCTATTGATCCGCCGCGAAGGCGAAGCTCCCCGCGAACGGAGCACGTGCGGCTGGCGCAACCTGCTCGTCAGCCGACAAGACGAAAACGTCGCCGCCTGGGTGCACAGCGTTGATATCGACGGCGCCAAGCAACACTATCATCGTCGCGCCACCGAACTCTACTACGTCCTGGAGGGCGGTGGCGTCGTCGTCTTGGACGGCGTCGAACACGAAGTTCAAAAGGGAAGCCTGGTGCACATCCCGCCCGGCGTTGTGCACGGGGCCCGCGGACGCATGAAGGTGCTCGTCGTCGGAGTTCCCGACATCAGCGACGACGACCTGTTCTTTCCCGACGACGACTCCGCCGAATGAGTCACCGAATGAGTCGGACACGCAGGGAGATTCGAGACACCGGAAGAAAGCCCAATTGCAGAACGGGTCGCTCACTCGCAGAGGAGAATTCTCGTGAACAAAGGCGCTTTGGCCCTGGCTGTTGTTGGCGGCGTGTTCGTCGTCATTTCGCTTCTGACCATCGCCGTCACGATTCTGCTGACCGCCACGTCGAATGGGAGGATCGACCCCGATGAGTCGGCTCCGGTGATGGGCGGTGGGGGATGCTGTTGCTTCTTGTCATTCGCGATGCTCGCCGTCGGAGTCGTCTGGCTCATCTCATCGCGCAAGTCGCAGCACTAGACTCCGCCCGTCGCGGCGAGACTATCGAATGACAAACGGTTGTCACATCCGCGACAAGCCGCGTCCGTCCCGCGCTCTGGAGATGGTCGCCTTCCGCCATCGCCGGCGCGACAAGATGTCTTTGACGAGCGTCGTGCTGGCCGCGGCAGGCGAGCGGGTGGTCTGATTGGATTCGCTCATCTCGAGTAGATAGAATGACTCTACCGCGACTGGTTTGTAGCTATAGCTAGTCGAAAACTCGCGGGCTCAAGGCAATTCGCCAGGTGAATCGTGGAACAGTTTTTTGTCGAACTCGGCGTCTTTCACCTGTTGGTGTTCTTTGTTCCGGGCGCGACTGCAATCCTCATCGTCCTGAGTGTCAGCTATTTGTTGTGGCCCGAGACCTTAAAGAAGGCTCGCCAGCAGCTGAGTACGCGAACGGGCGTGCTGTTCCTGTTCCTCATCTGCTATTTGGTGGGCGTGTTGATCGACGCCTACGCCCCGGGTCCAAACTACATATCAGCCACATGCCTTCAGCGAAACAACGAGTTCATCACGGATGAACCATTTCGCGGCGTCTTGGTTGACCGCATCGAATCCGAGTTCGGTGTCGTCATCGACGAAGACCAACCGACCGACACCGGTTTCTATCTCTGTTACGACTACACGATCGCCCACGACATTGACAGGTTCATCCAGATTCAGAACACTCGTCACAAGTTCTTCAACAGCCTCGCGACAACCTTTCTCTACACCGGTCGGGCACTCTTCTTGGCGGCGATCCTATACATCGTGCAGTGGATCATCGTGAAGCCCATCCCAGACCCGCAAAGGGAGTGGAGTCTCAGACTCGCCGCGAAGGATCGTCAACTCCTCTTGCTCCGTGTTTCCATCATGGTGGCCCTTGCTATTCTGCTGACAGCGACGAGCAGCGGGTTGGCTGAGAAGCGCCGCAAGGCGAATGAGCAGTTCGTTCTTCATGTCTATCAAACCTTCTACGCCCATTCGATGAGCCAAAGTGATGACTAGAGCGCATTTCAAAACCTTGTACGATGGCCTTCCAAGGCCGTCGAATTTGGAAATCCTCGGGAAACGACGGCCTTGGAAGGCCATCGTACGGCAAAACATCGGTCTTGAAACAGCCTCTAAGAAACTGTGTAGCGTCATCCTGCTTCTGGCTCTTGTCGCAGCGCCGTGCTCCAACGCGTCGGGATGGAACGAGACGGGGCACTGGCTGATCGCCTGCATTGCCTACGACAGCATGTCCGCTGAGCTGCGGAGCGAGCTCGTTAAGACGATTCGCTCTCACGAGCGATTCCAGCAGGACTTTCTGGAAGCGATGCCCCGGTCGGTGCGGGCCGCCGACAAAGCGACCGAGGACAAGTGGATATTTCTTCGCGCGGCGGTTTGGCCGGACGTGGCTCGTGGATTCGATGATGACGGCAAGCGTCGCTTTCATCGATCGCGCTGGCACTATGTCAATCGCCCCGTTTTCCTGAGCGCGGCGGATCGCGTTCTACTAGCGGGTGCAGGCGATCAAGCGTTGTCGCTGCCCGCGGACTACGACGAACACGATCTCAACGTCGCGCAAGCTTTTGAGCGCAGTGTGGCGATCTTTCGCGATCGCCGCAACTCTCCCCGCCAGCGGGCGATCCACTTGTGTTGGATCCTGCACTTGGCCGGCGACATGCATCAGCCTCTGCATGCCGGATCACTCTTCACTCCGGGTCGTTTTCGCGAGAGCGACCGAGGCGGGAACTTGATTCCCGTGGGACCCGAGCAGAGCCTTCACGGGTTGTGGGATGGATTGCTTGGCAAGGACAAGACCACCCAAGAGGTCTCAGCGGCCGCGTTCCGTCTCGCCCACGACGCCCGGCGACAACGGTGCGTCCGCGCCGCGTCGCGCGAGCTCGACTGGAAAAAGTGGCTCGCGGAGAGTCAGCGACTGGCCGACGAAAATGTCTACAACGACGCCATTCGCGACACCGTGTCGCAATTCGAGCGGAAGCGCGACGACAGCTTGCCGCTGATCAAGCTGAGCGACGACTACCTCGCCAACGCCCGTCGCCTCGCCAAGAATCAAGTGCTGCTCGGCGGACTGAGGCTCAAAGGCGTTCTCGAGCAAGCGGACGACTGAACGACGGGCTGTCGAGCGAAGTCAAACCGCAGCTTGCCTACACCAGCGCCCGCGCTCGAAAAACACCGGGGGGGCGTTTACGCCCCAATCCGCCGCAGGCGGCAAAGCCCCGTGCTTGAGCACGGGTGAACCAGACGTTGCTGCTGCATCCAATCGTTCCACACTCGCGCCGCCCTGCGCTTCCCACGTTCCAATGATCTCGTCGCGGCGGCGACCACCGATCAATTCTCGCGCCGCCCCGCGCTGCCCCGTTCTACTCCCGCGCTGTCGCGTTCCACCATTTCGTCGCGGCGGCAACCAAACTCAGGGAGCAGCGGAGATCGGCTCGGCGGCGGCGTATTGATCCAGCGGAAACGCGTTCAGAATGGCGGGGTGCAGTTCCTTGTAGTTCTCCTGGACTATGGAGCGGCGGCGTTGAAACTCCTTTTTCACCATGTTGCGAAACTGCTCGATCTCGTCACCGGAAAGCGGCTGGACATCCTTGGAATCGAAAGCTACGAATCGGGTGTTCCCGTCGTTGTCGACTTGCCGATAAACGCCTCGCTGCACGCCGCGACCCGCGACGATGTCGGCGATCATGCTCGCTTCAACCGCCGAAATCAGCCGAATCGCCTCGTCTCGAAACGACTCCGCCGACTCCGTCAGCGCACGCACCTGGGCTATGGACAGCCGCGTGCCTCGGCTGGCGATCCTGGTCTCCTTAAAACCGCGTGGAGTCGGCAAGCGCGGATTCGATGTGGGCGTCGCCGCCACCCAGCCGGCGAGCGGTAGGTTTATTGTCGTCCTGTCACTGTGACGAAAATGAACTCGAATGGTCTCTCTCCCCGCCGCCGCGGCCGTGTACGACCTGCTGGAAAAAATGACGACCATCGCGCCCCACCCCGGCGCCTTGGGCCGCCAGCTCCCTCTGAGATTGAATCCGGAGATCCGAGGACCTTGTTTTGATTTGGCCGACTGCCGGCCGACCTCCGCATAGATTCGCACTGTTGAGGCCGGCTCTTGGCCTGGCTGAATGGAGACGCCCAGACGATCGGTTGCCGTCGACCATTGAGCGACGAAGTCATCCGCGCCTGTTCCATCACGTCCGGCATGCGGGCGACGACTCCACTTAATGGTCTTGTCGGCTGGGTAGTTCGCGCCGCCCATGATCTTGTCGATGCGATGAATTCGCTGACGCAGTGCGTCATGGATGAACGGCAAGTCGGCCAGCGGAACTCGAACGAGTCCGTCCGATGGCTTTGGGGGCTCCGCCGCAGCGGCGGAGTGCGAACCGAAACCGGACCAGGCCAGCGCCGCAACGAAGAGAGCACTCAAGAGGAACCTCGCGGAGAATCCTCCAGCAGTTTTCAATGCAACTTTCAATGCAACCGAACGGACCTTCATGACAACCCTCCCTTGATCGGCCACTGAGCCGCCGCGATACGCGGCCGGAAACAGGCCTGAATTCTACCACGCGCAAGGGTTTGCGCCCCCGTTTGCGTTCTCATCCGCCCGTTGCTCGGCTATATCCGAACGGTCCAGGACGACGCTATCGCGACCGCGTCGCAGAGTCCCGCAAGGGCGAGGCTTTGTTTGGCTCTTACCGCGGCGACGGCACGAGTTTCCATTGGATGGCGATGAAATCCGTCTTGCCCTTGACCGCCTCCCAGGAGTTGCCGGCTTGGCTGGAGCCGGTCACCGTCAGAATACGTCCGTCTTCCAGCGCGACACTGGCGGCGTAACTCCCCGAGAACGTCGTGAAGTCCAGATAGTAGACTTCGTCCTCCCACGAGCGACCCTCGTCTCGGCTGATCATCGCGCGGCTGCCGGGCGAACCGGGGCCGTATCGGGTGTCGTGCACCACCACGACCGCGCCGTCGCCGAGCGCAAGCGGGTATCCGCGAGTCTGACCGAATCGCGTGCAAAGCTGACGGAAGTTTGTCCAGGTGCGCCCCTGGTCTTTCGAGTCAGCCAGAAAGACGGTCTTGTACGGCCAGTTTGTGTAACCTCCGTTCCGGTTTACCAGATCGGCAGGATCGCCCGGCAACAAGGGTCGTTGATATCGAATGACGGCGAGAAGTTTACCTGACGGAGTCTCGGCGACGCCGCCTTCCGCGCCCGCCCACCAATGACAAACCTCCCTGGGAGCCTCCCACGACTCTCCGCCATCCGTCGACCGAAAACAGATGGCCGTCCACTGTTCTCCGTACATGGCTGCGGCCTTGGGGTCCGTCTGCTTGCGGCGTACATCCAGCGGAAATAGCAGCGTCCCGTCCGACAGTTGATGCAACGAATCCCAATACTTTCCCAAATAGGGCTGGAGAACTTTGGGAATATCCAACGCGGACCGCTTCGTCCACGACCGACCTTCGTCGGTGGAGGTCATCACCGACAGACCCGCGCCCGGCTTGCTGCCGCCGGCAATCCCAATGAACGTCCCGTCCTTGAGCACCTGAAAACCACGCGGGGGATCAACACCTTCCGCGGCCGCGCGGTGGGAAGTCCAAGTTCGGCCGGCGTCTTCCGACTTGCAGATGCGCGATTTCAGGCAAGCGTAGATCGCGCCCCGCGGAGACTTGACCAAGCGAATGGTTTGGGGCGTCGCCTCCGAATCGGGCGGCAGCCGCGTCTTTTCGACGGAAACTCGCGCGAGCTCGCCGGCGCGGGCGTGCAGAATGTAATCGCCGCGGTGCATTCTCTTGAGCACCTCAGCTGGCGGTACATCCCGGTCGCCCAGCCGCTCGGTATTGACGCCCGGCTTGCCGACGATCGGCGTCGTAATCTCGGCTGAGCAGACCGTGCCGAGACACACCCCCCAGCCAACGACACAGAGCGACGGCAGTCGTGCGGCGAGTACGCGGTTCATGGTCGTGTTCCAAAGCGGAGGAGTTGTGGAGGGCGTGGTTAACAAATAGGTTGCGCGCAGCAGACCGGCAATGTACATCGGGGGCGCGCCGGAAGACCAGAGGCGTTGACGCCCCGCGTTTCGACGGCGCCGTCGCGACTTTTTCCATCGGTGGCGAGATCGAGTATCCTATCAACTCGGTGTATCACCTGGCGCACACACTGACTTGGAGAAGATTCATGGACCGTCGCACTTTCCTGGGAGGCGCCGCGGCAACCGCGCTGGCGAGCGCGGCTCCTCGTAAAGCCTACTCAGCCAATGACAAAATCGTGGTCTGCGTGATGGGAGTTCGTGGCCGCGGCGGGAGTCTGTTGCGAACTTTCGCTGCCATCCCGGAAGTGGAAGTCAAATACGTCTGTGACATCGACGAAGGCGTGTTGAAATCGCGGTCGCAGCAAGTCAAAGACATCACCGGACGATTGCCCGAGACGATCGCCGACTACCGGCGGGCGCTCGACGACCCAAGCGTCGACGCGCTGATCAACGGCGGCCCCGATCATTGGCACGCGCTACCGACCATCCACGCTTGCCAGGCGAAGAAAGACGTCTATGTCGAAAAACCGGATGGCCACAATGTAATCGAAGGCCAAACGATGGTGGCCGCGGCGAAAAAGTACGCTCGCGTCGTCCAACTCGGCACACAAGCGCGCAGCGGCACGCTGCAAGCGGGCGCGATGAGCTACATCCGCGAAGGACACCTCGGCCGCGCGCTCTTCGCCAAAGCGTGGGAGAGTTCCAAGCAAGGAAGCATCGGCTACCCGAAAGACAGCCAACCGCCCGCCGGAGTCGACTACGATCGTTGGCTCGGCCCGGCGCCGAAACGGGCCTTCAACTCGAGGCGGTTTCACGGGTCGTGGCGGTGGTTCTTCGACTACGGCACGGGCGACTTGGGCAACGACGGCGTTCACCGCTTGGACGTCGCTCGCTGGGCGCTGCAGACGG
>JASMLW010000495.1 GCA_030748485.1 Pirellulaceae bacterium
TGCGCGTTGAGGGGCTGGCCGTCGGACCAGGTGAGGTCGTCTCGCATCACGATCTTATCCATCAGGCCGTCTTCGCTCGTGTACCATTCCTTGACGTAGTCCCCATCGGCATATGGGACCATCTTCCAGTCGAAACTGAACAGATTGGCGCCAGTCAGGCCATGGTAGTCTGAGTCGGCCACCGAACTTGTGAGTATCGGATTCACCGTGCCGATGTCCATGGTCAGCGACCGCTTGAGAATCGCGTCGTAGTCGACGTTGCCGCCGTCTTCCGCGGGCACCTGGCCCAGCGTCAGCAAGATGTCCTTGTTGGTCTTGTCATTCGTGTTGCGCATTTGCAGAGCGGCCGCGATTTCAATGGTGGGTTTTTCGTTTTCCGCTTTGAATTTGCGGAGACGATCGATCGAGTCGACAACCAAGCTCGGCTGCCAATCGGCCGTCCGGTCCAATTCGGCGAGCGGCGGGGCGTTGAATGGCTCCAGCTCTTTTGCCGCTGGTTCACCGCCATCGTCCGTTGTGGCGGTGGTCATCGAATTGTTCGTCGTCGCTTTTTTCCGCGCGATCGTCGTCTGCGCGTTCCGGTTCTGTGGCAAACAGCCGCCCACGACAGAGAGAACCAAACCGGCGGTCAGAATGAGTTGGAGGCGGCGGCACATGACGATCATTCCTCGATGCATTGCTTGGAAGAGAAACTGGGTGAGGCGATCGCGAGGCGGTTGGGTCAGCGCCTGGCGAATCCACGCAACCGCATGCTATAGAATGGGTTGTGGACGGTCAATAACAACCGACCAGGTCGTCAAAACGACGACGCGATGGCCACTCGAGTTGAGCCGCGAATCGATTTGGCTGATAATCCACCACCGACTAATCACCGACATTGAATCCGATGGGTGAACGCCCCCATCGGTCGACGATTCCCAACGATTCCCAACGCCCCTTTCACGCCATGTCCAACGCTCACCTTTCACCACTGGCGCCGTGGCTCCACCGGCGCGACATGTTGCGCCTGGGCGCGATGGGAATCGGAGCCAGCCTGGCTCCCTTCGGCTCCCCATTTGCGGAAGCGAAAGAGCACTCGGGTAAAGCGAAGAACATCATTTTCCTGTGGATGGCGGGCGGCGTCACCCACATCGACTCGTTCGATCCCAAGCCCAACGCTCCCAGTGAAATCAGCGGCAATCTGTCGGCGATTTCGACATCGCTGCCGGGCGTGCAGTTTTGCGAGACGATGCCGGAGATGGCGAAGGTGGCGCACGAGATCGCCTTGATGCGCAGCTACTCGCACGGCAGCAACGACCATCTGGACAGCCAGGTCTACACGCTGACGGGTCGCAAAGTGACGCGCGCTCAGCTGTTTACCGAGCCGAATATCGGATCCTTCTTTTCGCACTTTTTCGGACCGCGAAACGGTTTACCGGCTTACGTGGCCGTTCCGGGAATCACCCGGCCGGGGCCGCCCCCGCACAACTTCTTTCTCGGTGGCTGGTTGGGCAGTCATCACGCGCCCTACTGCCTGGGCGGGTTGCCGGAGGAGCCTGACTTTACGGCGACCGAACCGGAGCTGAATCCTCCGGCGACGTACGAGGAAGACCTGACGCCCAAGTCGTTGACGCTGGGCGCGCAGATGGACCTCGATCGCTTGACGCGCCGCGCCCAACTGCGCGACCTTTTCGATCGCTCGATGCGGACGCTCGACCAGGACGAGCGCGTGCGGACGGCGGAGACCAAGTACCGCGGCGCCCTCAGGATGCTGTCGTTGCCGCAAGTCCGCAAGGCGTTTGAAATCGACGACGAATCCGCTGCGATCCGCGATGATTACGGACGCACCAAGATCGGTGGCCGTTGTCTGATGGCCCGCCGACTGGTCGAAGCGGGCGCTCGCTTCGTCATGGTCGACTACGGTTACGACCCCGACTACGGCAACGTGTGGGACAACCACAACGCGCCCGTGCAGAAACATCCGCCGATTGTCGAGATGGTCAAGCGCGGCTATCACCTGGCCGGGATGGACAAAGCCTTCGCCGCCCTGATCCGCGACATGAAACAGCGTGGGCTGCTCGATTCGACGCTGGTCGTCTTCGTCACGGAGTTCGGCCGCACTCCCAAGATCAACGCCAACGGCGGCCGCGATCACTGGGGCGCGGCCGGTTCGGTCTTCTTCACCGGAGGGGGTGTGCGAGTCGGGCAGGTGATCGGAGCCACCGACAAACACGCCTCCGAACCGACGACCAAGGGGTACACGCCGGCCGACATCGCGGCGACGATCTACGAGGCCGCCGGCGTCAACTCGAAGGCGTACATCATGGACATCTTCGACCGGCCTCGACCGGTGCTCGAAAACGGTCGGCCCATTCCCGGCGTCCTCGCCTAGTTTGGATCGCAACCGTTCACTCCAGGGCGAATGCCCAACTGCCGCTCAGGCCGCTCAGGCGTCCCACTCTTTCGTGCAATCGTGTTCAGGCTTATGCTCTTGCTCTGTCGTTGTGCACTGCGAGAGTGTTCTCTTCTCCATCTCATCAAACGGATTTCGCCATGGCTCGAGGCGCAAAATACTGGCTCATGAAGACGGAGCCGGAGACCTACTCGATTCACGATTTGGAAGCCGAGTCGAATCAAACGACGCACTGGGACGGGGTCCGCAACTACCAGGCTCGCAACTTCATGCGCGACGAGATGAAGTTGGGCGACCGCGTGTTGGTTTACCACTCCAACGCCAAGCCGCCGCACGCCGCCGGCACCGCGAAGATCGTCAAAGAGAGCTACCCGGACCACACCGCCTGGGACGAAAACGACAAGCACTACGATCCGAAATCGACGCCCGAAAATCCGCGCTGGTTCATGGTCGACATCAAACTGGATGAAGTGTTCGACCAAACCCTGGGGCTCGACGAGTTGCGAGAGATCAAGGCGCTGGAGGGAATGGAGTTGCTCCGTCGCGGCTCGCGTCTTTCCGTCCAGCCGGTCGGAAAGGGTGAGTTCGACGCGATTGTCAAAGCGGCTCACAAGAAGGCCGCCGACGCGTCGTAGCGCGGCGCGATGGAGTCAGTGATGACGAATGACCCGTTGGCGTGGATCGATGCGGAGTTGATTGCCCTGGAGCGGCGCGGTCTGCGGCGCGAATTGTTTGATCGCGGAGGGCCGCAATCTCCGCGCGGGATTGAAATCGCCGGTCGTCGAGTGATCAATTTCGGCTCCAACGACTACCTGGGCCTGGCTGCTCGATTGACCGCCGCTGTCCGCGGGGCGCTCGGTCCTCACGGATGGGGGAGTGGGGCGAGTCCGCTGTTGTCTGGACGCTCGTCCGCGCACGCCGACCTCGAGGCGGCGATCGCCCAATTCGAAGCAGTCCCCGCGGCCCGGCTCTTTCCATCGGGTTACGCCGCGAACTGCGGCTCTCTGGCGGCGTTGGTGAAGCGGGGAGACGCCGTCTTTAGTGACGCCAAAAACCACGCCTCCATCATCGATGGCTGCCGATTGAGTCGAGCGGACGTACACATCTACAACCACGCCGATGTCGACTCGCTCAACGCGGCGCTGGCGTCGGCCCGCGAGGCGCCGAGAAAGTTGATCGTCACCGACAGTCTGTTCAGCATGGACGGCGATGTCGCGCCGCTTCCACAAATCGTTGAACTGGCCGAGCTGCACCGCGCCATGGTGATGGTCGATGAGGCTCACGCGACCGGCGTCTTCGGCCGCTGTGGTCGAGGTGTTTGCGAAGCGCTCGGCGTCGAGGACGGAGTCCATCTGCGGGTCGGCACGTTGAGCAAAGCGCTCGGGTCGATCGGCGGTTTCGTCTGCGGCGAAGAACGCGTCATTGAGTGGCTGACCAATCGCGCTCGACCCTATTTCTTCTCGACTGCGCCTCCCGCCGCCGCGTCCGCCGCCGGAATCATGGCGTTGGGTCTGGTTCGTGAATCCCAGCAACAGCGAGAGGATCTGCTTCGCCGCGCCGAACAATTGAGGGCTTCCATCGCCGAACTCGGATGGACGACGGGCGCTTCAACCAGCCAGATCATCCCCATCTACGTCGGGCAACCTCAGACGGCCATGCAACTGGCCAACCAGTTGTACTCCGCCGGTGTCTTTGCGCCCGGTATTCGGCCGCCCACCGTGCCGAACGGCGAGTCGCTTTTGAGAATCAGCCTGTGCGAACCACACACGGATGACGATGTCGCTCGATTGCTCGACGCGCTCGGGCCGAACGCGGAGAAACTCAATTCTTCGAATTGAATCGCGGGAAGTGGCGATCCGGCTGCGCTGCGCTGCGCTCTTCTTCCTCGATCAGAATGTTGAGGTAGCCTTCGGAGTCGTCCGCGACGTTCTCAAGACGCAGCATCCAGTTCGTCTTGATGACGCCGGTCGAGTCGTACATTTCGGCTTGAAAACTCGAATTGACGCTGTTGGCTATGCGATCGTTCAAGTCCGCGTTGGGCGAGTGGGCGACAAAGCCGTGTCCAAAGGACGCGCGCAGCGATGTCATGACGACGTTCCACGATGTTGGAGTCAATGTCTGCTCCCTCTCGTCTCGCATGTCGGCGGCGAAGTCGCCCGTCCGCCGCTCGTCAAAACAGAATTCGCTCGGGTCGTAGTCGGGTAACAGGTTGGCCAGCAACATGTCGGTCCATCGTTCGCACTTGCGGCGAATGCGGTTCAGCTCGACGGCCTGCTCAATGTCCACAGCGTGTCCGTGGATGAGCAGATCGAGTGCGCGGTTGCGAGCTTCGAGGTGACCGACGAAGACACTTCGCGTCATCGGGCTCAGCTCGTTCTCTCCTCGCAGGCGATCGAAATGGTGCGACGTCGCGCTCCACACACGAGTGAGGATCTCGCTCGCCAGTATCTCCTCGACGGTCGGCCTGATTTCCACCCACAACAAAAACCGATCGAAGTCGCGACCCGTCTGGAGGTCGGTTTGCGCCGCTTTGAGAACCCGAGTCCATCGATCGATGCGACATTTGGACGCCGTCCAATACCGTTCCATCGCCGAAAGTGAGACGTTGTTCGTGCACCGAATGAAGACGGGCGCGTGGGCCGCCGTGATCGCGGCAATCTCAACCAGTTGGCTTACGTGCATGGGCGACATTCGTCAGGTGGGTGTGGTGGATAAAACAGAGCGTCGCGGCGGAGAGCCTGAGGGGACCAAGGCTCTCGCGCCGCGACGCTCGCGATTCCGCAGAGAGAAGTCGTTTGTCGTTCCGAAAGTTAGGCAACTCCGGCGCCAAAGCTGACCGCCGTCGAGTCGCCTGCGGCCAAACCGCTTGGTCTCAACGGGTTAGAGGGAATCCGGTGGATGGCGGGCGGTCCCCGAGACCCGGCGGGCCGGTTGCCAATTCGCCTCAGCAGTTGAGATCCGGCAACGCGACCGCGCCCCGCCGCGGCGGTCGACTTGAATCCCAAGCTGGCCTGTGGTCAGTGCTTATGCGCCGGCACAGCGGTCCCAGTAGCGGGAAAAGACCAGATCGAGTAAACTTAACGACCGGATTACCAAACCCTCTTTCGGGGGGGTATGCATTTCTCTAACGCGGCTCCATCTATGGCCCGAAAAACTCAGAGTATCAAAGCGGCTCGCGAAGAGGCGGAAGCGGCAGAGGCGGCGAAAGCGGCTGCGCCAAAGAAGAAGGCGAAAGCCAAGCGAAAGTCGCGAGCCAAGAAGAGCGAGCCGGTGGAGGTCCGCCGAAAGCTGTTTTGGGGCGTCTTCAACCAGTCGCTCAAGCGGGTCGCTTTGTATGAGCACAATCAAAAGAAGCAGGCCGAAGACAAGGCCAAGGTGCTGAGCAAGGACGGCAAAACGCCCCACTTCGTGCAGAAGGTCAAAGAGGTGGTTGAGGAGTAGTGGCTCGTGCTGCGTGGGTTCCGGTGTTTGCTTGACATGGCCGGTGCGACCCGTCACCGTGCGAACTCACCGTGCGAACTCACCGTGCAAACGTTGTCCCATGCGGCGCCCCTAACGCCGTCACCTGCCTCATCCGAAACCAAACTGGGTGGAAACAATGCGTCTTGGCGTGATCGGATTGTTCCTGGGAGCGATGGTCGGTTGTGGGGGCGCGAATCAACCGGCGGCTCCACTTCCCCTTCCTCCATCGGCAGCGCCCCCCACCGCGGCTCCGGTCGAGACGGTTCGAGTCAGCGTGAGCGATGAAGACGTCGGTGGCGCAATGCCCCCGCTGGACGATGGGCGCATCCAGTTGGCTCCGCCGGACGGTTGGCGCGCTCGTCCCCGCAAAACGGGATTCGTCGTTCGCTTCTATTTCAACGCCAACCTCACCGTGCCGAGAATTCACGTCACGGCCGAGGATGCGGCGTTCGCCGAACCGGAGGTGACGGAGGAGAACTTGCACGGATTCGTCACTCACGTCGCGGAGAGACTTGAGGGCGAAGGCGCGCCGCTGGTGGAACCGGTGATTCCAATGGTGGTGGGCGAGACTCCCTGCGCCCGCTACGTGAAAAAACTGCGCATTAGATTGACGTCCGCTGAAGGCGAGCAATCGCTGACCGTTGAACGGCAGATTCTGGAAACGGTGATCGCGTCGCGTCGATACACGATCGATCTCCAAACGCCGCTCGGTAAGATCCCTGAATTCAGACAGGCCGGTTACGCAGTGGCCGCCAGCTTGGCGTCCGCTGAACCGAGTGGCGACAGCGGAGGTGCTGAAGCGACCGATGGCGACGACGGCGACAGCCCGTAACGCCAATGTAATGACGCGCCAACCGCGTTAGCGAAGACGAGCGATGACGATCGCCGAGAGTTAGACAGCAGCGAAGAGAGAGCGATGGACGATAAGCAACCGATCATGTTTGCCATTATGGGATTCTCCTGGACGATGATTATCGGCCAGTTCTTCAACAGCTGGAGCATCAACGCTTGGACGGCGCTCATCTTTTTCATCGGCGTGGTAGTCGCCGCCGCCGGATTCTTCGCCGGCAAATCGATGAGCTAGACCCGCCTCTTGCTCTGCTGTCTATTTCAGCTGTAGGTCCCGCACTTGTGGGTCCCGCACTTGTAGGTCCTGCCTGCCGGGCAGGACTTCGCGACGAAGTCGCGACAACGCCGGACGTTCCACTCAACACAGCGCGGTAACATTACTTTCCGCGCGTTACGCGTTTTCCAGCAGCCCGGCGAGCGCGGCGCGCGTGGCGGGATCGCCGAGCTGCGCTTTTCCAAAGCCGGGCTCGGCTCCGTATTCGACTGCCTGCGATTGGTACTCCTCGTAGTTGCTGATCAGCATCACGGGAGTCGATTGCAGATCCGCGGCGGACTTTATCGCTTGGATCAGGGACAGTCCGTCTTCGCCCGTACGATCGAACTTTCGATTCACCAGGACGAGCGCGTAGTCGGCGTCGCGCAGCGCTTGCAGAGCCGACTGCTGCGAATTGGCTTGCTCGACCTCCGCGGAAAACTCGCGTTCCAACAACCGGCGAATGGAGCTGTGGTCGAAACCGCAGTTGCCGACATCCAAGACGAGCGGAGACAAGTTTCCCTCCACGTGATTCAAGCCCCCGAATCGAGCGTGTGGTCTTCGATCGGCAACTACTGCGGCAGTCAGCTATTCTTCGCTGGAATCCGCCGCCTTGATCGCAAACAAGTGCGTCTTGCTCGCGATAAACAAGACGTTGTTGGCGACGATGGGAGCGCTGTAGACCGAGTTGCCCATGTTGATCTCAGCGATCGGTTCGTGGGCTTTGGTGGTCAAGTCAAAAACGGCCACATCGCCGTCTTCGTCGCCGATGTAAACGTGGTTTTCGACAATCAGCGCTGAACTCCAAGCCGCGGCGAACATGTCGTACGTCCAATGGACTTTGCCGGTCTTGGCGTCCAGACAATGGAACAACCCGCTGAAGTCGGCGATGAAGAGGAGGTCGTTCTTGATCGCGACCGTGCCGCACGAGCGGTGCATTTCTTCTTCAAAGTCGTACTCGCCGTCGCCATTCTGATCGTAGCGCGTGTAGTGCCAGACGACACTTGAGTTGGGATTGTCGATCGCCACTTCACCTTGTTCGGCGATGACCGCCTGCATTCGCCGCGGCTCGATGATCGTGTCGCGCGCATCCTCTTTGACGGCGAGTTGGGAACTGACGTCGCCGCGCTTCGTCGGATCGAGACACCACAAGTGGCCTTCTCCCTCTCCGTTCTCGGGGTCCTGCCCCACCGTCACGTAGACCAAGCCGTCGCAGATGACTGGAGTGGCGATGATGTTGTTGCGAGTTCCGCGTCCGCCGTTAAGCCACTTGGAGTCCTTGGGATTGGCGTCGAACTTCCAGAGCAAAGTTGGTTTGCCTCCCTTCCCTCCGTCAGCCTGAAAACTGTACACCCAACCATCGCCGCCACTGAAGATCACTTGAGAAACTCCGCCCAACTTGCCGACCGCCGGCGATGACCACTGGCCGTGCAGGATGTTGACGCCAGGCGACTTGTCAGTCCACAGGACCTTTCCGGTACTCTTGTCCATCGCGATGAAACTCGGCGCGTCAGGCGCCGGCAACTCGATGTGTGTCTCGTTCACTCCGTTCGACGTGTTGACGAACAAGACGTCTCCCAAGGCGGTGACGGAGCAACTGCACATGTTGTGCTGCCAAATCCCCAACTCGGTCATCATGTCGAAGACCCAAATGGTGTCAGCTTCTCTCTTGTCAGCCGGTGTGATCCGCTTCGCAACGGTCAGGCTGGATCCGTCTTGCTTGACGATGAACTGCCGATCCGCGTCGCCCACCTTGGCTGCGACGGTCCAACTTCTTTCGCCGGTGGTCACTTTGGCGTCGCCCGTCAGTTCGACTCCGACTTTCGCGAACTCCGCTTTGAGATCGTCGGTCAGCTTGCCTTCCGCCAATCCAGAGAGGGCCAGCTTCACCGGATCCGTATCGGAATCGTCACCGCCGCGCATGCGGAACAACTTACCCAACTCGTTCTGGACTTCGCCGTCGTCCTCGCCGTCGTAGTAGCCTTCGATGTCCAGGCAACACACTTCGCCCCGGCTGGTGACGAACCACAACTTGTCGCCTTCGACCAACGGCGCGCAGCAGATCCCCTGCAACGGGTAGTCGTTTTCGCGACCGGTCGACAGCTTTTCACTCGAATGCTGCCAGAGGAATTCACCGGACTTCTCGTCGAAGCAAAGCAGGCATCCCAAGTCGACCGTGTTCGGATAGCGTTTCAGATAGCCGGAGCCGTTGTTTGTCCCCACGAAAACCCGTCCACCGGCGACGACCGGATTGCCGTAGGTGATGCTGCCCAAGGGGCTGACCCACTTGATGTTCAACGCGGCGTCCTTTTTCCACTCGCCCGTCTTGCGGTCAAAGCCGCCGACGTCCCAATCGATGGGAATGTCCTTGCCGATCGGCACGTTGTTGCGATACGAACTGCCGCCCAACTGAGCCCAGTCGCCGACCACGATCTGCGCATTGGCTGACTTGTCCACCGCCGTCGTCGCCGCGTCCGCCGCAACGATGTCCGCCGACTGGGGTCCGGCGGGTTCCTCTGGTTGCGGGTCTTGCGGATTTGGTTCTTCAGACGGTTTCGGTGCATCGACCAGTTCTTCGATCGCCGGATCCTCCGCTGGGTCTTCGACGATGGCCACGGGAGCCGGGGGGGTGGGAGTCTTGGCTTCTTGGCAGCCGGACAGCCCGGCGGCCGCGAACAGGCCGAGAACGAAAGCGGCCGATATGCTGGCCCAAGCGGTCAATTGGGATTTCATGGCGTGCGTGGATCTCCGTGAAGGGGGCGCTTCCTTGCTCGTGAGGAATGCTAATTATGGTGCGGCCGCGCCGACAACGGGAGGCGTCGTACGCGAATCAGTCGAACCACTCGTCCGCCGGATCGAATTTGGGGAGCACCAGGATGAGAACTCGCATCTTGCCGATCGCCCGATGCCGAGTGCCCGGTCGAATCATGATGCTCATCCCCGGCCGCACGGCGACTTGGTCATCGTCCAACTGCATCCGCGCGCCCTGTTCGCACTCCAAAAAGAAATATGTTTCGGTCAGCCGCTTGTGATAGTGGATCCGCGCGTCGGCCGAGATTTCCGTGACATGCACCGTGCCCGGGAAATCGCTGACGTCCGCAAACGCGCGGCGGGCGACGCCGCAGGGACAATTCACCCCGTCGATCTCGCCGAAGTCGGCAATCTCATAACCGCGGCGAGTCACATCAGCCGTCATCGTGAGTTCGTGGGGCCGGGAGTGTGGGATGAAAGGGGGAGTCATATTAACAGACGGCGACCGCGCCGGCGAACTTACTGGTTGATACGTAAGTTACGGATTATCGGCAATGAATAGTCGGGCGACAACACCCCCAACAGGTGGTTTGCCAGAAAACCCAGCCGTCAGAGTCAAGCAGCCTTGACTCTCTTGTGAGCTCGGAAAAGTCACCCTAACAGTCGATGTAAGCCATTTGCTGAAAATTAGTTCCGAACGTTCAAGGCGTTTCAATCTGGGGGCCGATACGGTAGGTGACAGTTGACGCGACCCAATTGCCAACTCGGCACGCGTTGCCCGTGTCAGGCTAACCGGAGCGGACGATAAATCGAGTCAAGGATTGGCTCGGCCGGTTCTGGCGCGACACCCACGAACTGCGGTAGACCCTAATTTCCCGCGACAAGAGAAACGGCGAAAACACCCACCATCAATCTGCTCTGCTTCGACCCAGAGTTGATTGATACGCCAATCAGACGCCTTCGCAGGGACGGATTCCTTGAAATGTGCGGCTGGGTTTTTGCTGCGGGGAGACGCGCCAGTTCGTCAAGATCCAACGTAAAGGAGACGTGGTTCGATGAAGTGGAATATTCTTCTCGGCACAATGGTGCTGGGCCTCGGCCTGTGTACCCAAAGCTTCGGTTTCGAATTGCTTGACCGAATGCTCGGCGTTAGCGGATGCGGCTGCGAAAGCAAAGCCAAAGGCAACTGCTGCGAATCGAAAAAAGGCGGCTGCAATCGCGGCTGCGACCGCGGGAAGTCCTGCGGCGCGGACAAAGGCGGCAAGGGCGACAGTTGCTGTGATCGCAAGGGCCTGCGTGGTCGTTGCAACAGCTGCGACGCCAAAGCCGGCAAAGGCGACGATTGCGGCGCCGACAAAGGCAAAGGCGACAGCTGCTGCGGTCGCAAGAGCCGAAGTCGTTGCAACAAGTGCACCGACAAAGGCAAAGGCGACGGTTGCGGCGCCGACAAAGGCAAAGGCGACGGTTGTGGCGCCGACAAGGGCAAAGGCAATTGCAGCCGCACATCACTGCTCGAGCGAATCTTTGCGTGCAACCGCTGCGGTTGCGACGACAAGGGTGGCAAGGGCGGTTGCGGAAGCGAGAAGAGCTGTGGCGCCGACAAGGGCGGCAAAGCTGAAGACATGGCTCCCATGCCTCCGGCTCCCGTCGTTGACCCCTCGGCATACCTGCCCGGTCGTCGCGTGACGCCCGTCAGCGCTCAGCTGTCCCGCTAGTCGACGCGGCAACGCGAATATCAATAAAGGCAGCCCGGTTTCGCCGGGCTGTCTTTTTTGTTGACCGAGCTCAGGTCAATGCGAGCTCAGGTCATGCACCATTTCGACGAGCGCCTGGGCGTGTGCGACATCGGTCTGCTGCAGCACGCCGTGTCCGAGATTGAAGATATGTCCCGCCCGCCCGCCCGCTTGTTGCAGCACAGCCGCCGTCTTGGCCCGCAGCGAATCGAGATCGCCGAGCAGCGCGGTGGGATCCAGATTGCCTTGCACGGCTCGGTCGTGTCCGATCGTCTTCCACGCTTCGTCGAGGCGAATTCTCCAATCGACGCCGATCACGGCTCCGCCCGCTTCGGCCAAATGGGGTAGCAGAGCAGGATTGCCGGTGGCGAAGTTGATCACCGGCACGCCGGGCGTGATCGACGAGATGATTTGTCGAACGTAGGGCATTGAGTATTGGCGATAGTCGTCCGGTCCGAGGCAGCCGGCCCAGGAATCGAACAGTTGGACGCATTGGGCGCCGGCGGCGATTTGAGCATTGAGGTAGGACGAGACGGCGCGGACCAGCTTGCCCATGAGCTCTTTCCAGGCCCCTTCATCGCGATACATGAGCGACTTGGTGTGCAAGTAGTTGCGGCTGGCTCCGCCTTCGATCACGTAGCTGGCCAAGGTGAACGGAGCGCCGGCGAATCCGATGAGCGGAATGTCGGCGGGCAGATCGTTGCGTGTTTGCCGCACCGTCTCGAAAACGAAGTCGAGCGACTCAACATCATCCAACTCCTTGACTCGATCGACGTCGTCCGCATCGCGGACGGGATTGTGGATCACGGGGCCTTCACCTTGAGCGAACTCGAGGTCGAGTCCCAAGGGCTCGAGAATCGGCAGCAAGTCGGAGAAGATGATGGCGGCGTCGACGCCCAGTTTCTGAACGGCCGTGACCATGACTTCGCTGCACAACTGCGGGTTCTTACAGAGTTCGAGGAAGGTGGTTTTGGCGCGCACTTCCCGGTATTCGGCCATGTAGCGGCCGGCTTGCCTCATCAGCCAAACGGGAGTGACATCGACCGGCTCGCGGCGGCAGGCGCACATAAACGGGCTGTTGTACCAGGGGGCGCTGACATCCGTGGGATCACTAGCGGGACCGGACAACATAGCGGAGATTCGCTCCTTTCGATCGCGGATCGCGGGCGCCCATTGGGCGGCGGCGGCGACCAGCGCGCCCATCTTGGGGCGATCGGGTTCGACGTCAACAGAAATGCGCTCGTCGCGCAGCGCTTCACTCGTAGTGGGGCCGATCGAGGCGACGACTGCCCGCTGCAAACCGGTTCGCACCGAGTCGACCAGCCCCAAGTGCTGTGAGATCTCCAGCAGGTTGGTCAGTTGCTGTGCCGACGTAAAGAGGGCGACATCGATTTCACCAGCGGAGAGGGCGGTGGCGTTGGCCTGGAGGCCGGTCGTGTCGGCGGGCAATTCCCAATGGTAGACGCGCAGGTTGAGCACATCGGCGCCACGCGCTTCGAGGCCGGCGATCAAGCTGGGATTGCTCTTGCCGTACTCTTGGAGGGCGACGAGTTGGTTGGTCACGGGCACTTCTTCGTCGATCACGCGAAGAATCTCGCGCCACGTGTTGGGCTCCGCCGCTCGATGGGTCGCCTGGACGCCGACTTCGCGCATCGCGGCGACCGGCTTGGGTCCGCGGGCGATGGTCGTGATATCGGCGAGTGCATTGAGGTAGCGATCCCGGTCGACTCGCCGCTCGACAGCCTTGAGCAAGTGGTTAAACCCGACGCCCGTCAAGAAGATCGCCACGCTGACTTCTCCGGTGATCAACCGATGGGCGAAGTCGACCGCCCCGGCGTCATCGGTCAGGGGCGTCTCGCACAACGAGGGGCTGACGCGGGCGACGCCGCCGTGGCGCTCGATCAAGCGCGACATCTCGGTCGCGCGACGGCTTTCAAAAGCGGCCACGACCAGACCGTCGAAGGTGGGCGGAGAAGACATAAACTCTATGCTAATGCCGAGTTGGCGTCTGAGAAAGAGGAGATCGCTACCCGCCGAGGGCCGCGGCTGGTACGATGATCGGTTCGTTTTTGCTTCCCCGAATCAACCGTTCCAGGCGAACTGATGACGTCGCATTTTGAAGAATTGGAAGGCGCTCTGGCCAGTGGCGGCGAAGGAGCCGTGCTCGACGAATTGATCGAACAACTGCGATCGAGCAAGCAATACCACGAACTGTTCGAAGCGCTCAAGATGCGCGCTCGCAGGCAAATCAACCTGCCGTTGCTCTATTCCGACAATGGCGACGAGTTGGATGAGTCGCTGCGCGAGGGTCTTGAAAACGGACTCTTTGAGGCGTGTCGCGAAGTGGGCCAGTTGCTGCTTTCCGACGGCAAGGTTCGCGAGGGGTGGATGTATCTGCGGCCGGTCGGCGACCGCGAAATGGCCGCCCAACTGATCGGCGCAATTGAAGCCAACGACGACAACCTCGACGAACTTGTCGAAGTTTGTCTTCATGAAGGAGTTGATGCGGAGCGCGGCTTCCGTCTAGTGCTGGACAGCTTCGGCACCTGCAATGCGATTACAACATTTGAATCGCTCGTCCACCAGCGACCGAAGGAAGAGTTGTTGGCGGCGGCGAAACTGCTGGTGAAACACGTTCACGACGAGCTGTCGGCGACGCTGCGGGCCGACATCGCTCAACAGGAAGGTGAGGAGCTGGCGGATGCGCCGATCGCTGACTTGGTCGCTGATCGAGATTGGATGTTCGGCGAGCACTCCTATCACATCGACACGACGCACCTGGCTTCCACGATTCGCTACGCCCGTTTGCTCGAAGACAAACAGCTCCTGAGACTGGCGCTGGACATGACCGAGTACGGTCGGCGACTTCACCAGCAATTTCAATACGAGGGCGATGAGCCGTTCACGGATCTGTACCCCAGTCACGCGCTCTTTTTCCAGGCGTTGTTGGGAGAGAATGTCGAGCCAGCGCTTGAGTTCTTCTTGGACAAAGCAAAAACGATCGACGCCTACGAGTTCGGCGCCGGTTCGGTGGAGACCTACATCGACCTCTTGGCCCGGGTGGGTCGAGTCGACGATGCGATTCAGGCGTTGGTCGAGCTCACACCCGATAACGCCCATCTCACCGGCCAGGCCCCCTCCTTGCTCGAACTCTCCCAGCGAGCCGGGGACTACAGTCAGTTCATCGCGCATTGCCGCGCGAAGAACGATCTGCTCGGATTCGCCACGGGGTTGCTGTCCGCCGGGTCGAACTAGGAAGTCGCGGCTGGCGTCGTTCGCGCGACTACCATGCGTTGAAGTTCAGCAGCCCGGCGAGCCATTCCACGAACGACTCGTTGACGGCGTAGCAGAACCACGTCCCCACTCCCACCCAATGCAGCCAAGCGGGCCGCGGGCCGCGGTCCTCGCTCCACCGCGCCGACTCAACGGCCGCAAATCCGAGGCCGACGAAACCCGCCGCGCCCTTGCCATAGGCGGCTGCCTGATTGCGGATCGACCAAGCGGCCCCCATCGCGTCACCCAGCGACTCGCTCAAGAACGACCAGACGATCGCGATGGTGAACTGAGCACTGGCGAGCAAGGCCATCACTGCGAACACCAGCCGCCACTTCGGGTCGGTCGACTTGGCGAGTGTCGGGGCGACCAGCAAACTGCAACCGAGAATGGCGGCGACGTTGCCCGCGCGCACGATCGGCGAATCGAGGCTGGCGTTGAGCAGATCGAGAACGGCCGCCACGGCCAATTCGAATCCGACGATCGCCGCTAACCATTCACCCGGTTCCAGACGCCACGGGGCGTTGCTGCCGCGCCGCCGTAGAAAGACACAAAGTCCGAGGAATCCGCATCCGAAAACCAGCGACTGCCAGATGAGAATGACGACGCCAGTTGAGCCGACCATCTTGCGATTGAGTTGCGCGACGATCGAGAAGTACGCACTCGCTCCGGTGATCAACAACATCAGGTGACCGATCGAGAAACCGGGCGGATGTCGAGCGTCGACGACGGCCGGCTTTTCGCCTTCGCCCGTGTCGATTCGTGGAGGCTCAGGGATTTCGTTCATGCGGCGTCTTCACGATGGCCCTTCGATCCACATCTCAACTGAAATGAGTGTCGCCGTCGCGCCGCGAAAAGCCGACGCTGCGCTACTTTTTGGCGGCGTACATTTCGGCGAATTCCAAGACCCAGACATCGATCAACTCGACAAACGTCGTCACGTCGACGTCGACGATTTTCTCGAAGTGGTTGCGATTGAAAATCTCTTTGTTGCGAATCGTCCCCTTCGCCGCCAGATCGATAACGTGGTATTCGGTGCATGGGCGAATGGTCATTTCGAGGCGGCTGTAGTCGTTGTCGCGGCGACCGCGCACCAGTCGAATGTCGTCGCGACTGCAAGCGGCGCCCCAGCCTCGGTCACCGAAAATGGTCTCCATTTCAAAACCGGGAAAATAGTTGGGCAGCCGCCCGACGCAGCGTTCGATGTGCTCCGACAACTGCAACCGATGTTGATTGTGGAGCTGTTTGAGCTCCTCCTGGGTCAACGCCTGTTTCTCAGCCTGCCGTTGCTTTTCGTCACTGCGGCGTTCACCGCGCTTGATCGCCCGTTGCAAACGCTGCTCAAAATCGCTGTCATTCACGTCTTGGTCCTCACTGGCGATCTATTTCTTGTCGCCAGGTTCTTCGTCAGTGCTCTTCTTTTCGTAGAACTGCGCGAGATCGCCAAACGTCCGCATCGGCTCGTTGCCTTCGATCATCTTCTTCGTAATAGGTGGATCGGGCTTGGCCTTCTTGACAACTTTGGGCGGCGGCGGGGGTTTGGAGCCGGCCCGCTTTCCTTTGCGCTTCGCCTTCCGCGCATCTCCCTGCTGTCCTTGGTCCTTGCGGACTGTTCGCGGCGTTTTCTTTTGAGCCGGGGCTCGACCGCGTTTCTCGCGAGGCTTCTCGCTGCCCGGCGCGATCGCCGTCAGTGAAACTCGCCGACGCCCCTTGTCGATCTCCACGACCCAGACCGGCAGTTTGTCGCCCACACTGACAACCGCGTGCGGGTCGCGAATGAATCGATCGGCCAGCCGACTGATGTGGATCAGTCCGCTTTCGGTCAGGCCGATGTCCACGAACGCGCCGAAGTCGACGACGTTCAGCACCACGGCCGTGAGCTGCATTCCCGGTTCCAGATCATCCAATTTCATGATCTCGCGGCGGAATGTGGGAGGCGGAAAGTCCTCGCGCGGATCCCGATTGGGACGCACGAGAGCGGCCAGCAAATCCGCCAGCAGCATTTCACCAATCCCCAATTCGGCCGCCGTCGATTGCCGGTCAAGCGATTCGGTCTTCGCCTCCAGCCGCCGCCGAACCTGCTGAACAGGGCTCGCTTCCCCCCGATCGACCGCCGCTGCGTCGCCAACACGCGCCGCCTCAGCCGCCGCCGCCTCAGCCGCCGCGTCTTCCGGAGCCGAGTCGGGCGGCCCAGTGTCAGTCGCCGACGCCTCGGCTGGGGTCGGCGCAGTCTCAGTGGGGGCCGTTTCTTCGGTTGCTGCCGCTTCGACTGGCGCTGTTTCGACTGGAGTTGTTTCGGTTGGCGCTGGTTCGGTTGGCGCTGTTTCAGCAGGCGCTGTTTCAGCAGGCGCTGTTTCGGCTGGCGATGATTCGACTGGAGTTGTTTCGACTGGAGTTGTTTCGGTTGGCGCTGGTTCGGCTGGCGCTGGTTCGGCTGGCGCTGGTTCGGCTGGCGCTGTTTCAGCAGGCGCTGATTCGACTGGCGCTGTTTCGGCTGGCGCTGCTTCGGCTGGAGTTGTTTCGACTGGAGTTGTTTCGACTGGAGTTGTTTCGGTTGGCGCTGTTTCGACCTGCGCTGTTTCGACCTGCGCTGTTTCAGCAGGCGCTGTTTCGCTCACCGCTTGCGTGGACGGGGCCGGCGTGGGCGTCGGTTCGGCGGGCGGCGGCGCTGCGACCGGCTCGATCATCGTCTGCAGTTCGGTTTCACTGGAGTCCAATTTGGTCAACAGAACGCGGGCCGCGTCGTAGCTCTCGGGGTGAATCCAGGTGGCGTCGAGCGGGTTGTCGCCGTCGGTGATTTTCAGGAACCCAGCCGCTTGGACAAACGTAGCGTCGCCGAACCCGGGTACATCCTTAAACTGTTGCCGGTTGCGAAACGGCCCGTGCTCAAGACGATACTCGTAGAGTCGTCGAGCTTTGAGTTGATTGAGCCCGGAGACGTAGCCGAGGAGCGCGGGGCTGGCCGTGTTGACGTTGACTCCGACATAGTTCACGCACGACTCGACGACGGCATCCAACGATTCGCGCAAGTGTTTGGCGCGAACATCGTGCTGGTAGAGACCGACGCCAATGTTCGCCGGATTGATTTTTACGAGTTCGGAGAGCGGGTCGAGCAGTCGGCGAGCCAGCGAGATCGCGCTGCGTTGAATGGCTTCGTGGTCGGGAAGTTCCTCGCGCCCGATCGGGCTCGTCGAATAGACGCTCGCGCCGGCTTCATTGACGATCACGAACGCCAGTTCGGCGTGCACGCTTCCCGATTCGATCACCTCGGAGACCAGCTGTTCGGTTTCTCGACAGGCGGCTCCGTTGCCGATTGCGATCACGTCAACGGAGTGTTTCCGCACCAAGGCCGCCAGGCGTTTCTTGCTGCGCTGCAACCTGTCCGCTTTGCCGACGATGTGCATGACGTCAGTCGCCAACACGCGACCGAAGCAGTCGACCACCGCCAACTTGCAGCCACTCTTGAAACCTGGGTCGATCGCCAGGACAGTCCGGTTGTGCACGGGGGGTTGAAGCAGCAGTTTGCGAAGATTGCGAACGAACACCTCGACGGCGTGCAGTTCGGCTCGCTCCGTCAGCTCGCGGCGCAACTCGCGCTCGAGGCTAGGCAACACCAGGCGGATGACCGCGTCCTTGATGCTCGCCTGAACGATGTCGCGATGAGCATGCTCATCGGGCAACACGGTCTTGTTGGCCAGATCGAGCAAGGCATCCGAATCGCACTCCACTCGCACGCGGAGCACTTTGGCGCGCTCGCCACGGTTCAGAGCAAGGATGCGGTGCGGCGGGGCCTTGTTGACGGGCTCGCGAAAGTCGAAATAGTCCTTGAATGCGTTCTCGGCTCGCTCGCGTTTTTTTCGCCGTCGCGCTTGGCTAGCCGATTCGGTCGGCTTGCTCGATCGAACCACTTTTGCCGCCGCCATGACCGGTGCGGCGCTCGCCGGCTTTTCGACGTTCGCCCCCGCATTGGCGCCGGGCGACGCGCTCGATGGTGTCGGGTCGACAACCGGCGGCGTTTCCTCGGACGGTGTTGTTGCGGCAGCTGCAGCGCTTTCGTCTGGGGGAGTTGATTCAGTTGCTGTCGCGTCTGGCGGCGCCGTGTCAGCGGCTGTCGCGTCAGTGGATGTTGCGTCAGTCGTTGCCGCGTCGGTCGGGGTCGCGTCGGTCGGCGCTGTATCAGTGGGCGTCACGTCAGTCGATGCTGCGTCGGTCGGGGTCGCGTCGGTCGGAGGCGCGTCGGTCGGCGCTGGGTTAGTGGGTGTTGATTCAGTCGGCGTCGCGTCGGTCGATGTTGCGTCAGTCGGCGCTGTGTCCGCGGGTGTTGATTCAGTCGGTGTTGATTCAGCGGGCGCCGCGTCGGCTGGATGATCAGTTCCACCGCGGGTGGGAGTCGCGTCGTTGGCCGCCTTCGAGACGACGACGCCAGTTTTGCGAAACAGCTCGCGGAGCGCCGCGCGCACGTCGGGTCGCTCGCTGATTCGTTCGGCCAGGATATGTTGAACGCCGCGAAAAACGTCATCGATCGAGTCGACTTGTTTTGCTGGATCGACGAGTTCGGTGGCCCGTTGTTGGAGGTCGAGTTCAACGCCATTCTCGATCTCGAGAGCCAGCGGGAGCAAACCGCGTTCACGAGCGGCGGTGGCAAGTGTCTGCTTCTTCGGTTTGAAGGGCAGGTAGATGTCTTCCAGTCGCTTGGGCGAGTGGGTGTTATTGATTCGGTTCGTCAGTTCAGGAGTGAGTTGTCCCTGAGCTTCGATGGACTTGAGAATCGTCTGTTTGCGCTCGGCCACTTGCCGCATCTGGTTAACACGGACTTGAACAGCGCGGATCTGTTCCTCGTCGAGACCGCCAGTCTGGTCTTTCCGGTAACGAGTGACGAAAGGAACAGTGTTGCCTTCGTCAAGCAACTCAACCGTCCGCTGCACGCTTTCGGCGGTGAGTTTCAGTTCGCGTCCAACCCGCCCCAGGTCAACGTTCATGGGTGGGCTTCCTGGCGGGTGCGCATGTGG
>JASMLW010000496.1 GCA_030748485.1 Pirellulaceae bacterium
GCGGCGATCAGCGGAATGTCTCGCTCGACCACACAGTCGCCACCCCATGTACCCAGCAGGCGTTTGCCTTGATTCAATTGTTGCGGATCGAATTGGAGCTGTTCGCCGTGCGGTGCGTTGCCGATGACAACGGCTGTTCCTCCCTGCGGGCGCACGCATTCCAGAGCCGTTCTCATTACCTCTGGTCGACCACTGGCCTCGATCGCGCAGTCGACGCCACCGGGCAGCAGCGCGGCGAGCTGTTCGCGCCAGTCGACGTCGTCAACATTGAGCTGGTTCGTTGCGCCCATTTGGCGAGCGAGTTGGAGGCGGTCGGGGCGCCGATCAACGGCGACGATGGGATTCGCCCGTCGCGCGGCGGCGGCCGCGACCGCGCACAGGCCGACTCCTCCCACTCCCAAAACCACGACGCTTTGACCACTTTGCACGTTGGCCGTATTCCAAACCGAACCGACACCGGTCGGCGCGGCGCATCCCAACAGCGCGGCGACCGCGTGCGGCGTGTCCGGCGGCAGCGGCGACGTGCGGTTCTCGCTGACGACAGCGTGTCGCGAAAATGTGGTCACGCCCCCGGCGTTCACTGGGCGACCCCCGCAGGAGTAGACGGACCCCGGCACATTCGCTCCACTGCTTTTGATCCACGACAACACGACGTTGTCTCCACTGCTTCGTCGGACATCCGGTCCGGTGTCAACGACGACGCCGGCTCCCTCATGGCCGAGGCAATGGGGTAGGTACGGATCCGCCCCGCGCCGCCCGCGCGCTTCCAACAATTGCGTGTGACAGACGCCGCTAAATGTGATCTCGACCAACAACTGGCCCGGTTGCAGTGCGGGGATCTCGAGATCGACGAGTTCGAGTGGACGAGCCAACTCGACCAGGATGGCGGCTTGCGTTTTCACTGAGTCAACTTGTTTGGCTATCGATGTGTTGCTGAATTCGCTGGGCGATCGCGTCGGGCGACAATCCCCATTGCCGGCGCGCGTATTCAGGGCTGCCCGCTTGGTGAAAGAACGAATCTGGTGTTCCGATCCGCAGCAGCGGGCTCGCGCTGGGGTTGTCGGCCAACCATTCCGCGACACCGCCGCCTAGCCCGCCAATTGCGCTGTGCTCTTCGAGGGTGACGACGAGGCGAGCGCGACGGAAACTGGCGGCGAGCAGTTGTTCATCGAGCGGTTTGACGGTGTGCACGCTGTAGACGGCCGCACCGATGTTCTGCTGTTCGAGCAAGTCGGCTGCTCGGAGCGCGGAGGGCGTAATGTTGCCCGTCGCCAGCAAGACGATGTCGTCGCCGCGCCGCAACTCGATTCCTCGCCCGATCTCGAATTCGGGCGGTGCGGAGTGCACGTCGGGCTCGCCCTTCTTGCCGAGCCGCAGATAGGTGGGCTCGCCGAGGGCGACGGCCGCCGGCAGCGCGGCTTTGACCTCCGCGCGATCGCAGGGGCAAACGACGCGCATGTGCGGAAGCGTTCGCAGCATGCCGATGTCTTCGCAGGAGTGATGAGTGGCTCCCAGATTGGCGTACGCCAGTCCGCCACCGACTCCGACGATGATGACAGGTTGATGGTGGTAGCAAACATCGACGCGGATCTGTTCGAGACAGCGCGTCGTCACGAACGGCGTGATCGTGTAAACGACGGGCCGCAGCCCGCAGGCGGCGAGCCCGGCGGCGACTCCCATCATGTTCGCCTCGGCCACGCCGCAGTTGTAAAACCGCTGCGGGAAGCGCTGCTTGAAGGAGTCGAACATCCGATTGCCGATGTCGCCGGAGAGCAAGACGATGCGGTCGTCCGCCGCCGCGCATTGCTCGAGAGTATCCGCGAACGCCGTTCTCACGATGACTGCTCCAGTTCAGCCAACGCGGCGGCGACTTCAGTGTCATTGGGGATCCGGTAATGCCAGTTGTTGTCGTCCTCCATGAACGACACTCCGCGACCTTTCGTCGTGCGGGCGACGACGGCGAGCGGACGCGTTCTTTCGCTCCCGTCGGCGACAGCATTTTCGATCGCGGCGAAGTCGTGCCCATCGACTTCGCACGTCTCAAACCCGAATGCTCGCCACTTGTCGGCGAGTGGCGCCAACCGCAGCACGTCGTCCGAGCGACCCGTTGCTTGCCATCCGTTGTAGTCAACGACCACGGTCAGATTGGACAACTGCTGTGCGGCGGCGAACATGGCGGCTTCCCAAACCGATCCCTCGTTGCACTCGCCGTCGCTCATCAACACGCACACCTGAAAATCGCATTTCACGATGCGCGAGGCGAGCGCCATCCCCGCGCCGAGAGGCAGGCCGTGTCCCAACGAGCCGGTTGCCGCTTCGACACCAGCTACACAGCCAGGACTCATCTGTTCACTCAGGCTCCCCCCGTCCTCGCCAAAATGCTGCAGTTCCGCGACCGGGAAGAATCCGCGCTCCGCCAGGGTGGCGTAGAGCGCGGCCGCGGCGTGGCCTTTGCTCAACAGGAACCGATCGCGTTGAGGTGCGGCGTGGTCGGTTGGCGAAACCTCCAACAACCGCCAGTAGGCGTAAACCAGCAGGTCGACGCACGACAGGGCTGAGCCGAGATGGGCGGCGCGCGCGCGATTCGACATCTGCACCAGATGACGGCGAATTCGCCGCGCGGTCGCTCGCAGCTCGTCTTGAGTTCGCTCGTCGATCATCGTGTCGGTTGCTTTTCCTCGGTCTATCGCAATCCGACGGATTGCATGCGGCGCACATTGTAGTAGCGATCGTCGTCCAGCGGCGCGGCGATCAAGTTCTGCTGAAAAGCCGCGTGCAGGTCGCTGGCGGCCGAGTGAATCGAGTGCTGAGGTGCGAAGCCGATGTCGCCGAGAATCTGAGCTGATGAAATGCGATAGGAACGCAAATCATCTGTCGGCTCGGTGCTGATGTCCACCTGCTCGGCGCCGACAACTTGCTGCACTTGCCGCGCAATCTCGGCGACGCTCATGTTGTCCCACCCGGCGTTCCAGACTCTGCCGGTCACGTCGCTCGCCGGCAATTGCAACAGTTGAACGTAAAGATCCGTGATATCGTCGATGTGGATATTGGGGCGGTATTGGCTGCCTCCAAAGACGGTGATTTTGCCCTTGTTGACGGCGTGGTTGGTGAGAATGTTGACGGTCAAGTCGAGCCTCAGTCGCGGCGCGTACCCGCAGACGGTCGCGGGCCGCAGCGTCACGGTTGTGAAATCCGGAGACTCATACTCCCGCAGAATCTCCTCGCAAAGCGCCTTGAATCGCGAGTAGTCGGTGAGCGGCTCGAGCGGCAGATCCTCGGTGACTTGCTCCTCTTGCTTGACACCGTAGACGCTGGACGAGGAGGCGTAGATGAATCGGCGAACGCCGGCGGCCCGCGACTGTTCGACGAGCGGTCGGAACGAGTCGAAGTTGATCGATTTGCCCAGATCGGGGTCCAGTTCGAAGCTCGGGTCGTTGGAAATGCAGGCCAGGTGGATTACCGCATCGCAGCCGCGGACTGCCGACGCGACGGCGTCCCGGTCGCGCAGGTCGCCGGTGACCAGTTCCAGGTGAGGATGGTCGCGGACGGCGTCGAGCACGTCGCGACCGTAGAGGAACAAGTCGAGGACGCGGACGTGGAATCCGGCGTCGAGCAATTTGGGTGTGAGCGCCGAGCCGACATAGCCGCCGCCGCCGGTCACCAACACGGACGTCAAGTTGCTCATCGAAGTGCCTCGTCTCGGGTTTGGTTGAGGTCTCAGGGAAAAGGCGATGTGATGGGGTGGTCACTTGAGCAGCGATTGCAAGTGGCGCTGCAGGGCGAGCGCGTCGATCGAGAGCTCCGCTCCCACCGTGGCGACCGCTTGGGCTCCCGCGGCATTGCCCAAGAGGGAAACGATTTCGATTGGCGCGCCGGCGGCGGCCGCCAAGGAACTGATCGCGAAGAACGCGTCACCGCCGCCCGACCGGTCGACGACGTTGGTCGAGACACCCTGGGCTCGGTGGATCCCCTCGTCGCGATCGAACGCCAGGCAACCCTGACCGCCAAGCGTCACGATGAACCGCCGCGCACGCAGTCGATCGGCCATCGATTGCAGCATCCGCTCAAGATCGCCATCGCGCTCCCGCAATTCGAGTTCCAGGTCGCGCCTGGCGATCACCGCGAAGTCAGCCCGATCGTGTTTAGCGATCGTGTGGAAGCCGAAATTCGCTGCGTGCGCCGGCGCGCTGACAGCCAAGTAGCGAGC